>CAYYPX010000001.1:0-54414 GCA_964473655.1 uncultured Micavibrio sp.
AACCCGAAGAAGTAAAGGAACCCGGATTGAATGCGTAATGACCCGGAACGTCTGCGCCAAAGTTTGCATCCAACTTGCCTGTTTCGATGGCTGGGCCACCTGTCAGGTTTGTTTCGTCAACGATCTCCAGACCTTTGTCTGGTTTCGGACCGCAACCGCAAGATTGGAAGTCCGGACCATCATCAACGATGTGGATGATGATCGGGGCTGTTTGTGAGTCACCGTCGTAATCGATGATTTTCGCGCCGAAGCTCAGCGTGATTTCATCGTTCGGGTTGGAATTGTCTGCGTGATCAAGATTTTTGAACTGCGTGTATGTGTACGCGCCTGTCAGTGGATCGATCACCAGAGTGAATACTGTCACGCCGTTGGCTTTACCTTCGTACCCTGTTGCTGTCGAAGAAACGACAACTGGAATACCGTTCGTCGTCAGAACGCCGTTCTTCAACGAACCGCCCGGTGTGAACGCGCCTGTTGTTTCAACTTTACCCGCGCCGTCTTGACCGTAATCAAGTGTCAGGTTGCCGGATGTGGAGATCGACGTTGCTGGATCGAAATCTGTTTCGTCAACAAAGCCTGTGCTTCCGCCGATGCTTGGTGCATCGTCGGCGATTGTTACAATAACGGTCGTACTGATTGCATCGCCATCGCCGTCTTTCGCAACGATACCGAATGTCAGGTTTATTTCATCGTTTGGATTGCTGCCGTCGGCATGATCCAATTGTTCGAATTGCGTGAATGTGTATTCGCCAGTCACTGAATTGAGGACGAGTTCGAACACTTTAACGCCGCCTGCCATACCGACATAGTTGTTGCCGACAACGGAAACCGAAACTGGTACGCCGTTCGAAGAAAGAACGCCGCCTGTTTGCGAGCCGTTGGATGTGAACACACCGTTCGGGTTAATGCCGCCGGGGCCGTCCGCACCGAAGTTAACATTGATAACGCCGGATCTGGAGATCGGGCCGCCGGACAAAGCTGTCTCGTCGATATATTCCGTACCCGGCAAGATACCGAGTGGTACGTTTTTCGGAGGAGTGCCCGGTGTACCCGGATCGAAGAACTGAGATGGCGTCAGGATCGGCGCGCGGTAGCCCAACTGTGTTGGGTCGATTGGGCCGATGTCTGGATTCGTTGTGAATGGATCGCTGCCCGGACGGCTGTTAAAACCATAACCGGAATTCGAACGACCACCAGCAGGTGCGCCAGCGGCAGTTTCGATTTGCGCGAGTTCTTCAGCAGATGGCTCGCCAGCCGCTGGTTCGATTTTGGCAACCTTGTAACCAAGATCCGTCTTATTGCCCGGACCGATATCTTCTTTGCCTTCCATGTCGGCATCGGCGATTTTGGATTTGCGTGCCGATGTTTCTTTTTCTTCTTCAACAACGATCACTTCTTCTTTGGCAGATGCCAATTGTTGAATGTTCGTCAAAAGTTCATCGCCTGTCACGATGCAAGTCTTGCTCGCAAGGCTCAGTTCCGGTGGCGTCTTGGAAGCCATCGCTGTTTCGTAATTGTTGATGACGATTTTTCCGCCGTTCGCGAAATCAACGACCATCTTGCCGTCTTTTACGTTCGCGCCTTGCGTTTCCGTCAGGTCGAAATTCATCAGATATTTTTTGCCCGGCTCGAGCGTGATTTCTTCTTGCGTATTTGCCGCAGGAATGCCGATCTTTGTTATGCTTGCATCGGAGAGATTTGCAAGGGCGTCAGAATCGCCGCCAAGTGTATTGAAAAGAACTTTTGGATCTACTTGTGTGCCGTCAGACAGGGAGAGTGTATTTCCATTATCAACAAAAGTTTGGAAGTTGGTCAGCGTAACGCTACCGCCTTCAACGAAGCTGATGACCAATCCACCATTCGGATCGAGCTTCAAACCGTTAATGTCTTCCGGACCAAAGGAGAGCTTTGCGGATTCGCTTTGCGGTAGGTCATAGTTGACCGAAGAATTTGCGCTTGGAACCGCAAGAATGATGTTGTTTTGTGCCATATTTCTACTCTCCTAAAGTAAATCAAAAATCGGACTAATTGCTGACGGCAAGATCCGAATAGTTAACAGTTTCCTAACATGAATGCCAAGTTTTTACCCTCATTGAAGGAAAAAGTCAAATGTTATGTTAATTCTATTTTAAGTTCTTTTATATTAGATAACCCTAATTGTTAAACTCCTGAAATCAGGCCAAAAGCCGATACTTGATGTTCGTATACTCGGACATACCATACTGGCCACCCTCTCTGCCAATTCCCGATTCCTTGATCCCGCCGAACGGGGCAAGGTCCGTGGCTAGTAATGGTTCGTTCACGGCAACCATCCCATATTGAAGCCTGTCGCTGACCCGCCAGATCTGGGCGTGGTCCTGACTATATATATAAGAGGAGAGGCTATATTGGGTGTCGTTGGCACGATTAACCACCTCATCCTCCGATTCAAAGCTATAAAGTGCCGCCACTGGGCCAAAGATTTCCTCACGGGCTATGGCCGAATCGTCGGGAATATTTTGCAAAAGCGTAGGTTCGAAGAACGTCCCACCCAGCGCGTGGCGCGCACCGCCATGCAGGATTTCTGCGCCTTTTTCCTTCGCTTCGATCAGCATTTTTTCAATCTTTTCAATGGCTTTGCTATTTATGAGTGGACCTATCGTGACGTCTTTTTCCCATCCGGGACCGACTTTTAAGGATTTGATTTTCTTTAAGAATATAGCCGAAAACAGGTTAAAAACATCTTTATGAATATAGATTCGATTGGCGCAAATGCAGGTCTGGCCGGCATTGCGGAATTTGGACGCAATCGCCCCCTCCGCCGCCTTTTCAAGGTCCGCTGATGGAAAAACGATAAAGGGTGCATTCCCGCCAAGCTCGAGCGATATCTTTTGGATATGTCCTGCGGCCTGAGCCATCAGTTTCTTGCCAACGCTCGTAGATCCCGTGAAGGATATCTTTCGTACGCGTACGTCCGAGGTCAGTATTTCCCCAATTTCCGAAGGATTTGCAGACGTCACGATGTTCAGAGCCCCTGAAGGTACGCCTGCTTGCATGGCAAGGTCGGCCAGTGCCAACGCACAAAGAGGCGTCGATTCTGCCGGTTTTAAAACAACCGTACACCCCGCCGCCAGCGCAGGCCCGACTTTGCGGGTGATCATGCTGACGGGGAAATTCCAAGGCGTAATGGCACCGACGACCCCCACAGGATGACGGCTGATGACAATCTTGGTGCCGGCCTTCGGCCCTTCGATAAATTCACCATACGTACGGCGGCCTTCTTCGGCGCACCATTGGATTGTGGCGGCCGCCGCCACAACTTCACTCTTTGCCTCTTTCAAAGGCTTGCCCTGCTCGCAAGTCATGAGAAGTGCGAGATCATCCGCCTTCGCTTCGATCAGTTGCGACCATTTCGTAAGAATCTTCGCGCGCTCGGCAGGAAGGATCGCGCTCCATACATCGAACGCTTTTTCGGCGGCATCGATCGCATCACGTACGTCTGCCGCTTTCATATCTGGAACGGTCGTAATTTCGGAAAGATCAACAGGGTTGGTAACAGGGAAGCCCACCTTGTCGCGCGCCTCAACCCATTTGCCGCCTATCAACGCACGGCTCTTTACGATTTCATCGTTTGGTTTCATCATAGCCCCGATGTTACTCTGAACTCTGTTTGCCTTCTGGTTGTTCATAAACCATGTCCCCCTTGCAACGTCCATAGGAAAGTGTCCCGATGAAAACGATCGAAGCAATAACGTCAAACAAGGTTTTTTCGTTCCTTGTCATCGCAATCATGTTGCAAATAATCGGCGGTACGATTGGGTGGGCGACGCAAAGCGGCGTTGATAATTGGTACGATACACTGAATCGCTCCCCATTTACGCCTCCCAATGCAACATTCGGAATCGTTTGGTCTCTACTTTATCTCATGTTGGCTTATGTATTCTGGACAATCTGGCACTCGCGCCCGAAAGACCGGATGCGTAATATCATCATCGATCTTTTTATCGTGCACATGGTTGTGAATTGGAGCTGGAGCATCGTGTTCTTCCAATTTCATTACGTTGCGCTCGCCCTTTACATCATTCTTGTCATGATCCTGACCGCCGCAATGCTGGCATGGTTAGTGTGGAAGATGGATCCGAAAGCATCCATCGTGTTCGTGCCTTATATTGCGTGGCTTATTTTCGCAGGGCATCTGACGCATTTCATTATGCAGAACAATTAATTCAAAGAATCCAACAAGATAAAATTATTTGGAACTGGAGCCTCGCCGCTTCGTTGGTAGAGCATCATTCGTCCATTTAACAAAAAGGAGATAGACAATGGGTAGCACATCCGACAAAGCATCTGGCCTGTACAATGAAGGCATGGGCAAAGCAAAACAAAGCGTTGGCCGCATGACCGACAATGCATCGCTGCAGGGTGAAGGCGTTGCGCAAGAAGCCAAAGGCAAAGCACAGAAGTTTTCAGGCAAAGCCAAGGAAACAATCAAGAAAGCTGCCGATCTCTAAGATTTGCGAGAAGCAAAATAAAACCCGCCAATCGGCGGGTTTTATTTTTTGGGCGCAATGCGCCCGTTGATAACTCATCATAACATAAATCGCGTCAGAATGTAAGTCTTTTCGCCGTCTTGACTTGCGGCAGGTTCGACACTTCGGTGAACAATGCATCAGACAATGGTGCATCGAGCGTCACAAGACACACAGCGGAGTTACCATCTTCGGTACGACCGAGACGGAAGTCAGCGATGTTTTGTTTCGCATTGCCAAGAATTGTACCGAGGCCGCCGATCAGGCCCGGTTTGTCTTCATTGCGGATCAGCAGCATATTTTTCGCGAGCGCAGCTTCAAGTGGAACACCTTCGATGTTTACGATGCGTGGTTCGCGGCCCGTGAAGAGTGTTCCCGAAATCGTGCGCTTGCCTTTTTCGGTTTCGACCGTCACAGCGATGAGCGAGCGATGTTCTTTCGATGTGGCCGAGCGGCTCTCGCTCACTTGCACACCACGACTTTCGGCGATCGTCATGGCGTTGACCATGTTGACCGTGTCCATTTGTGCCTTGAGCAGATTTGCAACGACGACTTGCACGAGCGGTTTTACGTTCAGCTCCGTCACCGTTCCTTCGAATGAGATATCGACACGCTTGATCGGCTCTTCCGTGATCTGGCCCGCGAGGGAGCCGAGCTGCTCTGCTAGTTTCATGTAGTAGCGCAGACGCGGCGCATCTTCCGCCGAAATAGACGGCGTATTCAGCGCGTTCGTTACCGCACCGGTCATTAGGTAATCGGCGATTTGTTCCGCCACCTGAATGGCGACATTGACTTGCGCCTCATCCGTCGACGCACCAAGGTGCGGCGTGCAGATGATTTTTTCGTGCCCCAAGAGCGGCGTCGTGTCTTTCGTCGCTGGTTCCACATCGAACACATCGAGTGCCGCGCCGCCGACTTTGCCACTGTCGAGCGCGTCTTTCAGGTCAGCCTCGACGATCAGTCCGCCACGCGCACAGTTAATGATGCGCACGCCTTTTTTCATTTTGGCGATGGAGTCTTTGTTGATGATGCCTTTCGTCTTTTCGTTCTTCGGCACGTGCAGTGTGATAAAGTCTGCCTCCGTGAACAATTGATCAAGTTCGACTTTCTTCACACCCAATTCAACTGCCTTTTCGTCCGATAAGAACGGATCGTAGGCCACAACGTTCATCTTCAAACCAATCGCGCGGTCGGCCACGATAGAGCCAATGTTGCCGCATCCGATAAGCCCGAGCGTTTTGTTGTAAAGTTCAACACCCATGAATTTGTTCTTTTCCCATTTGCCAAGATGGGTGGATTCTGACGCTTGCGGAATGTCTCGTGCAAGCGCGAACATCATCGCGATTGCGTGTTCCGCCGTGGTGATGGAGTTGCCGAACGGTGTGTTCATGACGATCACGCCCGCCGCCGTTGCCGCCTTGATGTCCACATTGTCCACGCCGATGCCAGCGCGGCCAACCACTTTGAGGTTCTTTGCGGCTTCGATGATTTCGGGCGTCACTGTGGTGGATGAACGGATGGCGAGGCCATCGTATTCGCCAATGATGGCTTTGAGTTCGTCTGGTTTCAGGCCTGTTTTGACATCCACCTCTACGCCACGCGCGCGGAAAATGTCTTCGGCCAGTTTGTTCATTTTGTCGGATATAAGGACTTTGGGCATTTGGTAACTCCTGATTTTGTCTTGTTCGGGAAAACAGGCCGTCAACGTAGCAGTTTGCTTTATAGAAGAAAAGCTACGTCCAAAAAACTATTGACATTTTTCTAGGAATTAATTACTATCTTTTTATTCAAGGGCGCAATGCGCCCTTTTTTATTTTCCCAAAATCATAAGGATTAAACCATGCCTATATTGAACGATATAGCCGCGCTCTTGCGCGCGCCTGTCGGCAATAACCTTGAAAACCGACCAGAAGACGTAAAAAACGCCAAACGCAATTTCGCAAAACAAGGACGATATAAACGCCCGATCGAAAACGGAATCATCGATCAGGAATTGGACGATGCCATTACGGGTTTTCAACGCGATCACAAACTAAAAGTCGACGGGATTATGAATCCCGGCGGCGAAACCGAGGCTATGCTGTTGAGTAAGATTTTAAAGTTAGATGAAGAAAAATCCTCTAATAAAAATCAAACGGCAGGATATCAGCAAGCAAGCGCATTGCCTATAACAGCCCTACGCTTATTTGGCTTCGGTTTAGGCACAGCAGGAGCAATGGAATGGTGGAAAAATAATTCCACAGATCATCGCAATGATATGGTTAAAGGAATTGAGCGACAAAGAAACGGTAGAATAAGTAAAGAGGAAGAAGCACGATGCGATGAGCTTTTTAGTAAGCTTACAGACGTATGTAGCCGCGTAAAAGAAAGATATGGCGCAGAAGAAGCAGCTATATGTCGAAAACAAGCATCAGAGGTTTATGCCGCATGTTTAGCAGGAAAACAGACTCTGCCACCATTTCATTATTGACGCAGGTCTCTCGCTTCCAACATTAAGTCAGGATTATTATTAAAGAAAAAATTACCTTCACCAAAAGTATAGGCAAGCTCTACATTGGCTTTTTCTACAGCAATCAAAAATGCCTGCAAACTATCTACGCCATATCCATATCTCATTCTCTCGTCGCCGTATCCTAAAATTTGGTATGGGCAAGCAATGCCCTTACCCGGTTCATCAAATATTTGACCAAAGACAAGACGACATTCGAAATGTTCACCTTTTTCGGTAACAAAGGTAAGTTCACGTTCTGCAATGATGTTTTTGATGGTTTCGGACATAGGTTTTATTCTAGTCTGACCGCCACGCGTTGGCAATCACCCAACAAAAAGGGGCCGATGGCCCCTTTCTTTATTCACAATCTAATAAATCAAACGGATATGGCGCAACCGCTGGATTACGGCCTGCAGGCCTGTTCTTGGATTTGTCCATCCTGAGTTCAAGCATCTCCAAAAGTTTTGGATCGAAATCGGACTCTTTGAAGCGGTCTCTTTCTTTACGCTCGTTAAAAGCTTCCGTGGCAGTCAAAATTTTGGGAGGCATGTCTTTCATGGGTATTCGTTCCTTTCAAAGGTTGATGAATACCCGTCTTGCAAAAATGCACCGTGGTAAGCCTACGGTGCATTCTTTATTTCTTATTGTCAATTCGCTTAAGCGGCTTTCTTTTGTTCCTCGCCTTTCGCGGCGGCGTAAGCCCAATCAAGCCATGGCAGCAATGCTTCCATATCGGATGATTCCACCGTTGCGCCGCCCCAGATGCGGATGCCCGCAGGCGCATCGCGATAAGAGGCGATGTCATAAGCGACTTGTTCTTTATCCAATGGTTTCAACATGCCCTTGATGAAGGTTTGTTTTTCTTCATCACCCAAAGACGCGAACCATGGATCGGTGACTTTCAATGTAATCGATGTGCGGGAGCGAACCGCATCATCGGCGCAAAGGAAATCCGCCCAGTTGGATTTGGATGTCCATTTTGCAACAGCGGCCAAGTTTGATTCCGAGCGTTTTTTCGTGGCATCGACGCCGCCGATTTGTTCAACCCATTTCAGCGCATCGAGGCAATCTTCCACCGCGAGCATCGATGGCGTGTTGATGGTTTCGCCTTTAAAAATTCCGTCGGCGAGTTTTCCGCCCTTCGTCATGCGGAAAATTTTCGGCAAAGCGCGATCCGGTTTAAAAGATTCCAGACGTTCCACAGCACGCGGGCTTAGCACCAACATTCCGTGCGCGGCTTCACCGCCCAGAACTTTTTGCCAGCTCCACGTTGTCACATCCAATTTGTCCCACGGCATATCATAGGCGAACACGGCAGAGGTTGCATCGCAGATGGTGATCCCTTTTCTATCCGCGGCGATCCAGTCGCCATTCGGTGATCTCACGCCCGACGTTGTGCCGTTCCATGTAAAGACAACATCGTTTTCTTTCGTGTTTACTTTCGAGAGGTCAGGAATTTCGCCGTAGGCGGCTTTGTGAATTGTCGCATCTTTCAATTTGAGCTGATCGGTCACATCCTTCGCCCAGTCCAGACCGAACGCTTCCCAATAGACCAGATCAACACCTCGCGCGCCGAGCATCGACCACATCGCCATTTCAACCGCGCCGGTGTCTGATGCCGGTACAATCGCGACATGGAAATCATCCGGAATGCCGAGCAGTTTACGGTGACGATCGCAAACCTCGTTCAGCTTCGCCTTGCCCGTGGCGTGGCGGTGGGAACGGCCCAAAAACGCGCCCTGAAGTTGATCGAGGCTCCATCCCGGGCGCTTGGCGCAGGGTCCGGACGAAAAACACGGGTTTTTAGGCTTGGCGGTTGGCTTGTCCATGGACTATATCCTTTAAGTGAATTTAGGAGCCAACATTACGCAATGACACGCCTCTCCGTCAATCTGAACAAAGTCGCCTTACTGCGGAATCAGCGCGATGTCGGCTATCCGAGCGTGGTGGAGGCCGCGAAGATGGTGCTTGAGGCCGGTGCGCACGGCATCACCATTCATCCCCGCCCCGACGAGCGGCATATCAGACGATCCGACGTTCCAGAGATTGCGGAATTCCTCGCCGGTTTCAATTCCCCCTTCCCATCTTTCATGATGAAGCGCGAGGAAATCGGCGATATCGAATTCAACACATTCCGTGCGCGGCTTCACCGCCCAGAACTTTTTGCCAGCTCCACGTTGTCACATCCAATTTGTCCCACGGCATATCATAGGCGAACACGGCAGAGGTTGCATCGCAGATGGTGATCCCTTTTCTATCCGCGGCGATCCAGTCGCCATTCGGTGATCTCACGCCCGACGTTGTGCCGTTCCATGTAAAGACAACATCGTTTTCTTTCGTGTTTACTTTCGAGAGGTCAGGAATTTCGCCGTAGGCGGCTTTGTGAATTGTCGCATCTTTCAATTTGAGCTGATCGGTCACATCCTTCGCCCAGTCCAGACCGAACGCTTCCCAATAGACCAGATCAACACCTCGCGCGCCGAGCATCGACCACATCGCCATTTCAACCGCGCCGGTGTCTGATGCCGGTACAATCGCGACATGGAAATCATCCGGAATGCCGAGCAGTTTACGGTGACGATCGCAAACCTCGTTCAGCTTCGCCTTGCCCGTGGCGTGGCGGTGGGAACGGCCCAAAAACGCGCCCTGAAGTTGATCGAGGCTCCATCCCGGGCGCTTGGCGCAGGGTCCGGACGAAAAACACGGGTTTTTAGGCTTGGCGGTTGGCTTGTCCATGGACTATATCCTTTAAGTGAATTTAGGAGCCAACATTACGCAATGACACGCCTCTCCGTCAATCTGAACAAAGTCGCCTTACTGCGGAATCAGCGCGATGTCGGCTATCCGAGCGTGGTGGAGGCCGCGAAGATGGTGCTTGAGGCCGGTGCGCACGGCATCACCATTCATCCCCGCCCCGACGAGCGGCATATCAGACGATCCGACGTTCCAGAGATTGCGGAATTCCTCGCCGGTTTCAATTCCCCCTTCCCATCTTTCATGATGAAGCGCGAGGAAATCGGCGATATCGAATTCAACATCGAAGGATATCCAGACGCGGATTTTATAAAACTCGTGTGCGATAACGATTGCGATCAGGTAACTCTCGTGCCCGATCATCCGGACCAGAAAACATCCGACCACGGATGGGATATTCCGCTGCACAAAAATTTACTGCGCGATGTGATGAAGGAGTTGAAAGATGCCGGACGCCGCGTGTCGTTGTTCGTCGACCCGTTGCCGATGATGGCGAACGAGGCGGCAGAGATCGGCGCGGACCGCGTGGAACTTTACACCGGCCCCTATGCGATGGATGCGAAAACCTTATCCGATTATGTGGCGACAGCCAAAGCCGCAAAGGAAGCAGGCATCGGCATTAATGCAGGCCATGATTTGAATTTGGACAATCTGGCGAAATTTATTGCGGCCGTGCCGGACTGTGATGAGGTTTCTATCGGCCATGCCATAACAGCGGATGCATTGAAAATGGGTTGGCACAGCGCAGTGAGCGCGTACCTGACCGCCATTCAATACGGTCATAAATCAAAGAAGGTGGCGTGATGGAGCACATTATTGTCCTGATCGCTTCCGATATCCCGCTCTCGATTGCGCATATAGAACGTGTAGAGAAATTTATTGAAGAACGCGGCGTTGGTTTGAACGGCAAGCCAGACTGGCTTTACCCGCACAAGGCCGCCGATATTCCGGTGCAAAACGGTTTGACGTTGGAGCAGATGAAAGCCTTACGCAGTGTGTTCCAACAAGACCGCATCGATTTATTGTGCGTTCCGGCGAAAGGCAGAAAAAAGAAATTGCTGCTCGCCGATATGGATTCCACCATCGTCACCACGGAAACGTTAGACGAATTGGCGGGAAAGGCGGGTATCAAAGATCAGATTGCGGCGATCACCGCGCGCGCCATGAACGGTGAACTAGATTTCCATGCGGCCTTGCGCGAACGTGTCGGTCTTTTGAAAAACCTACCGCTTATCGCCCTCAATGAAACACTCGATGAAACAGTCCTATGCGAAGGCGCGGATATCATGGTGAAAACGATGGCAGATCACGGCACGAAATGCGTTCTGGTTTCTGGCGGGTTTACATTCTTCACCGGCGCGATTGCAGATAAAACAGGCTTTCACCATCACCACGGCAACACATTGCATGATGATGGAACGGTGTTGATCGGTACAGTCGGTGATCCCATTCTGGACAAGAATTCCAAA
Organism: uncultured Micavibrio sp.; assembly: GCA_964473655.1. GTDB lineage: Bacteria > Pseudomonadota > Alphaproteobacteria > Micavibrionales > Micavibrionaceae > Micavibrio_A. The sequence goes on from CAYYPX010000001.1 coordinate 11,223, forward strand.
CTGGAATTCTTAAAATCTTACGCGAATGATCTGGGAATTGATTTATCAGAAACGGTTGCGATTGGCGATGGAGCCAACGATCTTCCTATGCTCCTCGCCGCAGGACTGGGCATTGGCTACCGCCCGAAACCCATTTTGGAAGAAACGTTGATGAATGTTTTGCGCTTTGCCGATTTGACCGGCGTATTGTACGCGCAAGGATATCGCGGTTTGTCGCTATGAACCCTGCGCTTGAAACTCTTTTCCTGCCTTTTGAAAATGGTGACACGCCTTACACATCGCCAGCATTATTTCTTCACGCGCAAAATCATCCGGCGTTAAAATCCTTCGGGGCATTGGATGTTTCAACACCGTTTTATCCGGATGCGGAAACGTTAAAGCAATTTTCAAAAGACTCTCACCCATCCTATCAAACCGCCCTCATCCTTATTCCCAAACAAGTTGACGAGGCCAAATATGCGCTCGCCAACGCCTATCAGAAATTGGATACAGGCGGCGTGTTGATAGCGGCGGCGGCGAATGATGCCAATGGAAACCGTCTGGAAGGATGGTTCAAGGAATTGGGCCTTGCGCCATCATCACATTCGAAAAACAAATGCCGTGTCGTCTGGGCAACCAAACACGAGGTTCATTCCATTTGCGCCGAAAGCTGGATCGCGAATGGATTACCCCGCGCAACCTATTTCGATGAAGATAATTTCATGACACAACCGGGCGTGTTCTCATGGAACAAGATCGATGCGGGATCAAAACTTCTCGTGGCGCACATTGCGGATTTAAAAGGCGAAGGCGCGGATTTCGGATGCGGAATCGGTTATTTGTCCCATCACATAAAAGATGCCAAAATTCATGCGATCGATGCCGATTCACGCGCCCTGTTCTGTGCGCAACAAAATCTGCACGGGCAGATCGTTTATCATTGGGCGGATTTATCAAAGCCGGTATCCGATTTGCCGCCACTTGATTTCATCGTCATGAATCCGCCGTTTCATACAGGCAAAGATACGAAATCATCCTTAGGACAGGATTTCGTCAAAACCGCCGCGCACCATTTAAAGAAGGGCGGGAAGTTGATCATGGTTTCCAACGCGCATCTTCCTTATGAATCCACGCTGCAAGAGCTGTTTTCAAAAATGAAACAGATCGAACAAAAAGACGGATTTAAAATTATTGAAGCGGTGAAATAGTTATTCTTCGAAACTGCGCGTTCCGACCTGTACTTCCATTTTCGACGGATCGAATGTCTGCCCCAGATCATAACGTGTATCGGAAAGTGCGTTCGGATTAAGCCCTGTTTCTTTCGCCACCATCATATGGACGGCTTCCATCGTCAGGTTGCGATTATCGCCGCGGAACATGTTCTGCCATGCGCAAGCTGCATCCATCGTGATGATTGATTTATCAGGCTGCGTTCTTTTTCTCATATGCTCGTCCGTGAGCTTTACGACTTCGGCAATGCATTCATCGGAAATTTTAAGTTTGTGGTGGCGTTCGTAATTCGGACGAACCCCTTGCAGGATTTTTACCGTTTCATCGCGATCAGGCATTTTCAAAAGAACTTTTTGGAAACGACGGTCCAGCGCAGGATCGGCCGCAACATATTCACGATATTCATCGAGCGTCGTCGCGCCGATTACGTGCAAATCACCAACGGTTAGATATGGTTTCATCACTTCGGACAAACCTGCATAGGCGGAACCTGTTACCGTCGGCATGATCGTATGAATTTCATCGATAAAGATCACGTAACGCGGCAAATCCGCATCGTGATAACGCTCGGCAATACCGCGGCAGATCGGAATGAAACGTTCCTGAAATTCCGCTGGTGAGTTCGTACCCGCCGCCATGGCAGGCATATCAAGCTCAAGAATTTGTGCGCCTTTCAAATAATCCGGTACGCGCCCCGCAACAACGGCCTGTGCCACACCAACGACCAGCGCGGTTTTACCAACCCCAGCAGGCGCGAGCAGACACGCGTTCTTGCGGCTTCGTTGTAGTAAAATCAAAACGACATTGTCGATTTCGGTATCGCGCCCGATGATCGGATCAAACCGGCCTTCCTTGGCAAGATCCGTGTAATTCCGGCAATAAAGATGGATCAGCTCGTCGAGCTGTTCTTGCGGCACCACATATTTTTGTTTCTTGGACATGATCTTTGAACGGTTAAGGCCTACCAACACATATAGTGTATCGGAATTGGTTAACAAATGGCAAAGATGGTGAAAGGCTTATGGAATAAGAACTGATTTATCAGGCAATTGCGCCGTGATCGGCAACCAAAGAGCCGTTGTTGATGAGGGTTGCGAGGTCAACCCCACCTACGCCGCCCATGATGAGAGTTGCTGTAACGAACGCACCTTCACCATCGGCATTGATCTGGATCGCCGTATCCGAACCAGATTGAACGAGGCGAACGAAATTCGCGATATCGTCGGAAAGCGGATCGTATCCTTGCAACACATCATGAATGTTGATGACATCGCCTTCGGCAGCATTGAAATCATAGATTTTGTCAACTAGACCATCGACCAGAGTCATCGCGAAGGTGTCCGCGCCAGTACCGCCGTAAAGTTGATCCGCGCCAAGACCGAAGATCAGGATATCGTTTCCACCCTCGCCATAAAGAGTATCATTGCCCGCGCCGCCATCGAGAATGTCATTGCCGCCTTCTTCGTCACGATTGACGACCTGATGAATATCAATGTCAAACAGCACATCTTCGTAATCGGAGTCGCCTAGATTGTACAAATCTTCAAAACCGATGCGCAGGACGTTAGACTCATTCGCGTCCGTTACGATGGCAAGAATATTGTTCAGCCAGAAAGTTTCCGTTCCCGAAGACATTTGAATGCCTGTGATAAAACCTGCGCCAAAATCTTCGGCCGTCAGAACGATATCGAGAATCCCATTCGGAATGTTGCCGGTGTGGTAATTGTAATCGATTGGCGTAGCCGACCCGTTCATGAAAATTTTGAGCGCAATATCGGAATTACCAGCGATATCGGACAGGCTGACCACAATTTTTTCCGCGCCTTGATCCAGCGTTACTTTCAACGCTTCATTACCACCAATCGTGTTGCCGCCATCGACGGAAGTCTGGATACCGATCCTATCGCCGCCGGTGATCAGGTTTCCATCCAATGCTTCGACCGTCATGCCATTTTTTGTAAAGCTGTTCGGGCGCGTGGAGATATCCGCGTTCTTCGGATCAAGATAGATATGCGCGCCTGTGGAAATACCGGAGATAATGTGCGCTTTTCCATCTTCGTTTATGGCGGAACTCGCGCCGCGCTCGGTCGTCATGTACATATTGCCGTTTAGAATGCGCACCGTGCTGCCATCGTTATACACCAGCGCAACATCGGCGTTGGAATCTGTCACTTTCGCTGCACGTTGATCGGACTGACCGTAGTGATAAATAAACGAGAGCAAGCCATCGCCCGTAACGTTGATGCCGTTATAGCCACCATTCGCATTATTACCGTTTGCGATGATAAAGAACCCGAACGAGCCGCCATCTACCCCGACAGGAATATCGATTGTGTGATCGACATCAATACCGGCGGTTTTAACGTTCTTCCACAGCATCGATGTATTCATGATGGTGCCATCGGCCGCCACGGCAAACATCCCCAAACTACTGTCATAGCCGGAATAACCTTTGCGGAACGTCAGCGTAGCCGTTGCACCCTGATCGATTGTAAGATTGCCGTCACTGATACCAATTGCAGGGCTGCTGGATGGGCGCACTGTTACGATATCAACGCCTTCTTCCAGTCTTGGAAGGATGGTGGAATCAGAAAATGTCTTGTCCCAGATGGAATGGATCAGCTTTCCATCATCACCATAGAGAACATCGTCGCCATCCCCGCCGAGCAACGTATCATTCCCGCCCATACCGAACAGGATATCGTTATCAGCGCCACCATCGATATGGTCATTGTTGTTTCCGCCAGCAACCAAATCATCGCCCGAACCGCCGCTGATCGTCACGGGGCCGATATTCGTGGCAGAAGACAGATCAACCACATCATTGCCGGTACCGGCATCGATGACATCAATCCCCGACATATCTGTATTGCCTGCTACGATCACATCGTTGCCCACCGTCATAACGATTGTATCGATACCGTTGTCGTGCGTGGTCAGCGTTTCATCCATATCGCCATGGAAAGAATCAAGGCTGCGATTGTATCCTTCAAGCGTCAGCAGAATCGCAGAATTTTTAATGGAAGAACCAAGTGACGCCAGAGTCGTGCCAACTCCCCAAATAGAATCCGCATGATAAACCAACGTATCATTGCCCGCGCCGCCGTATAATTTGTCTTCGCCAGAACCGCCATCAAGATAGTCATCATCAAATCCGCCCGAAAGCGTATCGTTGCCGCCGCCGCCATCCATGATGTCGTTGCCCGCGCCGCCTTGAAGAACATCGTTCCCAAGGTTCGACCAGATGATGTCGTTGCCGTTCGATCCGCGGATCGTAACATTGCCGTAAGTGACGGTGGAATGTGCGAGGTTGACGATATCGCCGTCATCGCCCGCAGAAATAATTTCGACATTCTTGATCATGATCGTGCCGTTCGCATCAACCAGTTCGAGAAGATCGCCCATCGATGTCATCGAAAGCGTGTCGGTTCCGCCGCGGCCATCATAGATGCCGTTGTTGACATTCATGTAGTCGGATATATTGATGGAGTAACCGCTATAAGGGTTGACGAGCGTACCGTTGAAAAACTGCTGCTCTCCGACAAAAGCCAGAAAGTTGTTTCCGTTCGTACCGGTAACGTTTACATACGGCATACCCAATTCCCCAATTTGGCAGCTCTTATTTGTAGCCTTGGCTTGCCTTTGCGGCCCGTTACACACACCGGACCAACAAACCATCTTATCAAATAAGAATAAATATTATGTAAAATTATATCCGTACTCTATTTACACGTACACTCTTAACGAAAGGTTAAAGAACGGCGGATTTCCGTCCTTTTCCACCGTACTTATATATGTGTCTTGCCTTTGCCTCGTCATTGGAGGATAAAACTGCATAACCATTTCAAGGACTTGCCCACCCTATGTCGATTTCCCGCGTCGATCTTAAAACCGGACCCATCAGAAACCATCTGGTCCGACTGACAATCCCCATGATCTGGGGGATCGCCGCCATCGTCAGTTTCCAGCTGGTCGATACATATTATGTGTCCCTTCTGGGTACCAAAGAGCTGGCGGCCATGACCTTTACCTTTCCGGTCACGTTTTTCATTTTTTCGATCATCATGGGGTTCGGCATTGCCATGTCTTCGGTGGTGTCCCGCCTGATCGGCGAGAGCCGCGAAGAAGATGTGAAACGTGTCACGACCCACGGTCTGATCCTAGCATTCACCGTTGGATTGGTTTTCGCGATCATCGGCTATGTTCTGCGCGATGTGATTTTCGCCGCGATGGGCGCGGATGAACAGATGCGTCCCCTCATCCATGATTATATGACGCTCTGGTTTTTCGGTGCGCCGTTCATGGCAACACCCTTCGTTGGAAATTCCGCAATCCGCGCGGCAGGCTCCACCTTCGCGCCCGCCGTCATCATGGTGAGTGTTGCGGTTTTGAATGCTGCGCTCGCACCGTTTCTTGTTTTCGGCATTGCCGGATTTCCAAGATTGGAATTACAGGGTGCAGCCATCGCAACCGTTTTTTCCAACATGGTCGCCATGGCGTTCGGTTTGTATATTCTGGCGGTACGCAAAAAAATGCTGCTGCCATTGAACAATCTTCACTTCCACCAATTCAAAGACTCCTGCAAACGCTTGCTGTTTATCGCAATCCCCGCGGGCGTAACAACATCTGTTGCACCTCTGGTCAACACGGTGATCATCGGTCTTCTTGCCGGATACGGCCCAGAAGCCGTCGCATCGTTCGGTATTGCCACACGTGTGGAGGCCTTCGTCTTTATCATCCTGATGGCGCTCGCCGTCGGTATGTCACCGATCATTGGTCAGAATTTCGGCGCAAAGAATTTCGATCGTGTTCATGAAACATTGCGCGACGCGATCGGCTTTTCTGTTTTTTGGTGTATCGGTGCCGCCGTCATTCTCGTTCTTCTCGCGCAACCGATTGCCGAAGTTTTCTCGAACGATCCGATCGTTGTCTATTACACGAAGCTTTGCTTCATGATTATCGGCCCCTCCTATTTGTTCAGCGCGCTCCTCAATGGCTGGAGCTCCGCCTTCAACGCCATGGGCAAGCCACAAATGTCCGTCATCATGACAGTGGTAAAAATGATATGCCTCCTGATCCCCGCAGTCCTAATCGGCGCAAAAACCGGCGGAGTCATGGGCATTTTTTGGGCCATTTCCTTGGTCAACATCGTCACAGGCATAGGATTCCATGTCTGGAGCCGCAGCGTTTGCTTTAAAACCGAAATGCAGTTTGCCCTGAAAACGCCTTAAAACTATAGTTCACTGATCCCAATTCATATTCTTTAAGGAGATACAAAAGATGTCTTTACGCCTTCTTGCCCTGAGTTTACTGGCCATTGGTTTTACCGCACAACACGCGATGGCGGGCGATAACGGATTGAACCTTCCACCCGAAGGCACGACCATCATCAATTTATCCGCAACGGAAAAACGCACATTGCCACAAGATTTGCTGGTGGCGTCACTTCGTATCGAAGTCGATGATAAAAAAGATGCGGGCGTCGTTCAGAAAAAAATCAATGAAGCCATGACCAAAGCGTTGGAGCTCGCCAAGAAAGAAAGCGAATTTAAAGTATCCACCGGTGCTTACTCGGTTTACAAATACGACAACCATGTCGTCGTGAATAAAACCACAGGCGAAACCAAAGTTGAATCTGTCTGGCGCGGATCACAAACCATAGAAATTGAATCGAAAGAATCAACAAAGCTTCTGGATGTTGTTGGAAAAATCCAAGGCCTTGGCTTTGCGATGAACAATCTCGCCTACACGCTCTCCCCCGAAGTGATGGAAAAAACGCGTGATGAACTTTTGGTTTCCGCGCTGAAAAAACTGACCGCCAAGGCGGAAATCGTTGCCAAGACACTCGGAAAATCCAAAGCAGACCTTGTCGATGTGAATGTCGACACAGGCGGGCCTGTCATGCCGATGTATAAAAACATGATGGCACGCGCCGAAGTGGCGATGGATGCAGGCGCACCGATGCCGGCACCTGTGGCAGAAGCCGGTGAAAGCGACGTATCTCTCACCGTCTCCGCCCGCGCATTGATAAAATAAAACTATCTTTAATTAAAAATCCCCGCGTCAGCGGGGATTTTTTTATGGCGAGGAGTCTCTTGGTTTTGGTGGATCAAAAGAAATTCTTTCTACAGGCGTATCATCCTCTATCCCCACAAGTTGCGGTGATTCCGGTGGCAGCGGGTTTGGCGGCGGCAGACTTCCATCAGCATTCGGCTCTATCTCTATAATTCTTGGACTTCGCGGATCATCGTAAACAGGAGCGGGTAAAACGCCTTCCTTGTTATCATTGCTGGTATCCGCGCTCTTGTCCGGAATTTTGACATCGTCCTGCTCGTACCATTGAACCGCTTTTTTGCCCAAAAGAAATCCACCAACGGCACCGACCGTGCCCGCAACGATAACACCTTTGGGACCAAGCACCACGCCGAGTGTCCCGCCAGCCTTCGCACCAGCAGCGGCACCCAGCAGCCGCTCGCTGCCCACACGGTCTTTTACGAACTGATAGCTTTCACCCACCACCAATTCGCCCGCCTTGATACCGATACGAAGACCTTTGCTGATCCACGAAGATTTGCCGGCTGCAATGGTGAAGGCATCACGTGTAAAATTTTTAACCGCCGTGCTTTTTAATACTTCTTGGGCAATTGAATCTTGCTTCTTGTTATCTTCGCTCATTTTATCCTCCCTGTTCTCTTATGCGAATAACGGCCCTGTCGGAAATTCAACCCGCAGCACAACTGGCCGGTCTACCGCATAGGTTGGTTGCTGTTCCGATGGATTGGCCGGAGATTCTTGCGCAGCTTTCACTGCTGCCTGTTCGGCAGGTTTCATCGATTGATGAATTTCTTCTTGCGTTAACGGACGACAGGAGACATTCGTGACATTCTGATAAAGATCCAGCGTGTGATAGAAAGGCATACCTTTCCAGTGAAACCCGTATCCGGTGACTTCACACACGGCCATTTCGTTTGGAATGTTGGCATAAACATCTTCTTCCGGAAAAATCAGGAATGGCGAATACCAGCTTTTTTGAATTTGATAATATTCACCATTTCCTGAGTCTGTGCTACACGGCAAAGATGTACATCCGGTAAATTGATATGTCTGTCCCGGAACAATTTCCTGTTTGCCTGTCGTGTAGATTGTTTGCGTGAATTGTGTGGTTTGATAATAGACAGTATTCACCGCACCGATGGATGCAACGCCAAGACCGACTGCCAGTGTAAACATTCTGCACAAACGCCCTGCCGAAAAGATACGGTCACCATCGGCATCCAGTTTTTGCTTGCCGTCTTCGCGCTCATACGCCGCCCAACTGAACGCATCCATCAATTTTCCACCAACCCAACGCGCTGGAGTCAAAATCTTTTTGGCATAAGGACTTACTTTTTCATACAAATCCTGCGCGGCATCCCAGACTTTTCCGATTCTACGCACCGGCAACGTGATAAACCGGACAGCCTCCAGCAAAGAAGATCCGCTTTTCTTCGGATGCTCTTCTACCTCTTCGCGGGCTTCTATTTTTTTGGTAGTCAGCTGCGCCGCTCTTAAACTTTCTTGTGCTGCTCTCAATGCATCGTTTTTCATGTCAACCTCACATCATCATCGGCGCAAAAACATTGCGCAGGTTTGAGCCTTGGAACGGAGGCAGAGGACGTCCGCCACCGACCACCTTTAAAGGCACCACTTCAGCAGAAGGCGCTTCAGGTATTGGCTCGTTTATATTGGCGGCATATCCCAATGTGAAAGAATCTTCGGGCTTACCCGTTGTCTTATAGGTCGCCGTAATAACACCGCCCGCCTTGTTGTCGGAATTTTCAAGGACGATGTCGGCGATTTTATCGGTCAGGTTGTTGGTCACGAATTTTTGAACCTGACGTGCGCCTTCCTCGACCTTGTATTTATCTTCCACAAGAGCGCGGATATCATCAACAGACAAAGCCACGGTGATTTTCTTTTCACCCATGCGCTTGTTCAAACCATCAAGATCGCGCTTGACGATCCGCTCGATGTTTTCGTTGCTATGCGCCTTTAACAGCAAAAATTTATCGATACGGTTGATCAACTCTTGCGGGAAAATCGCACGAGACTCACTCTTGATATCCGCCTCGCTGTTCGCTGATGTACGATAAGCATCGAACGACATTTTCTGTCCCAAATTGGTGGTCATGATGATCACCGTGTTGCGAAAATCGACCGTACCCAATTCATCGCTCAAACGGCCTTTATCCAAAACCTGCAATAAAATTTTGAAAACATCTGGATGCGCTTTTTCAACCTCATCCAGCAAGATCACCTGATAAGGTTTACGGCGCACAGCGTTGGTGAGCGCGCCGCCTTCCCCATAGCCGGCATAACCCGGAGGCGCGCCGATCAAGCGTGATACCGTATGTTTTTCCATGTATTCGGACATATCGAATACGGTGAGCGAGTCTTTATCATCGTATAAATCTTCGGCCAGACATTCGGCGACATAGCTTTTTCCGATACCGGAAGAGCCTACGAGCATAAAAGAGCCGATCGGTTTTTGCGGATCTTTCAAACCGGCTTTTGCACGTTTGATAGCGCCGGAAATGGAATCGACCGCATCGTCCTGCCCAAATATTTTGTCCTTCAGTCGTTTATCAAGACCCATCGCCTTGGTCGCTTCATTGGCGTTCAAATCTTTGGCCGGAATACCGGAAATCTCCCCGAACAATTCGCGTACGTCCGAAACTTCAAGCGACAATTTATCGTTATGCTCGCCCTTCAAAGATTTTGCTTTTTCGGTTGCTTCAATAACTGCTTTACGGGTTTCACGAAGGAATTTTTCGATATCCTTAACATCCTGCGTCTTCATGCCGTTCAATTCGTTTTCGTTCGGCTCCCGTCCTTTTTCATCTTGAAATTTTCTTCTTAAGACGTCCATTTTTTCTTCAAGTTCGATCTCCAGCTTCACAACGTCTTTTTCTTGTTTGCGTTTTTCAAGATAAGCGGCACCCAGCGCCTTTGCGCGAGCCCCCCATGATTCATTGATCGCATCGATTTTCTCTTTCAGGGCGGTCTTTGCTTCAGCATCTCCATCACCAAGAGCCGCCATTTTTTTCTCCAGCTCATCCAGCTCTTTCGGGCGGGATTGCATGCGGGATACGAATGTACTCGCGATCTGATCGCGCATTCGCAGAGCGCGGGATGGCTGTTCCCGCATATAGATACGAAGGTTCGGATATAAAAAGGTAAGGTTGACGATTTCAGCGTTTGCTTCGTCCGTGATGTGAAGGCCGTCATGGTGTTTTTCCAAACCTTCTTTGGATTTCGCCATGATATCGAGAACGACGTCTTTGGTCGGCGCTTTCTTTTCAACGATGGTAAAAAGTTCTGCCATTTCGGAATGTGCTTCCATCACTTGGCGCAGATTGTTACGGCCCGGCTCTTCACGAACCATCAGGATAGATTGAAACGCCCCTTTTTTCAGATCGCGGATGAAAGCGGATACCATACCTTGGCACTGATTGTCTTCGATACCTTTCAACCAATCATTGGCATCTTCGATGATCAGAACATGGTTTCCCGGTCTCTCCAGTTCTGCAAAAATTTTTTTGATATTCGCCTGAATTTTGTCCGGATCATTTTCTTCAAACAGCGTGTTCACATCGAGCAAAAGAAAACGGCGATCGATCATGTGCAGAGGCAATCTTTTTTCGCCCTCTTTCAACGTACCTTCGATCGTGTCTTTCTTACGCTGCGCGATACCCTTGATCGTTGCGGTCTTTCCAAGGCCGGATTTGCCGACATAGATGATATTGCTGTTCTGACTCTGGCCCAAGATGCTGGACAGTTTTTCGATGTCGCCGTCCCCGACCAGATTGAAATCCGCGTTCAACATATCGAGTGAGTCTTCGAGATCGTGCAAAAGTTCGTTCTTGCGCTTATCGGCAAGAGGCTTGGTGGTCATAGTGAAACTCCCTGTGTGTGTCTTTTTTATATTTTTAGTTTTTTATTCATGGTCCCGAGTGCCCAGTGGAACCGTATCCTTTTTGGGGATACGGCCCCACCCACACAGGGTTAACCCATCGAAGGAGCCGAGGGAGCCCCAACGCCAAGTTGACCATCTTTTACAAAGACCCTGCGGTTGATTTCACCGTCTATAGCCAACGAATCTTCGTTTGCTTTACCAAGGTCTTGGGTTGTTTTGATCAAACGGTCGATCAGTTCTTTCCTTGTGCCGGCAATATCCAACATTATATCATTGCCCTCACTCATGGTTTCCGTGACCGCACGAACAGCATCGCTCATTGTTTTGATGCCTTCATTCTTTGCCATTTGAGCCATGAATTTACGCTCCATATCCTTGGCAAAATCACCCAAGAAGGTGTGCGTTTCACGCGTATACAATCCACGGCTGACCAAACTCTGAACATCAGTTGCAAGACCTTCGATCCGCATGATCGTGGCATTACCGGTAACAGCCGCACTACCAACAGCCATCAATTGATGTTCCATGGCATCATTCAAACCAGACTTCATTTGGTCTTTCATATTCGAAAGTTGGGTTTGCGTTCTTTCTAGTTCACTCGATACGGAAGCCGTAGTCTGCACCGTCTTTTCTACCGAGGAAACGTGGTCATTTAAAAACCGCAACTTCTTCTCTCGCTTCATACCTTCAATACCGGTTGACGCATCTGTTGCTTCGATCTCTTTGAGTTTGATGGCGTTATTTTCTTGCGCCTTCCTTTGAGCATCCAGAAGAATTGAAACATTTTCTGCCGTGTTCTGTGTCAGCGTATGAACATCAATAACGCGACCATGCAACACGCCCAGCTGCTTTCCAACGCCTTTCAATGTGTCAGTTGTGTTTTCGATATAATTCAACGTCGCATCAGCAAGTGCTTTTAATTTTTCCTTGAACTCTTCAGAACCAATATCAAGAATTTCCAATATTTGTTCATGCACCTTGTAATCACTACCTTGCAAAAACGTTTCAAAAGCTGCCGCTTTGCCGGTGAGATCCGTTGTGGCAGTTGTCAAATCTTCCCTTTTTAGACTTGTGTCAGCTTCGATCTCTGCCAATTTTATTTTATTGGCGACGATACGACGCTTCTTTTCGCCTTTGAAGAATAAGAAACTATCTTTTTCTTCTTCAGCAATCACCGTTTTCAGCGCCAGTGCTTCTCTGTCTTTTGTTTTAACGGCGGCGTTTATGACCTCAACGCCCTTACGCAACTCTTCAAGCTGTCTTTCAAGTTCTTTCTTTTCTTCCGTCTTGTCTTTAGAATTGAGCAATGCCTTGACCAGACCTTCCGGTCCACCATGTTCGGTCAAGATTTTATCGATCACAGCAAGTTTGTCTCTTAACTCCGCACGACCTTCATCCATCGCATGATAGTTTTCAAAAACCTCTCGAAGGTTGGTCTGTAGCTCAGAAAGCGGGTTGTCACGCGCAAGTCGAATCATTGCCTTGTTATGCTCGGTGAAATCATCCAGAAGCTGCCCAACAGCCGCTTGGTTTTCAGCGATCGATTTCAGGTTTGCTTCGAGGTCCTCTTCATTGAAGAACAATAGTTCGGCGATTTTGTCGGCTTTTTCTTTCGGGTCGAGCGAGGCGTCGTTCAGAATTTTGAAAATCGGTGAGTTGGAGACATCGATTTTCGACGTGGCCACAGCCACATCCTGTTCTTCCGCACGCGTACGGCGAAAACGGCCTAGCCCTGTACTTGCTTTGGTTTCGCCTGACTCAGCGGCGCGCATTCTCTCGGCAACCGCCGCAAAGCGGGGTTTCATTTGATCGGTCATTACTTTTACTCCCTGTGTATAGTTTTTTGTTATTAAAGTAATACTTTGAGTATTACTTGTGATTACGAACGCCGCTTTTGCGGGCCGTTTTGCAAATCACGTGATGTACGTGGGTTGCGGATCGTCTGTCCCGAGATTAAAAAATCTAGGAAAAACAAACGGTTCTAACGCCATACGGCGTTGGAATTAGGATGGTTTTGTGGATTTGGATGTGATCATGTTTTAGCTCCCTGTGTGTTTTATTTTGTGGCCTTCTTTATGTAGAAGGCCCGATATTTTTATTTGTTATTAATACTATCTTAAATTTTTACTTTATTGTCAACAAATTTTGTAAATTTATACAAGCTCCTAAAAATCTATACTTGCAAGGCTCGTTGCTTTGTAAAAAATCGCATTTCGGAACGCAAAAGAAGAGGGGCAGCAACGCAGAAGGTCACATATCAATGCCAAAATACAAGATTACGTAAAAAATTTAGCAGATTTCCGGCATTTTATGCCTCTTGAGGCGCAGATAGATACAATTTTAGTAAATTTGGAGGCATTTTGGACGCCTTTTGTCGCCAAATGGTTAACAAAATTCTTTCTTGGCCAAGTGGTACTTTTAATTATATCATTAGAATCAATAGATTACTGTTGGTTTTTCCCTCCCCCCATCCTTACGATTTCCCGCGCCTTTTATAGTAAAATTTAAGAATGCTCGTTCCAAAGAAATACAGCCGCGTGCTCATGCACACGACCGCATTGGTCGCGGCACTTTGTGTGGGTGGAACGAATGCTTTCGCAGAACCAACTGGTGGCACAGTGACATCGGGTTCTGCCGGGATTTCCACGAGTGGCAATACCACCTCGATCCTGCAATCAACAGACCGCGCAATCATTCGTTGGGACACGTTCGATATCAATTCATCCGAACACGTACAATTTTTACAGCCGAACAGTTCTTCGATCACGGTCAACAGAATTCGTGATTCCAAAGCATCGCAAATTGATGGCCGCCTTAGCGCGAACGGAAATATTATTTTGATTAACCCGAACGGCATTTTGTTCGGCGCAAGTTCGGTGGTTGATGTCGGCGGGCTCATCGCAACCACATCCGATCTTGATGATGACAATGCGTTCATGAATGGCGGCGCGGTAAAATTTACAAAGCCCGGGGACCCCAATGCAAAGATCGTCAACAGCGGTACCATAACCGTACGCGATGGCGGGCTTGTCGGGCTTGTCGCCCCGAATGTTGAAAACCACGGCGTGATACAGGCGAAGCTCGGAAAGGTACATCTGGCCTCCGGTGATATTCATACAATCGATTTGGCCGGCGATGGTTTGATCAAGCTCGAAGTCTCTGAACACGTGTACGCGCAATCCGTTAAGAACACCGGTACGATCAAAGCAGATGGTGGTGAAATTCTTTTAACAGCTGCCGCCGCCCGTGGCATTGTCGATACGTTGGTGACGAACACAGGTACATTGCAGGCGAACACGGTGACCCTCACCGATGGTACACAAAAAACGGGTCGTATCACGGTCTCTACGTACGGCCTCAATCTTACAGTTCCACATGACATCACCGTTACCACGCCCGATCTAGCCGTGCAGCCGCCGCGCATCATCAATACAGGCACATTGTCCGTAAATGGTGACCTTGTGGATCAAGTGGCGGGTAGCATCACCGTTTTGGGCAAACTGATTCAAATCGGCGATGGATCGGTCGTCACGGCATCGGGTGATTCCGGCGGCGGCGATATCCGCATCGGCGGCGATTACCAAGGCGGCAACAACGTTCCAACATCCGACATGGTATTCATTTCCGAACACGCGATTTTGAGCGCGAACGCACGTCGTCGCGGCGATGGCGGCCGGATCATTTTATGGTCGGATGAGAACACGCGATTCTACGGCCACGCGGAAAGCATGGGTGGCATCGATGGTGGCAACGGCGGATTGATCGAAGTCTCCAGCAAAAAATTCCTCGATTTTAACGGGACAACGGATCTTCGCGGAGAGACGAACGGTATCCTGCTTCTTGACCCAACGGACATCACAATTTCCACCGGCGCGAATTCCAACGTGAATGGTGCATCGCCCTTCGCACCAACAGCCGATGATGTCGTTTCGGTTTTGAATATCACGACACTTCAAGCCGCGCTTGCATCTGGTAACGTCATCGTACAAACCCGCGCAACAGGCGCGCAGGCCGGTAATATCACCGTTGCCAATGCCTTGTCATGGACAAGCGGTAACACTCTTACACTCGATGCGCATGGCGGCATCATCGTCAACGCCGCGATCGCAGCGAACAGCGGTAGCATCACGATGATTGCAGGTGCGGATGTTGCATTCAACGCGAACATCACAGGGACCGGCACGATCACAATTCGCCAAGCGAATGATTCGATGACGATGGGTATCGCGGGCGGGGCGGGCACGCTCAACCTAAGCGCGGCAGATCTCACACGCATCGTCGATGGATGGGGCAATATTATTCTAGGCCGCGCAACATCGACAGTTGCCACCACCGTCAACGCACGGACATGGAATGATAATCTAACGATTCTTTCCGGAACGGGCGCGGTCAACATCGCGGGCACGCAAACGATGGCGGCGAACACATTGACCATCACAACGGCAAACGGCGCGGTCGGTATCGGCGGCATGGCAGGCACGACCGGCGGATTAACAGTAAGTAGCGGCGGCGCGGCGATCAGCATCACCGGCGCGGTTGCCACGGGCGGCGCGGTCAGTTTGACGTCCGCCGGCGGTACGATTTCGAATTCGGCGACGTTGGGTTCGGGCGCACTGACCATGACATCGGGCGGAGGCATTATCACACTCGGCTCTGCGGTCACCGCAACCGGCACGACCAATATCAACTCCGGCGCGGGCGCACTTAATATTAATGCGGCCCTAAGCTCGGGTACGAACGCCCTCACACTCACAACGGCAGGATCGAATATCACAACAAACGCATCGGGCGCGATCACCGGCGGTGTCATTAATATGACGACATCGGGCGGCAACATCGTAACCGGTTCCACCATCACCGCATCGAATACAACAACGTTGAACAGCGGCGCAGGTCTTATCAATCTTGGCGGAAACCTGAATGCCGGCGCAAACTCGGTTAGCCTAACCACAACAGCGCGCACCATCACAACACTCGGCCTGACATCGAGCGGCCTGACCATCAATTCCAACGGTGCCAACGTTTCTACGGGCGCTATCTCCGCCAGCGGCGCGGTTTCCATCACCAGCGGCGCAGGCACAATCAATGTCGGCGCGATCACGTCTGGTACAAACGCCGTTACATTGACATCAACCGGATTTGGTATCACAACCGCCGCCATCACATCTGGCGCCCTCTCTATAGCATCGAGTGGTGGTATCATCACAACGAACGGCGCGATTGCAGCAGCAGGGATTACCAACATCAATTCCGGCGCGGCAGCGATGAATATCAATAACGCGCTCGGTTCCGGCGCATTCGCGATGACATTGACAACAACGGGAACCGCCATAACAAAGAACAACACAGGCGCGATCACATCCGCAGCATTGACGATCAACACATCGGGCGGAAATTTAAGCATCGGCACGGCAGGCGTCGCAGCCACCGGAACAGTTGCGGTTAACACCGGTGCAGGAACCGTTAATGTTACAGGGACATTCTCCTCCACCGCCGCAACATTGGGTATCACTACGACGAACGCCGCTATCACACTCGCGGGCGTCACGTCAGGGGCGTTGAACCTTGCATCCGGCGGCGCGGCGATCATCACAGGCGCGATCACGGCAACAGGCGCGGTCGGCATTAACGCAGGCGCAAACACAATCAATGTCGGGGCGATTGCCGCCGGTACAAACGGCGTGACACTAACCACCGTCGGTTTTGGCATCACCACAGCCGCGGTCACATCGGGTGCGTTCACGGTTGGATCAGGCGGCGGTATCATTAATTTCAACGGCAACATAGCCGCAAGTGGCATTACAGGCATTACATCTGGCGGTGCCGCCGTCAATGCAAACGCTGCCTTTGGCGCAGGTGCGCTCACCATCACAACAGCAGGTGGTGCCTTTACCAAAGCCAACACCGGTGCGTTGACCGCCAGTACCATGACAATCACAACAACGAACGGTAATGTGAGCATCGGCACCGGCGGTGTCACCACCACTGGTGCAACAAACATAAACGCCGGAACAGGTTCTATCGCCATCGGCGGAACATGGACAGCAACCGGACAAACCATCGCGCTGACCACAAATAACAACACGGTCAACAAAGGCAATTCCACATCCGCAGCATTGACGGTCAACACATCGGGCGGTGCGGTTACATTCGCAGGCACAACAACAACAACCGGTATCCTGACCATCAACTCAGGCGCCGGGAATGTCGCGTTGAATGCAGCCGTCAATACGGCAGCAAACGCCTTCAACATCACCACGACAGGCGGCGAGATCAACAAAGCCGCCGCCATCACATCGACGGGTGCACTGACATGGGCCAGCGGCGGCGGTAACATTATATGGGGTACGGGTGCGCTTACTGCAGCAACAGGATCAACAAGCTTGAACAGCGGCGGCGGTAACATCACGATCGGCGGATCGGGAATTGTTTACACCACGGGCGGCGCGGTGACATTGAACAGCGGCGCAACCGGTGTAATCTCTATCAACAATGTTATCACGACGGGAACGGGTGCTCTCGCCATCACAACAGACACCGACATGGTGATAGGCGCAGCGATTTCGGGAACGGGCGCTTTCTCTCTGACACAATTCTCTGCAGGAACCACGATCGGTATCGGCGCAGGGCAAGCAGGTACTATTAATATAAGCGCGGCGGAATACGCCTTGATCGGTCAAACATGGAGCGGTCTCACCATCGGCCGTATCGATGGTACGGGCGCAATCAACATTGCCGCCACAACATGGGGCGATAATTTAACGCTACGTTCATCGACAGGTGTCATCAGCTTGAATGGCGCACAAAACTTTGCCGGTAACAGTTTTACGATTACAACGGACGCCGACATCGTGGTCGGTGGACAATTGACCGGTACCGGTACGCTCACCATCGCACCGCAAACAAACACCACAACAATCGGTATCGGCACCGGACAAACCGGAACGATTTCCTTTACTGATGCGGAAAAAGCGTTCCTGCACACAACATGGGGCAGCATCATCATTGGTTCGGTCAATATGACCGGCGATATAAATATCGGCGCGACGTCATGGCTCGATCCACTTACATTGCGCACCAATACTGGTGTCATTAATATCAATGGCGCACAGACAATGGCGGCCAACGCACTGACCATCAACACCAACGCCGACCTCAACCTCGGTGGAAATCTTTCCGGTACGGGTGCGCTCACTATTTCAACCGTCGCCTCTAGCTCCACCACCATGGGATTCGGCGATGGACAAGTCGGAACGCTGAATCTGACCAACGCAGAGCTAAGCCGCATTCAATTCGGATGGTCGGGTATTACGCTAGGCAGCACGACAGCCGCCGGCACACTCAATCTTGGCGCGTGGACATGGGATGACGTTCTGACCGTTACAACGGCAGGCGGCAACATCAATATGGGCGCCACGACGATGACAGTAACGAACGGCCTGAACGTGACGACAACAACAGGTAACGTTGTTCTTGCCAACGCAACTTTCGGAACAACAGGTGCCCTGACCATCACAACAACATCCGGCGGCGTGACTTTGAATGGCGCAACGATGGGAACAGGGAACCTTACCGTCAACACCAACGGAAACCTTGTCGTCGGCGGAAACCTGAACGGTTCTTCCTCCAGCACGCTGACCATCCAAGGCCAAGCGAACGCAACAACAATGGGTATCGGCGATGCTCAGGTCGGCACGATCAACTTAACCAACGCCGAACTTGATTTCATTCAAGATGGCTGGGGCTCTCTCGTCTTTGGTCTGACAACATCGACCGGCGCGGTCAATCTTGGTAACTACACATGGAAAGACGCACTGACAGTCCGCAGTGGATCCGGTCTTATGACCGTCGATGGCGCGACAATGGGCGCAAACAATTTGACCATCATGACAGATTCCGCCTTTGCTTTGAATGGAGCATTGTCAGGGACGGGAACTTTGACACTACGTTCCACGTCGAACGTCGTGAGCATGGCGATCGGTGACGGACAGACCGGAACGGTCCAGCTAAGCTCAACAGAACTTGCCAACATCCAAAGCAACTGGAACAGCGTTATCATCGGTCATGCGGGTCTGACCAATACGATGAATATCGGGCAGATGACATGGGGCAACAACATTACCTTCTTGTCTAACAGCGGCGCGATCACCGTCAATGGTGCGCAGCAGATGGGCGCCAACAACCTGACATTCACCACCAACGCGGATCCGACTTTTGCGGCAGGCCTTGCCGGTACGGGAATTCTAACCATTCAATCGACGACCAACAGCATCGATATGGGTATCGGCGATGGTCAGGCCGGTAACGTTCTTCTTTCCAACGCCGACCTTGGAAATATTCTGAATGGATGGAATCAAATCGTCTTTTCAACGACGGGCACCGGCGCGGATATCAATCTGGGTGCTTACACATGGCAGTACGATACACTGTTCCGTACCGCGCCCGGCATCATCACCATTGCAGGCGATCAGCAAACAAACAAAAACATGACGTTCGAAACGAACGCTAATATTGCCATCAATGCCAATCTAGGTGGATCGGGCACGCTCACCATTCGCGGCCAAGCCGTTGGCACCACGATGACTATTGCAACAACCGGTGGCAATATCGTCGTTGATGCTACGGAATTGGGGCGCATTGCAGATGGATGGGATCAAATCGTCTTCGGACGCACCGATGCAACGGGAACGATAAATGCAGGTGCGTATTCGAACTGGAACGACAATGTTCGCTTTGCAACCGGAACAGGCATCATAACAGTATCGGGCGCACAGAATTTTAATGGAAACGATCTTACCATCTCAACGAACTCAAACCTCGCCCTTAGCAACACCATTACCAGCGCAGGTGGAGATTTAATCATCGAAGGATCGGCCGCCAACACAACCATCAATTTGGTTGCTGCCGGCGGCACGCTCAACCTGACCGCGGCAGAATTGAACCAGATCTCGGATGGTTGGAACTCTCTGACCTTCGGTAATATTACCGGCACAGGTGTCATCTCGATTGCGGCCTATACATGGAAAGACAATGCAACCTTTATTACCAGAGGAAACATCGCCGTAAGCGGCGTTCAATCCTCGAATGCTTCGACAGACGTCACCTATGTTTCTCTGGCAGGTAACTTCGTCAACAGCGCGGGCGCAACACCATTCTCCGGCGTCGGCGCAGGCGGGCGATACCTTATATATTCCACGGCGTCTGGTTCAGACACTTACGGCGGCTTTACACCACCCACGGCTATTAACGCACAAACCTACTTCTCGCAGCCACCATCATCCATCGCTGCCGGCCAGAACCGTATTATATACAATTCAGGCGCGGCAAAAATTCTTTACCTAAAGATCGATGATCAAACGAAGGTCTACGGCGATACATTGCCGACATTCACCTATACATATCTAGGTGGATTGCAGGGCGGCGAGCTTCTTAGCAACGCGATAACATCTTTCAGCTTGAATGCCGTTGGCGCGAGCATGACCGATGATGCAGGCACGATGACGGCGATCACGGGAAGCTTCAGCACCGCGCTTGGCTACACAACTGTGGTCACGAACGGAACACTCACCGTAACAAAAGCTCCAATCCTGATCACCGCAAGCAACACATCGCAAACATATGGTGATGCAACGCCGACCTTTACCATTAATTATATTGGTCTTCGTAACGGTGAGACATCTAGTGTAATCGATACGCTTGCGACCGCATCATCGGGTACCAGCAATTTAACGAATGCAGGAACGTATAACATCACGGTCTCCGGTGCGATCGACAATAACTACACCTTTAACTATGCGGCGGGCACACTCACGATCAACAAAGCCGTTTTGACGGCAACGACACAAAACGCCACCCGTGAATTCGGTGATGCCAACCCATCGATGAGTATTGTCTATACCGGATTCAAAAACGGGGAAGATGACACCGTCATCGATTCATTTGCAACAGCATCATCAGCCGCAGTTGCAACAACAGGCATTGGTAACTATACAATATCGGGAAGCGGCGGTCTTGATAACAACTACACGTTCAACTTCGTCAACACCGGCCAGCTCACAATCACCAGAGCAACGCTGACGGCGACAACGCAGAATGCCACCCGCGAATACGGCTTGGCCAACCCATCGATGAGCGTCGTCTATACCGGGTTTAAAAATGCCGATGGCGTGGGCGTTGTGACAACACCTTCAACGGTCATCAGCGGCGCAACCTTAACATCCGATGTTGGCGATTATGCGATCACGGCATCTGGCGCGGCGGCTTCGAACTATCAGTTCGTATATGTGAATAGCGGCCTTCTAACCGTGACAAAAGCAACCGTTACAGTGACAACACAAAACTCTAGCCGCGAATATGGTGATGCGAATACGGGCCTATCGGCGTCTTATTCCGGTTTCCGCAACGGACAAACATCGGCTGTCCTGACATCGCCAACACTATTTTCTAGCACCGCCAATAATACTTCTGCGGCAGGAACCACATACGCCATCACAGCAACGGGTGCAGACGCGCTCAACTATCAATTCAACTACGTGAATAGCGGTCTTCTAACGATCACAAAAGCGACCGTGACGGGCACGACGCAAAACGCCACCCGTGAATATGGCGATGCGAACCCGGCTCTTTCCATCGTCTATACAGGATTTAAAAACGGCGAAGACCAAACGGTTCTGAATGTATTGGGAACGGCGAGCACCACAGCATCAGCCGTCACAGGCATCGGCGATTACGCTATCACAGGCTCCGGCGGAACGGATGACAACTACAACATCGTCTACAACAACGCAGGCCTATTGACGATCGCAAGAGCAACGATCAATGTCACCGCCAACAATGCAACGCGTGAGTACGGCCTCGCCAACCCCGCTATGAGCATCGCTTCCTACACCGGATTCAAAAACGGCGAAGACACCAGCGTTTTCACGTCTTTGGCCACAGCAGGCACCACAGCAACAATTCTTTCCGATGTTGGAAACTATAATATTCTTGGAACGGGTGCTGCCGCCGCCAACTATCAATTCAATTATATTGCAGGCACGCTTTCGGTCACCAAGGCAATGTTGACGGCAACCACACAAAACGCCACCCGTGAATATGGTCTGGCCAACCCGACATTGTCGGTGGTCTACACAGGATTTAGAAACGGCGATGATGAACTTGATCTCAATACGCAGGCCAATGTAACCACGGGCGCAACGTTAGCATCCAATGTTGGCACATATGGCATCAGCGCAAGCGGCGCGTCAGATAACAATTATGACTTCACCTATGTGAACACCGGAAATCTTGACATCACCAAGGCGATGTTGACGGTTACAACTCAGAACAACACCCGCGAGTATGGTCTCGCCAACCCGACATTATCGGTTGCCTATAGCGGGTTTAGAAATGGCGATGACGAACTTGATTTGACGACCCAAGCAAACGTTACAACCGGCGCAACAATTTTATCAAATGTTGGTACATATGGTATTAGCTCTACTGGTGCCTTTGACGATAATTATGATTTCACCTATGTGAATACCGGTAACCTATCCATCACCAAAGCGATGCTGACCGCGACGACGCAAAACGCCAACCGCGAATACGGCCTTGCAAACCCGACGCTTTCGGTCGTTTACACTGGATACAGAAACGGCGACGACGATCTTGATCTGACGACCCAAGCAAACGTTACAACAGGCGCAACAATCTTCTCGAATGTCGGCACGTACGGCATTTCGGCCACCGGCGCATTCGATGACAATTATGATTTCACCTATGTGAATACCGGTAACCTATCCATCACCAAAGCGATGCTGACCGCGACGACACAAAACGCCAACCGTGAATACGGCCTTGCAAACCCGACATTGTCGGTTGTCTATACCGGATTCAGAAATGGCGATGATGAGCTTGATCTGACGACCCAAGCGAATGTCACGACGGGCGCAACAATCTTTTCGAATGTCGGCACGTACGGCATTTCGGCCACCGGCGCGTTCGATGACAATTACGACTTCACCTATGCGAACACGGGTAACTTAAGCATCACGCAGGCAACCTTGACCGCGACGACACAGGACAACACCCGCGAGTATGGCCTTGCCAACCCAACGCTTTCTGTCATTTACACCGGATTCCGTAATGGCGACGACGAATTTGATATCGATACAGGCGCGAATGTCACAAGTGCCGCCTTGATCGGCTCCGATGTCGGCACGTACGGCATTTCGGCCAGCGGAGCCGCCGACACCAATTACACCTTTATATATGTGAACACCGGCAATCTATCGGTCACCAAAGCGATGTTGACCGCGACAACGCAGAGCGATAGCCGCGAATACGGTCTCGCTAACCCAACGCTTTCCGTGATCTACACGGGTTTCCGCAATGGCGATGACGATCTGGACATCAATACGCTGGCCAATGTCACAACGGGCGCAACTTTAACATCCAATGTCGGCACGTACGGCATTTCGGCCAGCGGCGCGTTCGATAATAACTATGACTTTACCTACGTAAATACAGGCAACCTGTCCGTCACCAAAGCGATGCTGACCGCCACAACACAGAACGACACACGCGAATACGGCTTGGCCAACCCAACGCTTTCTGTGATCTACACGGGTTTCCGCAATGGCGATGACGATCTGGACATTGATACGCTGGCCAATGTCACAACGGGTGCAACATTGACATCCAACGTTGGCACATATGGCATCAGTGCGAACGGTGCCTTCGACAATAACTATGACTTTGCCTACGTGAATACGGGCAACCTGTCGGTCACCAAGGCCATGTTGACGGCAACAACGCAAAGCGATAGCCGCGAATATGGCCTCGCCAACCCAACCTTGAATGTCACCTACACAGGATTCAGAAACGGCGATGATGAGCTTGACCTCACCACGCTGGCCACAGCCTCGACCATTGCCGATCTATTATCCAATGTTGGCACATACGCCATCACCGCCGCAGGTGCGTTCGATGACAACTATGACTTTACTTACGCGAACACCGGTAACCTTTCGGTCACCAAAGCGATGCTAACCGCGACAACGCAGAATGCTACCCGTGAATACGGCCTCGCCAACCCCGCGATGAGTATCGTCTATACAGGATTCAGAAACGGCGATGACGATCTGGATATCGACATGCTGGGTACGGCTTCCTCTCTTGCCAATTTGCTGTCGAATGTCGGAACCTACGCCATCACGGGTTCGGGTGCGCTTGATAACAACTACGACTTCACCTATGTGAACACCGGTAACCTGTCCATCACGAAGGCAATGCTGACGGCGACAACGCAAAACGCCACCCGTGAATATGGCCTTGCCAACCCAACCTTGAATGTTGCTTATTCCGGATTCAGGAACGGTGATGACGCTTTTGATCTTAATGTGTGGGCCGCACCAACAACAGGAGCCACCATCCTTTCCGATGTCGGCACATACGGTATCAGCGCGAGCGGCGCAAGCGCCACAAACTATGATTTCACTTACGTGAATACGGGCACTTTATCGATTACCCAAGCTACGATCACCGTCGATGTCGATGATACATACAGGGAATTTAGTAATCCGAACCCAACCTTCTCGGCGACCTATAGTGGATTTAGAAACGGTGAAACCACCAGCGTAATCGATCTATTGCCGACCTTTAACACGATCGCCACAAACGGATCGCCAGAGGGCACATACGCCATCACGGCCGGCGGGGCAAGCGATAACAATTACAGCTTCATCTACTTGAATGGTATGTTGACCATCATCGCCGATGGCGCGCCGCCACCAGTAATTACGCCGCCAGCACCGCCGGTAACAACAACACCGCCATCGAACAATATTCCGAGCACGGCGGAGCGTTCGACCAGCGCGCCGGATTCGTACTACCTCTACAACACGCCGTTCGCATCCGTATATTTGGGCGACATCGTAAGCAACCAAACACCATCGATCGTCTTCATCGATGATGACAGTGTATTCGATACTAGTCGCCGCGGCACATACCTGATCGCGATCACCGAACGCCTGCGCCGCGAATATTACGGCGAAGAGCGCGAAGAGCAGGATTCGGACGAATAATCCCCACACTTATATGTAATAGCCAGCCAATCATGATGTTATCGGGCTTGACGAATGGCGTAACGCGCCACGCATTGGAATGGCGGGGACATGGTTGAAAAGTATTGGCTTGGTTATTACGCCAGCATATTCAACCCGGTGCGCCCGAAAAAAGGTGCGATGTTGAATCAGATGCCCAAAAAATATTGGAAAAATATGCCAGAGACCATTTTGGTGAAAGACCTTCTTCGTGGCGCCGATGCTAGGGTCAAAAAAATGCTGACCGAATGAGCCAGTATTTCGCCTTCTTTAGGAACCGGAATGTGGGAAATAATGGCGGACAGGATGAGATTCGAACTCACGATAGGGGTTAACCTATACACACTTTCCAGGCGTGCGCCTTCAACCGCTCGGCCACCTGTCCGCAAAAGAATGCCGGACCTTATCCAAAAAGGCGGCGAAGTTCAAGCCTTTGCTGTCCCAAGGTAAAAGCGCGGCAAATCAAAGGCTTTTCGACCTATTCGATCCCTGTTAGAATAGCGTTATCGACCCCTTAAGATTAGGTGATTTTCAAGATGAGCAATGGGATTAAAATCTGGTGTTTCCTTCTTCTATTGCCGTTTTTCGGGGCGGCAGGGCATGATATTTACGCCAATTACT
Source organism: uncultured Micavibrio sp. (assembly GCA_964473655.1). Lineage (GTDB taxonomy): Bacteria > Pseudomonadota > Alphaproteobacteria > Micavibrionales > Micavibrionaceae > Micavibrio_A. Next base: position 37,092 of record CAYYPX010000001.1, read on the forward strand.
TCTCTACCCCTGAAAAAAAGGCGGAATTCGAAGCCCTTGCCATCGATCCTGCCGATTATCAGGTGAGCGATCTGGGCTATATCCTTCTCACCTATCAACCCGAATTGTATGAAACCGCCAAGCAGACCGTCGGCGAAGACAATTGGGTAAAAAGGGTTGATCCGGTGTTGCAACTACCAAGCATGGTGGCGACGCTCATCCCGTTCGGAATTTTTCTGGGTTGGCTTTTGATTGCCCGCATTTTGAGCATCTGGCCGTTCAACAGGGGAACGTCGATCTTCAAAAGCAAGCGCGGCATTGAAATGGATGACAACATCACCAAGCATAGCTCTTCGGGTAAAAAATTCGATTTCAAACGTCGCTAGACCTTCGACAATTCCTTCACAAGATTGCCGAGCAATTCCAGATCGTCTGCCTGCGATAATCTATGATCGCCTTCTTCACGCAAATAGATTTTTTTATCCTTCGTTGTAATTGCATTGCCGATACGGTGCGCCATTTGCCACGGCACTTCGGAATCCTTCATACCTTGAATAAGACGAACAGGGCATTGCAGATCGATGGCGGAATCCAGCAGGCAATGTTTTTCGCCCTCATCCAACAATGATTTCGTGATTTTGTATGATGCCGGATCATAATTATTCTCCAGCTCAAAAAACCCACGATCTTCCATCGATTGTTTTTGTGTCTCGTTCATGCGCTTTGGAATATCGCGTGTAAAATCAGGCGCGGCTGCAAGGCCGATATAACCAGCAACGCGATCTTTTCTTGCAAGCGATACCAACAATCCAATCCACCCACCCATGGACGATCCCACCACGATAATCGGCCCTTTGGTCAAAGTGTCGATCATATCGAACGCGTCTTGAAGCCATAGGCCAATATTGGAATCTTCGAACGCGCCGCCAGATTGCCCGTGCCCACGATAATCGAACCGCACAAAGCTCTGCCCCGTCTTTGCACATAAATCGGAAAGATACACGGCCTTGGTTCCGCTCATATCGGATCGAAAACCGGTGAGGAAAGCAACGGTGGGTAAATCAGCATTGCCTTCTATGGTCTGATAGGCGAGATCGGGGCCATTCGCGCGCTTTAAAAACATGATGGACATCGTGAATTACCGGCTTTTCTTGTTGTGCAATGCAGGGGCGATTGTGCTAATTCTTTCTAGCAAAGATTATAACGTGAAATGACCGGCCAATGAACGACAAAACGAACAATATTTCCCCGCTGCGAAAGCCTCCTGTGGTGATGCAGATCATTCCATCCCTTGGTGCGGGCGGCGCCGAACAAGGCTGCATCGATGTAGCGGCAGAACTTGTGAAATCCGGCGCAACCTCCATCGTTGTTTGCAATGGCGGCCATCGCTTGCCGGAAATTTTGCGTGGTGGATCAAAACACATCAATCTTCCCGTCGATTCCAAAAACCCCTTCACGATGTGGCGTAACATTGCGCGTCTTAAAAAACTGATAAAAGAACATGACGTCGATATCGTCCACGCCAGATCACGCGCTCCCGCATGGTCGGCATGGAAAGCTTGCATGAACACCAAGGCACGCTTCATGACGACTTGTCACGCACCATTCAATATTTCGGGCAGCGCAAAGAAATTCTACAATTCCTCCATCGCGCGCGGAGAGCGTGTGATTGCGATTTCAAACTACGTTCAAGAATATCTGCTGAAAAATTACGATATCGATCAACGCAATATCCGGTTGATCCATCGCGGTGTTGCCATCGAAAAATTCCACCCGAATGCGGTGCCGCCGACGCAAATGATCAAACTATCGCAAGAATGGCGTATACCTGACGGATGCACTATCGTGATGATGCCGGGACGTTTAACCCGTTGGAAAGGCCATCTGGTCTTGATCGAAGCAATGTCGATTCTGGGCCGCGATGATGTGTTCTGCGTGATGATCGGCGATGATCAAGGCCGCGGCGAATATCGCGCCGAAGTCGAAGCCGCCATCAAGGAAAAAAATCTGGAAGGGCGCGCGCGCATAATCGGTCACTGCTCCGATATGCCTGCCGCCTATATGCTCTCCACCGTTGTGGTGTCCGCCTCTACAGACCCCGAAGGTTTTGGCCGCGTGCCGATCGAAGCCCAAGCCATGGGCCGCGCGATTGTCGCCACAGATCATGGTGGCGCGAAAGAAACGATTTTACCGGGCGATACAGGCTGGCTGGTGCCACCGAACGATGCGAAAGCTCTGGCCGATGCCATTCGTGAAGCCCTTGATATGGATCCTGAAAAGAAAGCCATCATGGCAACCCACGCCATGATGCACGTGGCAGAACATTTCACGCGTAGCAAAATGGTCGATGATACACTCAATGTCTATGCGGAGTTGCTACAGGAAAAATACAATCTGCAGCGTATCACGCATCAACCAGAAATTTTGAAACAGGCGGCGGAATAACGTGACCGAAACTCCCGCCAACATCCTTGTGATCAAACTTGGCGCGCTGGGAGATTTCATTCAAGCCTTGGGTCCGATGGCGGCCATCCGCGCGGCGCACCCGCACGATAAAATCACGCTTCTGACCACCAAGCCTTATGAAACACTGGCACGCGAGAGCGGTTACGCCAACGAGATCATCATCGATAAACGCCCGAAATGGTTTGATGTCAAAGGCTGGACAAAGCTCAGGACGTTTTTTAATTCCGGACGTTTCGCGCGTGTCTATGATCTACAAAACAACGATCGAACCTCTTTTTATTTTCGTCTCTTCGCGCCAAAACCCGAATGGGTAGGCGTTGCGCGCGGCGCATCACATAGAAACACGTCACCCAAACGCACCGAAGGAAAAGCGTTCGATGGACACGTGCAAACACTTGGTCTCGCCGGTATAAAAAATATTCAAATCGATCGCTTGGAATGGATGAAGGGTACGCTTGATTTATCTGCACTCCCGTCGCGCTACGTTTTGTTTGTGGCGGGATCCTCGCCCAAACACCCCTATAAACGCTGGCCAACAAAACATTATGCCGCGCTTGGCAAAAGACTGGTTGAAAGCGGATTCACGCCCGTGCTTATAGGCGCGAAAGAAGAGTCCGGAATATTGGAAGAAATCCATTCGCTTCTTCCACAATCGATCAATCTATGTGGAGAGACAAATTTATCGGACATACCCGCGCTTGCCCGTGGTGCCATCGGTGCCATTGGTAATGACACAGGGCCGATGCATTTGATCGCTCCGACAGGCTGCAAATCCATCATCCTCTTTTCACAAAACAGCGATCCTCGTCGTCACGCACCAAAAGGCCATGATGTCATCACACTGCAAAAACAAAATCTGGAAGATTTAAAACCGGACGATGTCTGGAACGCGTTCGTGCGTCAGCAATCCTTGGTATCGTAAATTCCGCGAAGACATTCCAGCAAATGCGGGATGCACGGGTCCTTGATCGAGTAATATATAGTTTGCGCTTCGCGACGCGTTTCGACAACGCCGTCGCGGCGAAGGCGCGCCAGATGTTGCGAAAGGGCGGATTGGCTGAGATCCACCACCTGTTCCAATTCGCCGACATTCTTTTCGCCATTCGATAGAATGCAGACGATCAGCAAACGCTTTTCATTCGCCAACGCCTTCAAAAGGCCAGCGGCATGCTCTGCGCGTTCTTCGAGTTTTTTCAAATCCATTTTGAGAACCGTCCAAAGACGTCCTTTTCAGTACAGCTATAAGTAGTATAACTTTATTTTATTATGAGTATAAATACGACAAAAAATTAGGGAAACACTCGTCTATTTTATAAGAAAATTATAATATAGGTTGCAACATTTAAAATAAATGACCCATTTCAGACAAAGAATCAATACGGATCGAAGCCCCAACAGGGGCTTTTTAACGTTTTCCCTTCGCCGGAAGACGATTTAACAGCTTTTGCGCCAACCAGTCGGGTAGAACGGAGGCAAACCAAGCCCCCAAATGGGTGGGTAGTGGGAATGCGATCCTGCCTTGATTGACGGCAAGGCCGCGGGCGATGATTCGTGCGGCCTCATCGGCTTGCATGAAAAACGGCATTTTGAAATCATTGGCGTCCGTCATGCGCGATTTCACGAATCCGGGACACACGACATTGATACGTACATTCGTGCGGCTTAAAGATCCGCGTAATGCTTCGCCGTAAAAACGCACCGCGCCTTTGGAGGCACTGTAGGCTGGCGCGCTCGGAAATCCACGAAAACCTGCCATAGAACTGATCAAGGCAATCTGTCCGGCATTGCGCGATAAAAAACGCGGCAGGATAGGCCCAACCGTATTCAAAACACCGGTCAAGTTCACATCGAAAATCTCGCGCGCCTGCGATACAGCCTCGCCATTCATCACACCCCCCGTGCCGCCGGAAATGCCGGCATTGGCAACAACAAGATCAAGCGGGCGATGCTGGTCCGTTTCCACGATCCATTGCTCCATTCTTGCCTGATCGGTGACATCCAAAACAACCGTGTCGACATCCGCACCTTTGGCACGGCAAGCAGCCGCAACAGACAAAAGCCTGCTTTCATTGCGACCAGATAGCGTTAAAAACACACCGCTTGCGGCGTAATGCAGGGCCAAAGCTTCTCCGATGCCGCTGCTGGCCCCTGTGATCAGGATGGATTTTGGATTATTCATGCGCCAAACCTATCATCTCCTCTTAAAAAAACATATACGGGACTTTGCAGGCCTCTTTCAGGGCGGTAAGATGGTCCGGAATTTAAAAGGGTTACGATTTTTAAAATGGATACAGTACTACAACGCCGCGGTCTCATGTTCGTTCTATCTTCCCCATCAGGGGCCGGTAAGACAACTATCACGCGCGCACTCTTGCAAAAAAATCCTGACCTCGAAATTTCAATTTCTGCGACCACACGCCCGCGCCGCCCCGGCGAAGTCGACGGACAGGATTATTATTTCGTCGGCATTCCCGAATTCAACCAAATGGTCGACAATGGCGAGATGTTGGAACACGCAAAAGTCTTCAACAATTATTACGGCACACCAAGACTTCCCGTCGAAGAAGCACTCACACGTGGCCACGATGTGATCTTCGACATTGATTGGCAAGGCACCCAGCAATTGCGCGAACAACGCGAAAGCGATCTTGTGACTGTCTTCCTTTTGCCGCCCAATTCAAAAGAACTGGAACGCCGCCTTCGTGCGAGAGCGCAAGATTCCGAAGAATCCATCCGTCACCGCATGGATAAAGCCGCCGATGAAATGACGCACTATTCGGAATATGATTACGTTCTGATCAATAACAATGTGGAAGCGGCAATTGAAAAGGCGCAGGAAATTCTGAACGCCGAAAGATTGAAACGTCACCGCCTCGTGGGTCTATCGGATTTTGTGCGTGGCCTTAAAGAGGGGCTTTAGAAGCTTCGGTCGCAAGCTTAACAAAATCCGCAACGCTTAGCTCTTCAGCGCGCGCTTCTTCACGAAGGCCTATTTTTTCAACATGCGACATATAATCTTTAAGTGATGATCTGATCATCTTACGGCGTTGACCGAACGCCGCCGCCGTTATTTTTTCTAAAGCATGAAAATCCACATCTGATTTTTTGGATACAAACCGGACAATGGAAGATGTCACTTTGGGCGGCGGCGTAAACGCGGCGGCCGGCACATCGAACATCAATTTTACATCGCAAAACGCTTGCGCGAGGATCGATAAACGCCCATACGCCTTCGTCGATGGTTTGGCGACAATGCGCTGCGCCACTTCTTTTTGAAACATCAAAACCATTTCGCGATAACGCGTGTGATCATCAAAAATCTGCTCCAGCCATCCGGTGAGAAGCGGCGTTGCAATGTTGTAAGGAAGATTAGCAACAATCACGAAAGGTGGTTTCGCACCATATTGTGCCGCCAATACAGGCAGATCAGCATGAAGCGCGTCTTGCTGCACGATTTCAAGCCTACCCCCCGAAGCATCCTTCAAGCTCTGCAAAGCCTCGATGGCACGTGGATCATATTCGATGGCGATGACTTTTGCCGCACCCGCGGACAACAAGGCGCGCGTCAATCCACCGGGTCCCGGCCCGATTTCAAAGACCGTGCAGCCATCGAGCTTGCCCGCGGCGCGGGCTATTTTTGCGGTGAGATTTAAATCGAGCAGGAAATTCTGGCCCAACGATTTTTCAGCCCGCAAACCATGTTCACGGATGATATCACGCAAAGGCGGAAGGGAATCGACCTCAGACACGCCGGTCGATGAAGGCAGAAGATTTCAAATCAAGCAGCGTTCTTTGCTGCACGCGGTCCAAACGTTCGAACCCGATCTGATTCGTAAGCTCATCACGCGGCGGAATGGATTCTTCCGTAAGAACGCGCTTCTTTTGCAGCCAGATAATATGAAGACCGCTATTGGTTTCAATCGGATTGCTGACCTGCCCTTCGGCCAATGTCAAAAGAACCTGATCAAGCGCAGGCTCCAATTGTCCTTGTTGAATCCAACCCAAAGATCCGCCTTTTTCCGCGCCCGCAGCTTTGGAGAATTGTGCGGCCACAGCACCGAATGGCGCTTTTTTCGCCTGCAATTCTGCTGTCATCTTCTGTGCGAACTGACGCACTTCGCCATCGCGTTTCGCATCGCCCAGCGGCAAGAGGATTTCAGACACCAGATATTCGGTCTGACCGAGTTTGGATTTCAAACGCTCGATCCTTACATCGACATCGGTGGCGTTAACATCCACCTGATTGCGCAATCTTTCCTTGATGAATTTATTCCATGCAAGCTGCGCTTTGATCTGACGTTTAAGTGTGCCTATCGGCACGCCCTGCTTTGACATGATCGCGGCAAACTGTTCGCCAGTGAAATTATTTTGCTTGGCGATGATATCCAAACCTTCGGTGATTTCCTCATCGCTGATGCTCAATTTGTTGCGAGAGGCTTCTTGTAGTTTCAGTTGCTCTTCGATCAAACTGTCAATCACTTGCGGCAAAATCTTCGCTTGAATTTCCTTGCTGTTTGGAAGGCCTGACGAAATCATCACCAGCTTCATACGGTCAGTAACGTCTTGCATGGAAATGGCTTCATCGTTCACCACGGCGGCGATGCCTTGGGTTTGCTGCGCCTGAGTGGGTGCGATCCCGAACAAGGTTGAAAAAGCCAAAGCAATGATAAGCACATATTTCATGTAAGTTCTTTCGTTATACTTTCACTAATCTTCAGATGCGGCAATATTATGCCCTTTTCTTGTCACCGAAACGGCCACCCGGTTTGAACCGCGCCAGATAGGTCGGCAAAATCGTATCCAGCGATGTCGGCACGATGTCCAAATCCTTGAATGATGGCGTGTGTGGCTGCACGACATTGTTGGTCTTAAGCGATTCCACTTGATCGGCGGTCAGAAGCGGCGCGGGCAAACATCCCATCAGCATCCCTTGAAATTTCGCAACACCCCATGGCAGCGGGATCAGAATTTTTTTACGCCCCGTATTGTCGAACAATTTTTGATAGATCTGGCGGAAGCTTAAAATCTCCGGACCGCCAAGCTCATAAATGCGGCCCTCGCTTTGCGCGTCTTTCAAAACATTGATGGCGGCCAATGCGACGTCGCCGACATAGACCGGCTGGAATTTTGTATGACCACCGCCGATGAGTGGCAGCGCGGGCGATAAAACCGATATCTTGGCGAACATATTGAAAAAATTATCTTCGCCGCCGAATACAACGGATGGGCGCAGAATCGTCGCGCGCGGGAAATTTTCAAGAACGGCCATCTCCCCATTGCGTTTTGATTTTGCATATTTTGAATGGGCTTCATCGCAACCAAGGGCGGAGATATGAACGAAACGCCCCACTTTTTCCAGACTGCAGGCTTTGGCGATCGACCGTGGCAATTCAGTATGGATTTTTGTGAAGGAATTTTTGCCGCGCTCATACAAAACGCCGATGCAATTGATCACGACATCGCACCCCTTGACTGCCGCCCTCATGCTAGCCTCGTCTTTATAGTTACAGGCGAAAGGCACGATCTGGCCGACATTGCCGGCGGTACGCAGGAAATAGGCGCGCTCGGGCACACGGGTGGCGACCTTGATCGCATATCCCTGCCGTGCCAGCTCACGGACGATCTGGCGGCCGATAAAGCCGGTGCCGCCGAAAATACAGGCCTGTTTGTAGCTATCTGTGCGCATTCTTAAAATCTTTTCACTTTGTTGATGCCGCCATGAAACGGCCCCATCTTAAACATGATTTTTATCCTGTTTTCTGGCACAATAAAACAATGACTTGTTTTTCCATACATAAAATTTTGGTATTCGGACTGGTTTTAACACTCGGATTTTCAGGTTCCGTGGCAGCAAACGCACAAAGCACGCCCTCTTCCAGAGAAAGAGACAAGGACAAAGTCCGCGTAGACGCACCTATCGTGCTGGAGCTCTACACAGCCTCCGATTGCAGCGCCTGTATTTTTGCGGACCGTATGCTGTACGACGCAGCCAAGGATAAAAATGTCATCGCGCTGAGCTGCCATATCGAAGATACCAACGTGGAAGGTAAAGGAAAACCCGATTCCGGCCCGATCGATCCTTGCGTGCTGCGCCAATGGGCCTACAGCAGCGCGAAACGCGACGAAGCCGTCGATATCACCATTCCAACATTCATCTTCAATGGCCGCACAAAAGTCGGGTCCGGCAGAATGCAGGATTTACCTGCCGAAGTTGAAAATTATCACTTTCAACATGTGAACGATGCGGTGCATGTTCCCATTCGATGGAAAGACGACAACACGATTTCAATCCAGCTTCCTGAAAATCAAAAAAGATTGAAAGCCAAACGCGTCGCGAGCGTCTGGATTATTCGCTACAAGGATATGGAAGTCGAAAAAATTGAAACCGGTACAAATGCCGGCAAAGTTTTACGTTTCAGCAATATCGTACAAAGCGTCGAACATGTCGGAAAATGGCATGGCTCCGCCCGCACGATTGATGTCGATGTTACAAAACCGCAAGGCGGTAAAGAACGCGGTGGTTATGCTGTGATCGTGCAAGAAATGATGGGAACACCCATTTTGGCGGCGGGAAAACTGGCGGACTATCCGACCCCAGCCGATGCCCGCGCAGTCAAAGAAACGCCGACGACAGCACCACCGCACTAATCCGCCTTTGTTATAAAGCTATCCATCACGCGCTTCGTGCCGCTTTTGCCGAATGCGATATCTAGCTTGTGCCCATCGATATGCACGATGGTGCCAACCCCGAATTTTTCGTGCACGACTTTATCGCCGCGCGAATAACCTGAAATCGCTTCGCCGGAATCCGCCTTTGATTCCACGCGGCGGGCGCTGCCTTCGACAAAAGATGTCTGCCGTGCGCCAAAGCCGGATGAATCCCAATGTTGCGACCGGCCCACATTCCCATACAGACCGGTTTCTGCTTCCACTTCGATATGATCTTCCGGCAATTCATCGACAAAGCGCGAAGGAATGGCGTTGATCCAGCTTCCATACATGCGGCGGTTTGCAACGTGTGAAATATAGGAACGTTCACGTGCGCGCGTGATACCTACATAGGCAAGGCGACGCTCTTCTTCCAATCCCTTCAATCCATTCTCATCCATGCTGCGCTGGGATGGAAACAATCCTTCTTCCCACCCGGGCAAAAAGACGCATTTGAATTCAAGGCCCTTTGCACCGTGTAGAGTCATAATGCTGACTTGTTCGCCGGTTGCATTGTTGGCGTTTTCCATGACCAGCGATACGTGTTCCAAAAACATCGGAAGCGATTCAAATTCTTCCATGCCCGACACAAGTTCTTTTAAGTTTTCAAGACGACCCGGAGAATCCGGTGATTTATCCGCCTGCCACATTGCTGTGTAGTCGCTTTCATCCAGAATAATTCCAGCAAGCGCCCCGTGATGTGTTGTGGATACCATGCCGCGCCAGCGTTCGAAATCATCGACCAGCTTCATCAAAGTCGCACGCACCTTCGGTTTCAATTCCTGCGTTTGTGTTAGATCAAGGATCGCGCTGTAGAGGCTGATCCCTTTGGCTCTTGCATGGGTGTAAAGTGTTTGCACGGTGGAATCGCCGATACCGCGCTTTGGTGTGTTGATAATTCGCTCTAATGCGAGATCATCGTCTTTCTGATTTACTACACGCAGATAAGCCAGCGCATCACGAATTTCCATGCGCTCGTAAAAGCGCGGGCCGCCTATCACGCGATAAGGTAAACCAAGCTGGATAAACCGCTCTTCAAATTCGCGCGTTTGGAATCCGGCACGTATCAACACTGCTATATCATCCAGTGAATATTTTTTGTGCTGCAAGGATTCGATTTCTTCACCGACCCAGCGTGCCTCGGCTTCGCCATCCCACAGCCCGCGGATTTTGACTTTATCGCCGGCTCCAATACTGGTGAAAAGTTCTTTGCCCAAGCGCCCTTCGTTATTGGCGATCACGGCATTGGCCGCCGCCAGAATATGCCCCGTGCTACGATAATTTTCTTCGAGACGCACGGTAATCGCACCCGGAAAATCTTTTTCGAATCTTAAAATATTTTCGACTTCCGCGCCGCGCCAGCCATAGATCGATTGGTCATCATCACCAACGCAGCAGATATTCCCCGAAGCCTTCGCGAGTAAACGCAGCCATAGATATTGTGCAACGTTCGTGTCTTGATATTCATCGACCAAAATATATTTGAAACGTCGATGATAATCGGCAAGCACATCGGCGTTTTTCGGATCCTTGAAAATCGTGATCATGTGCAACAAAAGATCGCCGAAATCCGCTGCGTTCAATGTTTTCAATCGTTGCTGATATTGCGTGTAAAGCGAGAGTAGCTTGCCATTCGCCATATCGCCGGCTTCATGCGGCGCGATATCGGATGGAACCTGCCCTTTGTCTTTCCAGCTGCTGATTTTATCGGCGATGGCTTTCGGTGGCCATTTTTTGACATCGATATTTTCGGCCTCCATCAATTGTTTGATGAGACGCACCTGATCATCTTGATCCAAAATGGTGAAAGACGATGTAAGGCCCACAAGTTCCGCATGACGGCGCAACATACGGGCCGCCAGCGCGTGGAATGTGCCAAGCCACCAACCCTCCACCGGTGCGCCGCCCATAAGCGAGGACACACGATGTTTCATTTCCTGTGCGGCCTTGTTCGTAAAAGTCACAGACAATATTTGCCCGGGGAACGCTTTGTTCGTGCGCAGCAAATGTGCGAGCCGTGTCGTTAGAACGCGGGTCTTTCCTGTGCCAGCACCAGCAAGCACAAGCACCGCGCCTTCGGTGGCTTCAACGGCCTGACGCTGTGCGGGATTGAGCGAGGCCAAATAATCGGATTGTTGTGGGGAAACGGGCGCGTTTTGCATGGGATAGAGATATAGACGGCAACGCTTTGGGGCAAGGATTTTTAGGCTTTTTTCTTCTTCGAAAAGGTCGCCATCGCCTTTAACGTTTCGCTGCTGATATGGTGTTCCACCCCTTCGGCGTCCAGTTCTGCCGTGCGTGAACTTACCCCGATCGATTTTAAGAAACCGACCACGATTTCATGCCGCGCCTTGCAGCTTTCGGCGAGCTTCTGACCCTTGGTGGTCAAAAACAAGGATCGGTATTTTTCGTTGGTAACAAGACCCTCTTTGTTCAGGCGGGCAATCGTCTTGTTGACGGTTGCGTGCGTAATGCCAAAGGCGGAGGCCAGATCGACCACGCGGGCCTCGCCCTGTTCTTCGATCAAATCGGCGATCATCTCCACATAATCTTCCGCCGTTTCCGATTGGTGCGCGACCCTGACCTGTTCAAAGGCCTTGGAGCGCACTTCGCGGCGCAAATTTTTAGCAGTGGATGGGCTGGTCATTCCTTATTTTTCGCCCAATTCAAGCGGTTTGTCAATTTGGCATACCATCCAAAATGTAGCCAAGGCTAACTTATTTGTTGCCAAGGCTACATTTTAGCGGCTAGACTAAAATTATGAATACAGACGCAATGAAAGCATATCTAAGCCAAGGATGGCGCAATCAACGTGGCGAAGCCTCTATGGCCGACGTCAACGCATCGATCCCCGTACGCAAATCTTGGGGCACATGGCGCAGGTTCGCGGCGTTTTTGGGGCCGGGCTATCTTGTGGCGGTGGGTTACATGGATCCCGGCAACTGGGCGACCTCTATCGCGGGCGGCGCGCAATTCGGCTACACGCTTTTGGCCGTGGCTCTCGTTTCTAACCTCATGGCGATCCTGCTGCAATCATTATGCGCACGCCTTGGTATCGCCTCTGGCCGCGACCTAGCGCAAGCCTGCCGCGATTCATATTCCAAGCCTGTCTCATTTATTTTGTGGGTGCTCGCGGAACTTGCCATCTGCGCCACCGATCTCGCCGAAGTGATCGGTACAGCGATCGGTCTTTATCTTCTCTTCGGCATACCGTTGGAAATCGGCGTCATCATCACCGCCTTCGATGTGTTCTTGATTTTGGCGTTCCAGCGTTTGGGTTTCCGCTGGATCGAAGCCTTCGTCATCACATTGCTGATGGTCATCTTCGCTTGTTTTGGCATTCAAATGTGGTTGGCACAACCTGACGTCGCCGCCGTGTTCGGCGGGTTTGTTCCATCAACGGAAATCATCACCAACCCCGCCATGCTCTATATCGCGCTCGGTATCATTGGTGCGACGGTTATGCCGCATAATCTTTATCTTCATTCTTCTATCGTGCAAACCCGCGCGGTCGGAGATTCAAAGGCGGAAAAGAAAGAAGCCATCAAATTCGCAACATGGGATTCCACCATTGCCCTCATGCTCGCGCTCTTCATCAACGCCTCGATTTTGATTTTGGCGGCGTCTACATTCCACGCCAATGGTCACACGGATATTGTGGAATTGAATGACGCGCACGCGTTGCTATCGCCGCTACTGGGTGCCGCTATCGCCGCGCCGTTATTTGCCATCGCGCTTCTTTGCTGCGGTTTGAATTCTACTGTCACGGCAACGCTGGCTGGCCAGATCGTGATGGAAGGTTTCATCAATATAAAATTAAAACCATATCAACGCCGCCTGATCACGCGCCTGATCGCCATCGTGCCGGCTATCATCGTTACCATGTGGTACGGCGAAAGCGGTACCGCACAGTTGTTGATTGCATCGCAAGTGATCCTGAGTATGCAGCTTCCCTTCGCCGTTATTCCATTGGTGATGTTTACGATGGATCGAAAAAAACTCGGTGATTTCACCGCGCCGGTCTGGGTGTCATCCTTGGCCGTATTGATCGCGATCATCCTTGTAACCCTGAACATGAAAATGCTCTGGGATCTGGCAAGCTCAGTGTTCTAAAATTTTTGGAAAATTATTTCTTTGCGTGTGCGGCGCGATCATGCGGCGTTGGGGCGGCGGCAACCTGATTACGACCGTTATGCTTGGCTGTATAAAGCGCGGCGTCGGCACGCTCGATCAGTTCTTCCACTTTTTCATTCGCATAGTGCTGGGCAACGCCGATGGACATGGTGATACGTCCAAGAAATTCACCGTTCGATCTGTTGATGACTTCTTTGTTGGCAAGCGCTTTTCGAAGTGATTCCGCCACCGCAATCGCATGGTCCAGATTTGTTTCGGGAAGAAGGATCACGAATTCCTCACCGCCGTAACGCGCGGCAATATCTTTTCCCTTGATACCATCCGTCAATGTGCGGGCAACAAGGCGTAACACTTGATCGCCCACTTGGTGGCCGAAATTATCGTTGAATCCTTTGAAATGGTCGATATCGAGCATAAGGAAGGAGAATGTCTTTCCTTCTTCATCGGCATCCTTGGTCAGGCTCGTGATATATTCATCCAACGCCTTGCGGTTTGAAAGGCCAGTCAGGCCATCCGTCATCGCTTCGCGGCGTACGCGTTCCAGATCGCGCTTCAATTCATCCATGACATGAGATGAGCGATCAAGCTGTGCTTCCAACTTTTTATTATGCTCCATCATCTTGTTCGTATCGGCGACAACGCTCTTCAAAACGATCGCCATTTCTTCGGGTGTGCGCACGGTGGAAATTCTTTGCGTCGCACCAGTCAACGTTTCCGAATATTCAGTTGTTGCAACTTTAACGTTGTTCATCAAACCGGAGACATCTTGCAACGTTGCGTGAATCTGATCGCTCGCGCGGTTGTATAATTCTTGTTCTTTTTTTTCGCTCAGGAATTGTTCGTAGAACGCGCGGCAATCCATGCCGGTCAATTTGCCCTTCATCTTGATCGCGGCGTCCATTGTTTTTTTCAATTCGGGATGTGCGTTCGAAAAATACGCATACCAGACTTCGTAATTCATCGGGTCTGGAGCGATCTCGTCGCGTTGCATCCGGGCGATGGCTTCGCCGGCTACGTTTTTGGCAAGATCGAGATCGTGATCGTATTGCATTGCCTTGGACCTAAAATGCGCTTTCGCTGAAATTTTTCAAAGAATTGCCCGAAGGGGGGCGGCTTATACAAAGAATAACAGGAGGCGTCTTAAATCGGGGTTAATGTAATATGAAAATCATATCCATTTGGTGGAAGGATCGAAGCGCTCATTCGGCGCATTGGCTAGCGCGGCCGGTACTTCCGCTACGGTTTGAACGACCTTGAACATCGTCATGTCTTCTTCGCGCATGAATTTCTGGTCGGCGATGTACTTGATGGCCTCAACCATACGCGTCCAGTAATCATTGATGTTTACCATAACGATTGGTTTATCGTGCATCCCCAATTGCTTCCAAGTCAGAAGCTCGAAAAATTCATCAAGCGTACCTAGGCCGCCCGCCAGAATGACGAAGGCATCCGCGCGGTCGACCATCATTTGCTTCCGTATATGCATGGAATCCACCACGTGCAGCTCGCTAAGGTCTGTATGCTGTACTTCTCTTGCCTGTATGTGGTGTGGAATGATACCGACAACTTTGGAACCAGCCTTCAAAGCGCTATCGGCCACAAGGCCCATGAGTCCTACGCGCCCGCCGCCATAAACGACGTCCCATTTGTTCGCGGCCAAGGCCGTGCCCAGCTCGACGGCGGCGTCCTTGTAAACCTGATCTACGCGGGAAGATGATCCGCAATACACACACACTGATTTGATTTTGCTCATATTGTTCTTTTTATTCCGTTTTTTGTAGTTCCTGAATTCACTGTACCATCAATGACATAAGCATTTCCAGCCCGTATGACGGCACTATCTTTTACGCCCATGCGTTAGACCTTTGCAAGAGCGGCGGAACCAGTATAATCGCCACTCAATTATAACTTTAAGGATATTGGAAAAATATGAGCGGCGAATCCCTACTCGATACCATCAAGAAAACCATGCTGGTTTTACCGCACCCCGCAGGCATTCCCTTTATCGGCGGCGGCGTGGTCGCGGCCCTGATCTTTTTCATCTTCTCGGAATTCCTTGGATTCATCGCTCTCATCTTCACGACTTTTTGTTTGTACTTCTTCCGTGATCCAGATCGCGTGACGCCGCAAAAATCCTCGCTGGTTCTTGCGGGCGGCGATGGTGAGATCAGCGGAATCGTGAATGACGTTTCTCTTCCAGCCGAACTCGCAGGCGGCGATGACACTCGCTATACACGCATCAGCACATTTTTGTCCGTCTTCGATGTTCACGTGCAACGTCTTCCTATCTCCGGAAAAATTATTCGACGCGTTTACACGCCGGGAAAATTTTTGAATGCCGATCTCGACAAAGCCAGCGAAGACAATGAACGCTGCTCGCTTCTGATCGAAACACCATCGGGACAAAAAGTTTGCGTGGTGCAAATTGCTGGTCTCGTCGCACGCCGTATTTTGAACGATGTGAAAGAAGATCAATCCGTTCAAGCGGGCAGTCGTTTCGGTATCATTCGTTTCGGCAGTCGCGTCGATGTGTACATCCCAGAAGGCGTATCGCCATTGGTTTGCATCGGTCAACGCGCCATCGGCGGCGAAACCGTTCTGGCGGATTTTGAGTCCTCCGAACCAGCCCGTTACGGTACAGTGGTGTAATCATGAATGTCAGCGAGATGAAGCCGAAAAACAATGACAACGGAAAAACAATTTCCGTGAACAGCTTCGTCGGTCTTCATCGCCTGCTACCAAACCTGATGACGCTCACCGCAATTGCAGCGGGCCTCACCGCCATTCAATTGGCGTGGGATGATCAATGGGAAAAAGCGGCGCTCGCCATTTTGGTCGCCGCCATCCTCGATGCACTTGATGGTGCCACCGCGCGCCTATTGAAAGCGCAAAGTGAATTTGGCGCGCAGCTCGACAGTCTTTCTGACTTTCTCGCCTTCGGTGTTGCACCATCCATCATTCTTTATTCTTGGATCTTGCAAGAATCCGGCAAGGTCGGATGGATCGCGATGATCGTCTATGCCTCGGCTTGTGCGCTTCGTCTTGCAAGATTCAATGTCGCGCAAAAAGAATTGCCTGCATGGAAGAAAGGATTCTTCTCCGGCATTCCATCACCCGCCGGCGCGGGCCTTGCACTCTTTCCGCTCATCATCTGGATTCAAGACACACGCTTTTTCGAACAATTCGCCTTTGCCTCACCATTGGTAGGCCTATGGATGCTTCTGGTCGCAGGCTTAATGGTCAGCCGCATTCCCACATATTCAACCAAAGCCATCAAAATACCGGCCAAATTCGCCATGCCGATGCTGGCCTTGGCGGCATTGTTGATGGCCGCGCTCGTACACGCGCCGTGGCAAACCTTAACGATTGTCGCCCTGCTTTATATGATCAGCCTTCCTTTTGGCGTACGCAGCTTTAGAAGACTGCAAAAAGAGCATAAAGACGATGAAGACTTGACGGACCTCGCTATCGGAGCGACCATTCCTTATGAAATGGCCCCTTCCGGTAAAGAGGATTCTCTAGATGCTTGATGCCTACGTAAAGCCGATCGTTACACCCTATCTCGAAAAACTCGCTCCAAAAATCAGTGCCAGCGGGCTAACGCTCAACAAAGTGATCCTTGCCGGATTGCTGTTCGGATTGGCAGGTTGCTTTCTGGTCGGTATGCAGACCTACGCCATCGGCATCATCTTGATCCTGACCAACCGTCTGCTCGCTTCCACCGGAAACGCCATGGCGCGCGCAGGCGAAGCAAACGATCTAAGCGCGTTTCTGGCCATCCTCGGTGATTTTGTCGTCTACGCCGCATTTGCATTTTTCTTCGCGCTCGCCATGCCAGAACACGCAATGGCAGCCAGCTTTTTGATCTTCGCTTATTTGGTCATCGGCATGACTTATTGGGGCTATGCATTCTTCGCAGTCAAACGCGGAATTTACGATGAACCCGCAGGCGGAATCGTCGGCACCACCGAAATCGTGCTGTTCATGATTTTGTGTTGTTTGTATCCGCCGGGATTTTCGGCGTTCGCAGTATTGT
>CAYYPX010000001.1:54424-57869 GCA_964473655.1 uncultured Micavibrio sp.
GATTTAAGCAGACACCGCCGAAGACGCCATATCGGACACTGGCTCACTCAAAATACTTGTGCTGAATTTCGGACCACTGGAAAGATCAAGTGTCAGTCCCGGCATTTGCGGTGCCGGTGGCTTGTAGACTGCCTGATGCTCCATGGCTCTGCGAACACCGTCCAGCGCAAGCTGGTTCGAAATTTTTAACGTAAAGTTCGTTTGTACCGATTGTGTCAACGTGGCCACTTCTTCTTTTTGAACCGCGCCGCTTTTGTTTTCTTTTGCACCGCCGACAAGGCCCGTGTGCTTGCCGCTATCTTGTTCGCGCAAAAACAAACCGACATGGGATGCAACACTTGCAATGCCCATATTGGAATAATCATTGTCATCGGCAATTTTTGTACGACCACCTTTTTCAGGCGCTTCGGTTTTACCGGCAACATCGGCCATGCGTCCCGTGACCAATTCTCCGATCGTTGTAATCGCTTTCAAACCTGTCGCCTCCAGCGCGATATCAAGCATCAAACCGCCTTCGTGATTTGTGCTATTGGCAAGGCGTTCTCCATCTTGTGCTTTTGTAATCTCTTTCTCCGCCGTCAGAACGGCAAAGCTCGCACGGCGTTCGATATCCTCTAAGATACCGGGACTGGCATCCAGCGAAGGAATTTCCACATAGACTGCATTCTTTTCGATCGCGAAATTTTGTGACGACATAGCTTCCCTCTATAGGCTCTTATATAAAGGTAGCCTATCGGCGCGGATGATTACAAATTTGGGGAAAGCCCACATTAAGAAAGGCTTAACCAACCCGTAAGCGGCGATAGGAAAGGGCCTCGGCCACATGGGCAGCTGTCACCTCTTCTGGCCCGCCGGATAGGTCGGAGACGGTCAGGGCGACCTTTAAAAGCCTGTGATAGGCCCTTGCCGATAGTTTGAGGCGGCTTGCAGCGTCCGTAAACATGGTGCGTGTCTGTGATCCCATGCGGGCCACTTGCTCCAAAATTTCCGTCGTGGCATGGGCATTGATCAAAATACCATCCGCCGCATTGCCCAAAGCCAGATACCGCTCCGCCTGCTTTGCGCGGGCTTCGGCAACACGACCCGCGATCACGGATGATTTTTCTCCGTCGGGTTCGGACGCCAAATCGGAAATACTCACCGCGCCGACTTCGACTTGAATATCAATCCTATCCAACAATGGCCCTGACAATTTCGATTGGTAATCACCGGCGCAGCGCGGGGCCTTCGTGCATTCCATGTCGGGATCACCCAGATAACCACAACGGCAAGGATTCATCGCCGCGATCAATTGGAACCGTGCGGGGAATGTGACGTGTGCGTTGGCACGGGCCACCAAAGCCTCACCGGTTTCCAAAGGTTGGCGCAAAGACTCCAAAGTGCCGCGTGCGAATTCCGGCAATTCATCCAAAAACAAAACACCGCGATGCGCGAGCGAAATTTCTCCGGGCCTCACACGATGACCGCCGCCAACCAGCGCAGGCAAGGATGCAGAATGATGCGGATCGCGATAGGGTCGCGTTTTCAAAAGCCCCCCTTCGGGCAATGTCCCCGCGAGTGAGTGAATCATCGACACTTCCAACGCTTCGCGCGGAGACAATGGCGGCAATATTCCGGGCAGGCACGATGCCATCATGGATTTACCAGCACCCGGCGGGCCGATCAGCAAAAGATTATGTCCGCCGGCGGCGGCAACTTCCAATGCACGCTTTGCTGTTTCTTGTCCACGCACTTGGGATAGATCCGGCACACGGTGCGATATTTCCTTTTGGGCAAGCGTTCGCGCTTCAGGCCTACCTAAAATTTGCGTACCTTTAATATGGTTGATCAATTGCAGTAAATTGGACGCCGCTAAAATTTCAAGATCGCCCGCCCATGCGGCTTCGCCGCCGCAGCTCTCAGGACAGATAAGGGAATTATCATTCGCGCTGGCATGAATCGCGGCGGGCAGAACACCGGCAACGCTGCGAATACCGGCATCCAGCGACAATTCACCCAGCACCACATATTTTTCCATCTCAGCCTTGGGAAGAACATCCATCGCGGCGAGAAGCCCCAGAGCGATAGGAAGATCGTAATGTGATCCTTCTTTTGCCACATCGGCGGGCGCAAGATTGACGGTCAATCGCTTGGCGGGGAGTGCGATCCCCAGCGCATGAAGGGCCGCGCGGACGCGCTCCTTGCTTTCAGCCACGGCCTTATCGGGAAGTCCCACAATTGTAAAGGCCGGAAGGCCGTTCGATATCTGCACCTGAACGTCGATGGATTGAACATCCACGCCGGAAAAGGCAATCGTGTTGATTTTTGCAACCATAGACTATCTATGGCACAGGCCAATCATGCTGAAAAGCCTTCTTAACCCTTCATTCATTTTTCCTTAAATAAACATTCACCATATAGGCGTAGAACAAAAAGTAGAGACTACCCCTTCCACTTTCCAAGGATGCTTATCCATGTCTGCCGTTACAAAAGAAGATGTTGCAAGGTTGCACGCCTATCTGGTTGTGCCTGTTGCCGTAAGTGAAGCCCTGATGGCGGGAACGCCACTCGAGGGGGACACGCAATATGGCCTCCATGTATCGCTCTCGGAAATCGATCCTGATTCCGCGTTGCTAGCTATCGCCTTGTCGGCGTATCGCATTGCGCAGGATTTTACATCTACTATTCCAGTCGCAACGGCACTGAAAATGGAAGCCGATAAAATCATTCAAGACTACGCGCCGGAATGGCTTGCGAATTACCACAATCATCCTGTGATGGGTGATGATCTCTATGATCTTCTCACACACGTACCAGAAGATCTGGAATCGCTGGCGGACCTTTTGGAAACATTGCAAGTTTCGATCCGCGATGAAAATCATCCAGCTTCTACGCTATGTTCGGTTCTTGCCATTCAGGCAAGAGCGCACATGGAAATCGCCGATTACGTTCTGACGGAACTTGAAAATGAAGGCCTCGACCAAGAAGCCGATAATTTCAACACACCGGCCGTTTTCGCGCCTGTCACGGATGGCAGCAACATCATCCTCTTCCCGATGCATCGCCGACGTTAATCCTTTTTTCGTTTACACCGGAAAATCCTTGTGACTATGATTAATCCTTACCCAGAATGTAAGGATATGTATGTCTGCGACCTGCCATAGCGTCTTCGAAGCCCGCATCAGAAAAGAATTGCCGCGCCTCGCCAAGGAAGAAATGATCAATCCTTGGCAGGCCGTTTTGATTGCCGGTCGCCTTTTAAATTCTCTTTTTTACAACAATGGAAACTATGGCCTATCACTGATAGATGTTTGCGGGCAGGAGCCAGAAACAATCGCTGAATTTTTAAAAAGCGGACATGAGGCTTGCAGCACAACCAAATATAATTTTGAAGAAAACTGGGCGGAAGCAGAAAAAAAATTGGAAAATATGAAGGCCATTTTTAATGGCGTACATTTTTTGTCAA
>CAYYPX010000002.1:0-10853 GCA_964473655.1 uncultured Micavibrio sp.
TCATGGCCCATCTGCTGTTTTTGGCGGCTTTGCTGGGAGCATATGTGGTCTATGGGCACGGGTTTTTCCTCTAAGAACGCTTGACTTCCGGCGGCTTGATCGCCTATTGTCCGCCACGAATTAAGAATCTCGCACATAAGGAATATCGCGATGAGCCGCACATGCATGGTCACAGGCAAAAAGAGAATGGTCGGTAACAACCGTTCCCACGCCGAAAACAAGACAAAACGCACATTCGAAGTGAACGTGCAGGACACAACCGTTTACAGCGAAGTGCTGAAGCGCAAGATCGCCATCAAAGTAACGGCGAACGGCCTTCGTACGCTGGACCACAAAGGTGGTTTCGACGCTTACATTCAAGGCACAGCAAAAACCAAGCTGGACCCAGCTTTGCGCACATACAAAGCGCAAATCGAAAAAGCGCTGGAAGCGAAAAAGGCATAAGCCCTTTTCACGTGAAATAGATAAGTACATTGTACCGGCGAAAGCCGGTATATTGTTTTGGAGTTGGTGATGGAACAAGCAGCGGCAAAAAAGAAGAAGGTGAAGAAGAAAAATCTTCCACCGCCGCCATTGGCGAAAACATTCGACACGAAAATCGAATATCCGAATTTCAATTTTGAGATAACATACAAAGACCCAAAAAGCGGCGCGCGTATCGGCAAGCTGACGACGCCTCACGGTGTGATCGAAACACCGAATTATATTTTCTGCGGCACCAAGGCATCGATCAAAAACCTATCGCCATACCAGATGCGCGAAGCGAAGACAGATATCATCCTCGCCAACACCTATCACCTGATGATCCAGCCGGGGGCCGATATTATTGAGAAAATGGGTGGTCTCCATAAGTTCACTGGCTGGAACGGACCGATGCTAACCGATTCCGGCGGCTTCCAAGTTTTCTCCATGGGGAATGGTTCTTGCGCCGACGAGATCAAAGGGCGCAATCGCCAGAAGCGCGAAAATCTTTTGAAGATCAACGAAGATGGTGCGTTCTTCAGATCATATCTGGATGGGCGTCAGCTTTGCCTTAATCCGGAAATCTCAATGGAGATTCAACGTAAACTTGGCGCGGATTTGATCGTACAGATGGATGAATGCACAGCGTACCAAGTGACGAAGGATTACACAGCGAAATCGATGGAGATGTCGATGCGTTGGGGCGATCGATCATTGCACGCGTTCAATTCCACGCATGATGGTAAGCAGGCACTCTATGGCGTGGTGCAGGGCGGCGTTTATGAAGATTTGCGCAAAGAGAGCGCGGATTATGTGAGATCGCGTCCGTTCTTC
This sequence comes from uncultured Micavibrio sp., assembly GCA_964473655.1. Lineage (GTDB taxonomy): Bacteria > Pseudomonadota > Alphaproteobacteria > Micavibrionales > Micavibrionaceae > Micavibrio_A. Next base: position 1,297 of record CAYYPX010000002.1, read on the forward strand.
GGTACGGCGATTGGCGGATGCCTCGGCGGTTCCGACGAAGAAATGTACGGCATTTTGGAATTCACCCAGCCGCACAACCATCCGGACCGTCCGATTCACTTCCTTGGCATTGGCCGCATGAAAGATATTTTTAAATCCGTGCGCCATGGAATCGATACATTCGATTGCGTGATGCCGACACGTATTGCACGCCACGGCGTTGCGTTGATGAAGGGTGTTCCGGGTGAGAAGATCAATCTGACCAATGCGCGTTACAGAGATGATCCTGAACCACTTGATGAAACGCTCGATCTTCCATCCAGCCGCGATTTCTCCAAGGCGTATATCCATCACTTGTTGAAAGCAGGGGAATTGTTAGCCTATCAGATATTGTCACAACACAATGTGGCCGTGATCAACCGATTGATGCGTGAAGTCCGCGCGGCCATTAAAGCCGGAACGCTGGATGAATTAGAACGCGAATATATGGTCGATTAACCCATCGACATGCTTGGCGCACGCATCGCAAAGCTTTGTGCAGGAGCGGCCGGTGCTTGAATTTTTGGAGCACCCAGACCGAAATCTTGAATGTCTTGTGCCACATATTCCATGCCGCCGCTGGATTCCAGCTGCGCAAATTGTTCTTTAAATAGATTTTCGTGATCTTTGTAAGCATGGAGGCTTTGTATTTCCGGAGACATCATCGCGACTTGCTCTTGATCCGTTTCCAAAAGTGCCTTGCGAAGCTTTTCTGGTTCTACTTTCGTGTCGTAACCGCTTGGGTTAAATCCTTCATTGACGTCCCAGCCATTCGAACCACCAAATTTGTCGCCTTTGTTGGGATCCTCACTGCGGGGAGGCTCACCGTAGTATTTAGCCATATATTCATTGGTTCTTCTAATGGCGTCGGATTCATTCGCTTCAAAATTTTCCTGCGATTCATCATCAGGGTTTATATAGTATGCGATATGATTAAGCTCATGAACCATGAGGTTTTGTATGGACATATCGTGATATTGTCCCGTTTTATCGCTGTAATACCTAAAGGTATTATCGTTATCTCCGATATAAATTAAGCCCTTATCAACACGAGTGCCTGTTTCACCTGACGTACCATTCGGGCCTGCATTTCTAACGATAGAAATTGTGTCAGACGGAGATTGTTTAGCCGCGTCCATGATTAGCTGGCGGCCTTCAGGTGTCTGAGATAATTCTTCAAACGTTTTTTCCATTTTTGCGCGTGTTTCAGCGTCCAACTCTAATGGAGAGACGTCTATGCCTTGCTGTTTGGCTTTTTCCAAGGCATCAGGTGGAAGGCCAAAAGTGACGTAGTCTTTATAGTTGAAGTCAGTTGACATGCTATAATTATACATAAAATCATTAAGAAAACGCAAAATCGGGCAATATTTAAAAATTAACCAATTCCCAAACAATTGGTTATAATATCGATTACTTACAAACGGTTAGAATTCATGCCTTTAGAATACAAATCGCAAAAAGCTTTTGAATCCGTCACGCAGGTGCTGGACGATTACATCGTCTGGTACGGACGTTTGATCAAAGCCTATTTCGAGGGCAAGGAGCCGACCGAAAAACCACCGGCAATTTTCGATGAATGGCTGGATAAGGCCCTGAAAGACAAAAGCATCGATGAGCGCCCAGCAGAGCGCGTTCGCGCAATTCATGCGGCGATGCTCAGGGCCGCCAAAGAATTTACAACGCTGTTTTACCTTCGTCAGCATTTGCCGTTGAAAGAATACGAAGAATTCAATCGTCATTACGAAGAATTCATCCAGTTCATGCGCCGCATGGAATTGGACAAGGTCTTGGACAATAGCGGGTTCGATGAAAAAACGGGGCTACGTTCCGTTAAAGTCATGCATGATGAGATCAACCGCGAGCTAGATCGGCGCGCGCGTCGCGGCAGCCCGTTTTCCATTGCTTTGGTAAAGATTGAAGGCTACAAGCCGGAATGGCAGGAAGAAGAAGATAGTTATCGCATCATGGTTCGTCAGCTTTCTGGCGTTATAAAGGAATGCTTACGCACCTTCGATGATGCCTATTATCTGGGCGATGATTATTTCGTGTTGTCTTTGAAGCATGCAGATTCTTTGGGATCGCAATCCGCCTTGAACCGTTTGAATTCATCGGTTCGTTCAACGCATATTTCGCGTCCAGACGACCCGCACCAAGACATTAAGATTTCCAGCATATTGTTTGAACCAACGCCGGGAGATTCTCTGGATCAGTTGATTGCAAACATGAAAAAGGATCTAGAAGGGTTGGCTGGCCAAGGCACAGTGTTGCAGCACAATGATATCAGCCCGCTGCAGCGTTATATCCATTCCATTGATAAGAAGAAATGAGTATAGTCGACCTTATATAAACCAAGGCCGATACTCATGAAAAATCACAATTTCAAAAATTTATTTATTGTCACGCATCCGCTTGTTCAGCACAAGCTCACGCGTATGCGTGATGAAACTTGCCCGACTGGTGAATTCAGAAAATTGTTGCGCGAAATATCGCTTCTGGTTGGTTATGAAGTGACACGCAATCTTTCTCTGACCACGGAAACGATAAGAACGCCGGTGCAGAAAATGGATGCACCAGTTCTGGATGGTCCTCTGCCAGTAGTTGTGCCCGTGCTCCGCGCCGGTTTGGGTATGGCCGAAGGATTGATCGAACTTATTCCTGATTGCTACATTGGTCATGTTGGATTGTACCGTGATGAAGAAACTCATCGCCCAGTGGAATATCTGGTGCGCTTGCCCAAATCAGATGGGCTTTTCATTGTTGTCGATCCCATGCTCGCGACCGGCCATTCCGCGTGTCACGTTTGCGAGGTTCTGGTTAAGCGCGGCGTAACTGCCAAAAACATCGTTCTGATGTGCCTCGTGGCGGCCCCAGAAGGGGTCAAAGTGGTGGAAGACAACTATCCGGAAGTGGCCGTATATACGGCATCTCTGGATGAGAAACTGAACGAAAATGCCTATATTGTGCCGGGTCTGGGCGATGCCGGAGACCGTTTGTTCGGAACTTATTAGGAATTTGTTAATCAATTCTGCCCATAAATGCTATAATATAAGAAAAAGTTAGCTGGAAGGACGCTATGCCGCACGGCGTGGATCATAAATTGTTGTTTGACCGGATGCCGGTCCCGCGATTGATCGTCGAGCATATCGATGGAGCCTTCCGTCTTATCAGTCTGAATGACAAGGCCTGCGAGTTTTTCCATCGCAGCGAAAAAGATGTATTGGGCAAAAGCCTTCATGCTTTTATGGATCATGAAAACGCTGAGCACATCACGCATTCCTTGAATGTCAGCATCAAACGCAAAAAACCCGTGACCATTCAATCTCTGCCAACATTTCCGGGCAATGCCCATGTTCCGGGTTTCTGGATCAATCCGATCATCGACGAAGAAGATGGTGAAGTGCGCGTGCTCGACATCATCGCGCAGCCTAACCTGACCGATGATTCAGCGCTACAACGTGAACGCGATGACGCTCTCTTGCTTTTGACATCCATTTTCGACGTTAGCGAAGTTGGTATTATCGTCACTGACCACAATCGCCGGATCATCAAAGTGAATGACAGCTTTGTTCGCATTTATGGTTGGAGCCGGAATGAATTGGTCGGGCTAGATTTTATCAACATTCTAGCAGATGAAGAGCGCGACAATGCCCGCAAGAACCATGAAGAATTTATTCGCGGCGGTATCAGAAGTTCCGGCGAGATGACTTTGGTGCGCAAAAACACCAGCCAAGCGAATGTTCTCTATACCACCGCAACACTCGAGCTATCGCAAAAACGCCGTTTCCAAGTGACGACCATCATGGATATTACGCTGCGTAAGCAGATGGAGTATTCTCTGCGTGTAGCAAAAGAGCAAGCGGATGCCGCGAACCATGCAAAATCGGCATTTCTGGCCAATATGAGTCATGAATTGCGTACGCCACTAAACGCCATTATTGGCTTTTCCGAGATGATCATCAAAAAAACGTTCGGTCCGTTAGGTCACGATAAGTATGGTGAATATCTGGATGACATCCATATGAGCGCGAAGCACTTGCTTGAGATCATCAACGAAGTACTCGATATGTCGAAGATCGAAGCTGGTAAAGTTGAGCTGGACGAGCAAGAAATCGATATGCAGGGCCTGATCGATTCCGTTGTACGCATTATGACGAGCAAAGCTTTCAGTACCGGCCTCGAAATCAAGGAAGATATTGCAGACAATCTTCCTGTTCTTTATGCCGATCCAAGATTGATCCGCCAGATTCTTATCAATCTTCTGACCAACGCGATCAAATATTCACACAAGAGCGGTATCATCGATGTGCGCGCACATATCGACGCCAAGAAAAATATGGAGATTATTGTGCAGGATTACGGCGTGGGCATTCCCAAAGACCGTATCGAAGAAGCCATGCAGCCTTTCGGCCAAATACATGATCCGACACACAGCAACAGCCAGCAAGGCACCGGCCTTGGTTTGCCGCTTACCAAAGCCATGGTTGAATTGCATGGTGGGCGTTTGGAATTGGAATCTGATACGGGCGCCGGTGCCAAGATCACCATTATCTTCCCGAGAGGCCGTGTCAGACCACCGACCTTGGGAAAAAACGAGGGAATTATGGACAAAACCCTCATGGACATCGCCGGATCGGCGGAGTAATATTTTCTCCATCAATTTACAGATGATGGAGCTTCTCAATGACCGATCTGGAACAACGCTGTATCAACGCAGGCCTGAAAATGACAGGCCCTCGTAAAACAATTTTAAAAGTTCTCGATGAGGCTATGGATCATCCATCGGTAGAAGCCGTTTACGAGCGCGCCAAAGCAATAGATTCTTCCATCAGCATCGCAACCGTATATCGCACGTTGAATATGCTTGATGAGCTTGATCTGGTCACGCGCCATGAATTCAACGAGAGCTTTTCCCGTTATGAAACCAATATGGAACACCACCATCACCTGATCGATCTTGAAACCGGTCAGGTCATCGAGTTCCAGAATCCTGAGCTGGAAAAACTGAAAGAAAGAATTGCACGCGAAATGGGTTTCGAATTGGTCGACCACAGGCTCGAACTGTATGGCCGCAAACTTAAAAACAAGATTGCAAAGTAATGTCCTGCGTGCACCCCTCCGAAAGCGTCACTTGTCATGAAGTGTTTGACAAGGCCGAAGACCCCGATACTTGCAAATGCAAGGGCATCGTTTTGAATGCGTATGGCGCGTTGCGCAAAGGCGGTGTTACCGAGCGCGAGGCTATCAAGATCGTCACGAAAGTTTTGAAGTATCATCACCCAAGCCCAAGCATCGAAGCCAAAACGGTTGTGGAATGTTGGGTATTCGAAAATTCCCAAGCCAGCGTGAACTGAATTCCATGTTAGAAGCGGACGATAAGCGCATTCCGACCCACATATGGGTAGAGGCCGAGCTGCGAAGATTATCTGGGGTTGGCATTGGCGTTTACGTGGCCGCTAAGGGAGATAAAACCGGCGGCATGGTTTTGCAAAAAATTTCAAACCTTGAGGGTCAATGCAGGTTAATGTCGCAGCAGCGTGATCTGCTCGGTAAGCTTGTCTGGATCAACACACTTCAGGATGACATTATCGAAGAGCGTGAGGCGGACGCCTACATAGCCCGCGCAAAACAACGTGACCCAGATCTATGGGTGGTTGAAATCGAAGACCGTGAGATGACGGCGCGCCTTAATTATTGAAAGATATTCAGGCTGGTCAGAATGTTGGCGTAATCATCCGTCCATGGTTTGAGTGTTTTTCCGCCAGTATACGGCTTCCAATCATGATTTTCTACGAACGCTGCGACATCTTGTTCGTCATGACCAATGATGGCAAATAGGCTTGCCGTATAGAGCGCAGATTGGTCGTTTACATTTATTTTCGGCGTGCTGTATTTGAAATAAATCGTCAAGCCTAAGTCTTTGGCGATAGACGTCAGTACAGGGCGCAGATTGAGATAACGGTTTGAAATATTCATCGCTATCAAACCGTTTGGTTTCATTTTACCTAGGTATGATCGAAAGGCTTCTTCCGTCATAATATGGACCGGAATGTTATCGGAGCTAAACGTGTCGATGAAAAGCAGATCGTAGCCGCCAGTTGGGGCATCCAACATCTTCAATCGGGCGTCACCGACGATGATTTTATAAGGACTGCCGCAATCTTTAAGGTAGGTGAAATATTGCGGATCTTCCGCTATGCGAACAACGTCGGTGTCGATTTCATAGAAATCAAAGCTGCGTCCTTGCTTTTTGTAACAGGCAACGCTACCCACACCAAGGCCCAGCACACCGATGCTTTGTTTGCCTCCGCGCTTGTCCATTTCTTTGAAAATGTCTGCGACAGGACCTTGTGGGTTATAATAGGTGATCGGCGATAGTTTCCATTCAGATTTTTGGAATTGCGCGCCGTGCAGCGTTGTTCCGTGGCTGAAGAAATTCGCACCGTTTTTCGTCGCGACCCTCAATACACCAAAATAATTGCGGTCGGCGTGAAGGGTTTTTTGGTTGCCTCCCCATATTGCGGGAGCAAGAATCAGAAATGAGATCAGTATTGATATAGAGAATACCGCGATATTGCGTCTTAAGACCATCAATACACAGAAGATGGCAAGCGCGGACCATATCTGCACGATACTATTTTCGGCAAAGACGACGAGCGCGCAAAGACCAACAACCAACGAAACACTGACAACATCGATTGCGAACAATTTCTTGGGGCGGCTGGAATGGTCGATCTTGTTGAAGTTTCCGGTGATCGATGGAATGTAAGATCCGAACCAGATGATAAAAGGTACGATCGAGAGCGTTAGAATATATTCTAACGGGATGACAAAAATTACGGGAGCAATCAGCGCATTGAATATTCCGCCTAGAACGCCGCCAAAAGAGATCAGCAGGAAGAATTCTGTAAGATGCGATGTCGATGGTTTGGATTCCGCAAGTTGCCCATGACACAAAAGCCCGCACAAAAAAAACGTACCAAGATGAACCGCAATCATGATGAGTTTAACGGCAAGAAAACCGCTCAACACCAGCATAAGAAGAACAATGCAAAGAGCGTAGCAGGTCAACAAACGCAAAACCGGCATGCTCAGCAATGGTTTTTTTGAAAACGCGATGATGAAGGTCGCCAGATAAATGGCCAAAGGAATGACCCATAAAAAGGGCGCGGATGCCAAGTCAGTCGTAATCAGTGTTGTAACGCCGAGCATAAGGCTGGATGGGATAAAGGCCAGCAATATCCAGAACGCGCGTAATTTCCAACTAACTGTTTCCCGATCTCGCAAGGATGCGAGAGGTTCAACCGGCTTTACGCCATTACGGACCAAGGCTGCGCACACAAATGTCACAGCGATCAACAGCAAGTAGCCATACATCCATGCACCGGTTTGCTGTGACAATGATAAGAACGGTTCGATGATTGTGGGGTATCCGAGCAATGCCGCCATGCTTCCGATATTGCTGATGGCATACAGATAATAAGGATTTTCTGCATCTGGGTGGCCGCTCGATGCGAACCAGTGTTGGAACAGCGGCGCAGACGCCGCCAAAACAAAGAACGGCCCACCGATGCAAGTAAGCATCGTGCAAAGCTGCCACCATGCTTGTCCGCTATCTTCCGGCGGGATGGCATCTGGTGGAATCGTCAATGGTAAGACCATTGTAAAAAGTGACAAAAGCCCAAGATGGACAATGGCCTGAATTTTTAGCGGGATATATCGTGCGATGAAATGCGCGTAGGCATAACCGCCCAGCAGCATGGCTTGAAAAAACACCATGGCGGTGTTCCAGACCGAAGGGCTTCCGCCCAACAACGGGAGCAACATCTTGCTGGCCATTGGCTGGACCGCGAAAATAAGGAAAGCACTAAGGAAGAGGGTTGCCGCGAAAACGGGCACGAGGAGACGATTGTTCATGCTCGCAAGGGTAGCATGGATTTTGGGGATGATAAGTCTTGAAAAGAGCGGCAAATCATGACATTTAATTAGCACGTTTGCGGTACGATTTACCAAGCTATTGAAATATATGATAAAATTATCAAAATTAACGGATTACGCCGTGGTCATCCTTGCCGAAATGGCAAAACAGAAAGGATGCCAGCAAACAGCGTCTGGATTGTCGGCCAAAACAGGCCTGCCGGAGCCTACTGTCGCCAAGGTTTTAAAGCTACTCGCACGCGGTGAATTGATTGCTTCTTCCCGTGGCGTCAATGGCGGCTACACGCTCGGCAAAGACCCTATCGAAATCAATATGGCGGATGTGATTACAGCTCTCGAAGGCCCTGTACAGTTGACATCCTGCGTCGGTGGCAACGAGGAATGTTGTTCGCATGCGGTTCATTGTTCGGTCAAAGGCAAGTGGGACCCCGTGAATGTAGCGATGCAACAAGCTCTACAAAATGTCAGCCTTGAGCAGATGATCGGGAGCCGCGCATGAGTTCGATCACCGAAGAAACAATTGAAACCGTTAAAAGTCTTAGCGGCAAATACGATGCGGGTTTTGAAACCGACATCGAAATGGAATATGCACCCAAAGGATTGAACGAAGATATCGTTCGTCTGATCTCGCAAAAGAAGAATGAGCCGCAATGGTTGCTCGATTGGCGTTTAAAGGCTTTCCGTCACTGGCAGAGTATGCCGGAGCCACAATGGGCAAAGCTTGAAATTCCGGCGATTGATTATCAGGATGCGTATTATTACGCAGCTCCAAAGAACATGAAAAAGCTGAAATCCTTGGACGAAGTTGATCCGCGGATTTTGGAAACGTATAAAAAACTCGGTATTCCATTGAAAGAGCAGGAAGTGCTGCTTGGTGTCGAAGGGGCGCCATTGGTAGCCGTTGATGCCGTATTCGATTCTGTATCGGTTGGCACAACATTCAAAAAGAAACTGAACGAAGCAGGGGTTATATTCTGCTCTATTTCCGAGGCCGTGCAAGATCACCCTGAACTAGTGCAAAAATATCTCGGCTCTGTTGTGCCGTTCGCTGACAATAAGCACGCATGCTTGAATTCCGCCGTGTTTACGGATGGATCGTTCGTCTATGTGCCGCCGGGTGTGCGTTGCCCTATGGAATTGTCGACGTATTTCCGTATGAATGCAAAGAACACTGGGCAGTTCGAACGCACGCTGATCATCTGCGACAAGAATGCTTACGTCTCATATCTCGAAGGCTGTACAGCACCGATGCGTGATGAAAACCAGATGCACGCAGCCGTGGTGGAGTTGATCGCTCATGACGATGCAGAGATTAAATACTCAACCGTACAAAATTGGTATCCGGGCGATGAAAACGGCAAGGGCGGAATTTACAATTTCGTGACCAAACGCGGTATTTGTGAAGGTCGCAATTCCAAGATTTCATGGACACAAGTTGAGACGGGTTCTGCAATTACTTGGAAATATCCGTCCTGTATTTTAAAAGGTGATAATTCCCAAGGCGAATTTTATTCTGTTGCTATCACGAACAACCGCCAGCAAGCTGACAAACACTGGGCAGTTCGAACGCACGCTGATCATCTGCGACAAGAATGCTTACGTCT
>CAYYPX010000002.1:10953-48767 GCA_964473655.1 uncultured Micavibrio sp.
AACACTGGGCAGTTCGAACGCACGCTGATCATCTGCGACAAGAATGCTTACGTCTCATATCTCGAAGGCTGTACAGCACCGATGCGTGATGAAAACCAGATGCACGCAGCCGTGGTGGAGTTGATCGCTCATGACGATGCAGAGATTAAATACTCAACCGTACAAAATTGGTATCCGGGCGATGAAAACGGCAAGGGCGGAATTTACAATTTCGTGACCAAACGCGGTATTTGTGAAGGTCGCAATTCCAAGATTTCATGGACACAAGTTGAGACGGGTTCTGCAATTACTTGGAAATATCCGTCCTGTATTTTAAAAGGTGATAATTCCCAAGGCGAATTTTATTCTGTTGCTATCACGAACAACCGCCAGCAAGCTGACACCGGGACCAAAATGATCCATCTGGGCGCGAACACACGCTCCCGCATTATTGCCAAGACCATTTCGGCGGGTAAATCGGATTCGACTTATCGTGGCCTTGTGAAGATTATGGGTGGTGCGGACAATGCACGTAATTTTACGCAGTGTGATTCCTTACTTATCGGCGATCAATGTGGTGCGCACACAGTCCCCTATATTGAAAGCAAAAACAAGTCGGCGCAGCTGGAGCACGAAGCCACTACGTCGAAGATTTCCGAAGATCAGGTTTTCTATTGTCAGCAACGCGGTATTTCCGAAGAAGAAGCGCTTGCGTTGATCGTTAATGGTTTCTGCCGTGAAGTTCTCCAGCATCTTCCAATGGAATTTGCCGTAGAGGCACAAAAGCTTGTCGGCATCAGCCTTGAGGGGAGCGTAGGATAATGCCCCAGCATGGAAAACACTATGAAAGTGTTGAACAAATCGCGCGCCGCCGCGAACGGAATTTCGTTGATACTCAGTTACTGGGTGAGAAGCAGAACGCAAAAGCGTTTCGCTCTGCCGCATATACGCTCGGGATCAGTTTCGGATTTATCGTTCTATCATCGATATTGCCAACATTCGAAGACAAGCATGTATCGGGGATTATTGAGCTTGTAAGAAGCCTAGCCTATTGGATGATTTTTTATGCCGTCATTGTTGTGGCGACGTACATAGGGGCACGTAAGAACATGAAGCATGTCCTCATGATGTTGAACTGGATATTCGCGCCAACCATTGGGCTTTGGTTTATCATGCGTGTCATGGATATTTATTCGAACATTCCGCCGGAGTTACAATCATGATTGAAAAACTCCTTATACAACTGGATCGTTTGATCGCTTTGCACAAGCGCAATGAGGACATATGGGTCGATTTTTTTGAAGGCAGCCGCGAGCGCATTTTGAAAGATCCAGAATTTGGTTGCGAATACCTGATCATGGCGTGGCACGGTATCGGCGGTTATGACGACGAGCGCATATTTAAAAACGAAGAGGATGAACGGGAGCGCTTAGCTCTTCATCCAGAAATTTACAAAATGGCAGTAGAGATTAGACATGATCAAAATAAAGCAGCTTAAGGCCGAGATTGACGGCCGCGAAATCCTCAAAGGTTTGGATCTTGAAATCCAAGCTGGCAAGGTGCACGCAATTATGGGGCCAAACGGCGCAGGGAAATCCACCCTGTCTTACGTTCTAGCGGGCCGTGAAGAATATGAAGTCACCGGCGGTGATATTACAATTGATGGCGAGAGCATCATGGAGATGTCACCGGAAGAGCGCGCCGCGAAGGGTGTATTCTTGGCGTTTCAATATCCGGTAGAAATTCCCGGCGTGCAGATGACAACATTCATGAAGACTGCGCTTAATGCTGTGCGTAAAGCGCGCGGTCTGGCTGAGCTTGATGCGATTGATTTCCTCAAGCTGATGAAAAAGAAGTGCAAAGAACTTGGCATTTCCGATGAGATGATGAAGCGTGCCGTTAATGTTGGTTTTTCAGGCGGTGAGAAGAAACGTAACGAAGTGCTTCAGATGGCAATGTTGGAGCCGAAATTCTGTGTGCTCGATGAAACGGATTCCGGTCTGGATATCGACGCGCTGAAAATTGTGGCCGATGGCGTCAATGCTATGCGTGGCGGTGATCGCTCATTCCTCGTTATCACGCACTATCAACGTTTGCTTGATTACATCAAACCTGATGTCGTCCACGTTCTGGCGAATGGCAAGATCGTAAAAACAGGTGGACCGGAACTGGCGCTAGAACTCGAAAAGAACGGCTATGCCAATGTTGCCGCTTGAACAAATCCCTACGCCTAAATCTGAACGGTGGAAATACACCAATCTTCAACGTGCGTTGAAGAAATTGAATGTCGCGCCTGCCGGTCTAGGTTGGTCGGATAATATCAAATTGATCGCGCCACAAGCTCCGGGAGCTGTGCAATATGGCGACACGCAGCTGTGGGATTTGAACACGGCACAAGCTAAGGAAATCAAAGTCATTACAGGCGATCAAGAGATCGTCATTGATGGCGAGAATGGCCAGTGGTTGTCGCCACGTATGCTAATCCAGATCAAAGATGGGGCGGATGTTACCATCATCGAGCGCCAAAATGGTTCGGGCGCATATTGGAAGAACGGCGTTTCACAAATTACAGTGGGCAAGAATGCCCGTCTTCGTCATTACCGTATTTTTGATGAAGGCGCGGAAGGCGTTTCAACGCAGTTCACCCATATCAAGATTGAGCGCGACGCACGCTATGAAGGTTTCAGCTTCATTGCCGGTGCTGGTTTTATCCGCAACCAAATCCACGCCGAAATTCAAGGTGAGAATGCTTACTTTGGTGTTGGCGGCGTGAATATGCTGTCAGGTGATCAATTGGCCGACACGACTATTACGATCGAACACCAAGCCCCGAACTGCCAATCAAACCAGACGTTCAAATCCGTTTTGGATGGTAAATCGCATTGCGTGTTCCAAGGCAAGGTTCATGTGCACCAGATCGCGCAGAAGACTGATGGATATCAATTGTCCAATGCGTTGATCTTATCTCCGCAGGCGGAGATGGATACCAAGCCGGAACTGGAAATCTACGCCGACGATGTAAAATGCAGCCACGGCGCGACGACGGGTAAGCTGGACGATGCGCCGATGTTTTACCTGCGCGCGCGCGGCATTCCGGAGAAGCAAGCGCGGGCGTTGCTGATCGAAGCATTCTGCGGCCAAGCAGTTGATGGTATTGCACACGAGCCGACACAAGAAATGATCCGCGAAAGGATTAGCCAATGGCTGGCCTCACGGACATAGGATATTGCCGCGAAGATTTTCCGGCCCTGAGCGAGAGCGTACATGGAAAGCCGCTTGCGTTTTTAGATACAGCCGCCAGCGCGCAAAAGCCGCAAGCCGTTATTGATAAAATGCGCGATGTGATGTCGTATTATTACGCCAACATCCATCGCGGCCTGTATCATTTCAGCCAAGTAACGACGCAAGAATATGAAGCTGTTCGTGCGAAGGTAGCCGAATTCATCAACGCCAAAACCGAACGCGAGATCGTGTTTACACGCAACACGACAGAAGCTATCAACCTTGTTGCTCAAAGTTGGGGAGGCGTGAACCTCAAAGCTGGCGATGAAATTATCCTAAGCGTGATGGAACACCACGCCAATATCGTGCCGTGGCAGTTGTTACAGGGCAAAATTGACTTCACAATCAAGGCCATTCCAGTTCACGCGGATGGCACACTTGATATGGTAGCGTATGAAAGGTTGCTATCAAATAAAACCAAGCTGGTTTCTATTACGCACGTTTCTAATGCGCTTGGTACAATCAATCCCGTTAAAGAAATCGTTTCAAAAGCAAAATCCTATAACCCAGAAATCAAAACCCTGATTGATGCTTCGCAGAGCATTGTTCATGATTTTGTCGATGTTCAGGACATCGGCGCAGACTTTCTCGCGTTCACAGGTCATAAGTTATACGGCCCCACAGGTGTTGGTGTCCTTTGGGGGCGCGAGGAATTACTCAACACTATGACGCCATATCAAGGCGGCGGCGATATGATCGAGCGTGTGTCGTTCGACGGAACAACGTACAAAAAAGCACCGGCGAAATTCGAGGCAGGAACGCCGGCGATTGTCGAAGTTATCGGACTTGGTGCAGCGATCGATTACATCCACATTGTCGGGCGTGAGAACATCATCGCGCATGAGAAGGCGTTGTTCGAACACGCCATGAAAGCCCTCGAGAAGATTGATGGTCTGACATTTTACGGTACGGGATCTGAAAAGGCCGGAATCATTTCCTTCACCGCAAGCTGGGGGCAGGCATCGGATATCGCGATGATCCTTGACCAGCAGGGAGTAGCCGTGCGCGCGGGCCATCATTGCTGTATGCCGTTGATGCAGGCATATGGAATCGAAGGCACGATCCGCGCGTCGATTGGACTTTACACAAACCGGAACGATATTGATTCTCTGGTACAAGGCCTCAAGAAGGCGAAGGATATGTTGTCATGACCAAGTTTGAGCAGGTCGCAGACGAAGAGATGGTGAAGAACGCCGTGGGTGATGATTTCGACGAAATGGCGGAACCACCAGAGGTCGAGATATCGTCGCATCCGATTGGCCGTGCGGCCGTCGAGGCTTTACGCAAGGTTTTCGATCCGGAAATTCCAGTGAATATTTACGAGCTTGGTTTGATCTACAAGATCGATGTCATGGACACCGACGATGCCGAAGGCAAGAAGGACGTTTACGTTGAAATGACGCTCACATCGCCAGCGTGCCCCGTGGCGCAAGAAATGCCGGTCTGGGTGCAGGGCGCGATCTTCGGCGTCGAAGGCGTTCGCAATGTTGATGTCGATATCGTGTTTGATCCGTCTTGGGACCCGTCCAAAATGGCCGAGACCGCTAAGTTACAATTAAACATGTTCGTGTAGGATAAAAGAATGACACCGATCACACTCACATCAGACGCCGTAAACGCCATCAAGCAAAAGGTGGCAAGCAAAGAAGGCGCGACAGGTTTGCGCCTTGGAATCAAATCCACGGGCTGTTCCGGCAATTCCTACAACATGGATTACGCGATGGACGAGAACCTGACCGCGGACGACAAGATCGAACAAGATGGCGCCGTGCTGTATATTCCCAAAATCCATTCATGGATGCTATTCGGCATGGAGATCGGTTATGCCGAAGACATGATGAGCAGCGGCTTTACCTTCACTAATCCGAACGAAACGGGGCGCTGTGGCTGCGGCGAGAGTTTCTCGGTAGAGCGATAGGGTGATCTATCAGTTCGTTCCTCAGAAAAAAAAAGAATTTCAGCAAAAACAAAGGGCCTCTATGAGGCCCTTTTGAATTCTTTTATCCTTATCGGATATTACATGCCTGCTGGTGCAGGGGCCATACTACGGTCAAGATTGTTGAGAAATTGACCAACTGCAGGAGCTGTATCTGGAGCTACATCTGCGTAAGCAATTTGAAGTGGGGACACAGCACGAGCTGCCAAAGCGGAAACATCTGCAAATACGTTTTTCATATTAGTAACTCCCTCTTGTACTAGCATCATAAGCCGATGCGTATTGCTCATAAAGCACTTCTCTAGGCTGCCCGTCGATGTACGCTTTATAGACACCAATTAACCCTATTTCCGTCAAAGAGTCAAGGAAATTTGAATAATTCGAAGAATTGGTTAATTCTTTGATAACCTTGCAAACGGCCGTGATTGAATCAAGATTCCGGCCGTGGATGAAGCTGGCATAAGCCATTATATCTTTGCGTGGGTCGGGTGTCCGGAAGCCCGCAAGCTCTTGAGCGGCCTCATTTAATCCTTTTATCAGATCTATTACAAAGCCAGTTGTGGCCACGCTTGTATTAGAGGGGGCTTGTAAATAAATGGTCATGAGTTCAGGGGAAAAGCCAGATTGTCCACGACCTTTTATGATATGGATGGGTATTCTCTTCAAATCCAATAGCTTTAAGAGCGCACGCCCAGACTCCGATTCCCTGATGAAATCAGCGGCGGAGGCTAGCAATTCTTTGGCAAAAGGATGCCCATAACTTATCTGGCTGCCTTTTGTTTTGGAGCTAAATGCGCCGCCCAGTCCTGTTTGTTCGTTCTCGGTCATGTCAGGCCATTATCCCAGAAAATCCGCTACGTGCAACGGCATTTACGATCATTTTGCGGTCTTTCAGTTCAACGCGGCCAGCGGCGGTCACTTCGACTGTGGCGCGCATGAGAAGGCCTTCGGCGTACAAATCAGCCTCGACCGTGAATTTATCAAAGCCTGCGTCATACTGAACGTGTGGCGGCGTATGGTTGCGTGTGACCGCATCGATACCATCATCGTTCAATGATTCCAGCATCGGCATATCGCTCGGATGTTTCACGAGAAACATTTCATCATCGTCGATTGTGACGTGGGCAAAGAAGAAAGCCAGATAATCCACGACGGAACGATCATTCAATGAAAGGGCGCCTTTGTCATTCACGGCATAGATAGGCTGCTCGGTTCCATCTAAATAATGGAAGAAATTACCGGAGCCTAAATATTCGAAGGTGAAAGAGGGCAAGGAAGCAAAGTTGGTGATTTTGTACAATTCAATGCCGTCATAGAACGTCAAACGCGCGCGCTGAACCTCGCAAGTGGCCGGAGAAAACAGGCCGGCATCGGCGGCGGATTTCACGCTGTCGATGGTCTTTAGGCTGCTTTCGCGGTCAAGTCTTTGCCAGTTCATAGAGGCCCTTGTAAGAGGTAAACCAATTACATTATCAACGAGCCACGAAAAAATGCAAATTCTAAGTGTTTGAAAGACTTAGGCCACCGCTTGCAGGGCCGTTTCGAGGAATTCCGGTTTTGTAGATTCCAGATGCGCTTCGGTGGAGAGAGATCTGCGCCATGCTTTGCTACCACGTTCTCCTTGAAATAACCCGATCATGTGACGCGTGATGGTTTTCATTGGTGTGCCGTAATCGCGAGCCTGTTGTTCGATATAGGGGATCATCGCACGCACGGCGTCTTGCGCAGACATGGCGTTTTGATTGCCGAAAATATCACGTTCAATATCGGATAGAAGAACAGGATTCTGATAAGCTTCACGCCCGATCATGACACCATCAAAGCGCGATAGATGTTGTTTTGTCTGTTCAACATTCTTCACTTCGCCGTTCACGATGATTTGCAAATGCGGGTAGGAGGATTTGATCTCCGCAGCCATATTGTAATCGATCGGCGGCTTGGTTCTGTTTTCTTTCGGCGATAGACCTTTGAGCCATGCTTTGCGAGCATGAAGCACAAACATATCGCAGCCAGCATTTGAAACTGTTTTGATAAATTTGTGCAAGAACGGTGCTGTCTCATAATCATCAATCGAAAGGCGACATTTCACCGTGACGGGAATGTTCACGGCCTTCTTCATCGATTCAACGCAAGACGCGACCAAGTCAGGTTCAGCCATCAGGCACGCACCGAAAGCACCTTTTTGCACGCGTTCGGATGGGCAGCCGCAATTCAGATTGATTTCGTCGTAACCGTATTGCTCACCCATTTTGGCGCAAGTTGCGAGATCATCCGGTTCCGATCCGCCGAGTTGAAGAGCCAGATATTTTTCAGCTTCATTGAATCGCAAATGACGATCAACATCACCGTGAAGAAGCGCGCCCGTCGTGACCATTTCGGTGTAGAGGCGCACATTGGGCGAGAGAAGGCGATGGAAGTACCGGCAATGCCGGTCCGTCCAGTCCATCATCGGCGCAACAGAGATGTGCGGCTTTGCCATGTTCACGGTTTCATCCTCTTGAAAACGAGGGTTTTTTAGCATATCCAGATATGGAGATGCTTCAAAAATTTGCGATATTTCTGGTGATTTTGACAGTTCTGGCTTTTCCAATGGCTGGGCAAGCTCAGGATAAGGTCGCGGCCGAGCCGCCAGATGCCGCTTTGGCCGTTGATACACCCGCCAAATCATCCTCCGGCCTTCCGATCCCACGTTTTGTCAGCCTGTCGTCCGACAAGGTGTTTGTTCGTACAGGGCCAGCCCTTCGTTACCCCATCAAATGGGTTTACCAGCGCAGCAACCTGCCGGTAGAGATCGTGCAGGAGTTTGATACTTGGCGCAAAATCCGCGATATGGACGGCGATGACGGCTGGATCCACCAATCCTTGCTGTCGGGCGAGCGTTCGGTCATCGCCAAGGGCGAGGCCAATGTGGCGGTCCGCAAGACCAATGATGAGAATTCCCGCGTGATTGCATGGCTGGAGCCCAACGTGGTGGCTGCCGTGGAAGGGTGCCAAGGTGCTTGGTGCGAGATCGAGGCGATGGGCTATAACGGCTTCGCCGAAAGAAAATTCCTATGGGGTATTTACGACTCAGAGGACTTCGATTAAATTTATAAGGGTGATTCGTCCGGTTATCCCCAGACTTACCCACACTTCAAGAAAACCTACCAAGTCCCTCAATAACAAAACAATAATCAGAGACTGAATAATGCAAGCACATTCCGCCAAGGCCGATGTGGCCCTTCGGATTCACACCTCGATTCAAGCTCTCGCCGAAGAGCCTGAAATGGGTACCGACGCCATGAAAGTGCTCATGCTCTATGCGGGTATGTTGGTGGAGTGCGCGTTTCTATTCGACAATTGCGAAGAGGCCTTAGAAGGCGCATTTGCGCGTCTGGCCGATCTTCTGGACTGCGAACCCTATTACGGCGATCTGGGAGAGCGTGCCTTGCCGCCATCCGCCATTATCGATTTTGACACCGAGCAGGGGCGTTCCATGGCCCGCGAGTTCTTCGAAGAATGGCTCGATTGTAATTACGAATTCCAAGAAATGGTTCTGACCCTTATCCAGCAAAGCTTCGCACGCTGGGAAATGTTCGGTCAGGACAGATCTGAATCTTTCCGCCTGTTGGTCGAAGCAACCTATAAAGCGATGTCGTTCGAATTAGCAGCGCAAGAACTCTGCGATGCTGTGATTGAGCAAAAAATCGGTGTATCTCAATGGAAGCTTTCGGATTCCGTAGCGGCTCTTGCCGGTACATCCGGCTATAAGCTTGCTCAATCCCATGATGGACGCAATCAATGCTGTTGGTTCCGCGGCTCTGATTTGCCGGACCTTTTAGATCAAACTGCCTATGTGATGACCCAAGAAGCTGTGCGCCACGGGCTTTGTTCTTCCACCGACTGGCGTTTCGGCCTTCCGGCCAACGATATTCCGGCAAACCCGCCAAGCTCTCTGATCCGCGATGTCGAACCTTTGACGCATGGTTTCTTCCAAGCCATCGAAATGGCAGATCTGGGTGACCAAGCGGTTGCTTGCGCCAAAGCAGCGGGTCGCATGCTGGCGATCGCGGCCGGCGGTAAAAAGCCAGAGCTAGAACCTGCTATAGCCAAACCACTTGCCATGGCCGCCATCACCGAAAGCTATAAAAGCGTGTGTGTGGAATATGCCTTTTCGGACGGATTACCGGCTTGATTCTGCCGCATTTAGCGGCTAAGACTCCTTGTATGTCCGTACAAGAAGCAGTGAAGAAAATCATGGAATTTACGCCCAAGTCGTCCTACTCGTTCGAAGACCTTATCGAATGCGGGAAGGGCAAATTGTTCGGACCCGGCAATGCGCAATTGCCGCTGCCGCCGATGCTGATGTTCGATCGCATCATCAAAATTACCAAAGAAGGCGGCGCGTTTGAAAAAGGCGAAATCGTCGCCGAACTCGACGTCAAAGAAAATCTCTGGTTCTTCGAATGCCACTTTAAAGGCGACCCTGTTATGCCGGGATGTTTGGGCCTAGATGCCATGTGGCAATTGCTTGGTTTCTATCTTGGCTGGCTTGGCGCGCCGGGATCGGGCCGTGCGCTCGGCCTTGGCGAATTGAAATTCACAGGACAAATCCTGCCGACGACGAAACTGGTTCGTTATGTGATCGACCTTAAGCGCGTGATAAACCGCAAGCTTGTTCTCGGTATTGCCGATGGCCGCGTCGAAGCGGACGGCAAGGTAATTTACGAAGCAAAAGACCTCAAAGTAGGGTTGTTCGACAATCCTTCCGCCGCGATGGCCTAACGCTTGCTTCGCCGCCTAGATATAGATCAGGCAAATATCCTTTGGATGCTATTGTCGCTCGGGATCGCTTATGTGATCCCGTTCGAGCTTGTCCTGATTTCTTACGCATT
The DNA here is from genome assembly GCA_964473655.1 of uncultured Micavibrio sp. Classification (GTDB taxonomy): domain Bacteria; phylum Pseudomonadota; class Alphaproteobacteria; order Micavibrionales; family Micavibrionaceae; genus Micavibrio_A. The sequence goes on from CAYYPX010000002.1 coordinate 21,025, forward strand.
TTTAGGCCCAGCACATTACCTCACCGAAATTTCGTGGCTGCATGACCGTTCTTATTTTACGCCTGTGAAATGGCTGTGGGCGCCCATGGCCGCCACCGTCATTTTTATTATGGCGGTCAGCTGGGATAAACAAGGTGATCCAGCGACTGTGTTCGCTGCCATGGCGATAGCAATCGGACTGGCGATTGGTTTTGTGGCTGCGCAACAGCGATGGAAGCAAATTGCCATTGTATTTTCTATCATTGTATTTTTGTTGGTCTGCCGAACATTGTCGCCAGATTTCGGCATTGCGCTGATAATTCTTATTCCAACGGTTATCCATATCTATGCATTTACGGGATTGTTTATTCTGAGTGGAGCTTTAAAAAGCCGTAATCCTTGGGCGTTTGCGTCTTTCACTATCTTTCTTATTTGTGGCGCATTCTTTGTTTTCGTGACGCCGGGAATTACAATGATCTCTACCGATTTCGTTGACCAGAATTTGAGCAATTTTGACGGGCTGGTGGATTACATCGTCCAGCTTTTGTCGGTAGAAGGGATCAACGCGCACAAGGTTCTGGCATTTTTATCTTTCGCCTACACCTATCATTATCTTAACTGGTTTTCGAAAACAGAAGTGATCAAATGGCATTTGATTCCGCGGAAACGATTGGTTGGAATCGTGGCGATTTATCTGGTCGCCATTTCGATTTACCTAGTGGATTTTCGCACTGGATTTCTCGTTCTGTCATTCCTGAGCTTGCTTCACGTGGTGCTTGAATTTCCCCTCAATGTCGTTTCGATAAAAATGATAGGAGCGGCATTTCGCAGGCCGGCTCTCCGCCGTGGATAATTCAATATGACAATCAAAAACAGGCGTGACTTTAACGCCCTGTGGCCTTACATATTTCCCCATGACAAACACACAAAAACGCGTGGTAATCACGGGCCTTGGCATCGTTTCCTGCATCGGCAACGACCAAGAGACAGTTCTGGCGGCCCTGAAGGCCGGTAAATCAGGTATCACATTCTCCCCAAGCATGGCGGAGCATGGTTTTCGATCACAAGTGGAGGGTCGTCCGCAGGTTGATCTGCAAGCCTCTATCGACAAGCGTCTCTTGCGCTTTATGGGCGATGGTTCGGCATACAACCATCTGGCCATGGAACAGGCGATCAAAGACGCAGGCCTTGAAGAGAGTGATATTTCCAACGAGCGTACGGGCGTTATCATGGGGTCTGGCGGACCATCGACGAGCAACCTCGTTGAGGCCGCTGACATCGTTCGCGAAAAGAAAGCGACGAAATGGGTCGGCCCATTCCGAGTGCCGCGCGCTATGTCATCGACAGCGTCGGCGACCATCGCCACCAATTTCAAAATCAAGGGCGTGAATTATTCCATTTCGTCGGCATGCTCCACGAGCGCGCACTGTATCGGCAATGCTGCGGAGCAAATCCTGCTTGGAAAGCAAGATATCGTGTTCGCAGGCGGTTCGGAAGAATTGCACTGGACGCTATCCTGTCTGTTCGACGCTATGGGCGCCATGAGTTCTAAATATAATGATACACCAGAACGCGCGAGCCGTGCTTATGACGCAAACCGCGATGGTTTCGTGATTGCTGGCGGAGCTGGCGTTGTGGTGGTGGAAGAATTGTCCCACGCACTGGCGCGTGGCGCAAAAATCTATGCCGAGATCACAGGGTATGGTGCAACATCGGATGGTGCCGATATGGTCGCACCAAGCGGCGAGGGCGCGGTGCGTTGTATGAAGCAAGCTTTGTCGACGGTTAAAGTTCCTGTCACTTACATCAACACGCACGGCACATCGACACCGGCGGGCGATATCACGGAACTAGACGCTATCAAGAACGTGTTCGGCAAGTTAGAGCAAGATATGCCTTATATCGGTTCGACAAAATCGATGACAGGCCACAGCCTTGGCGCAACGGGCGCGCAGGAAGCGATTTATTCTCTGCTGATGCTCAACAATGATTTTGTGGCTCCAAGTATCAACATCGAAACGTTGGATGAGGGGGCAGGCAATCTGCCGATCGCAAAACAACGGATCGACAATATTCGTCACAACACGATCCTTTCCAACTCCTTCGGCTTTGGCGGCACAAACGCTACCCTCGCTCTTTCAAGATACGAGGCGTAATCATGAGTATAGCTGCATCCGACATTATGAAGGGCAAGCGCGGCCTCGTTATGGGTGTCGCCAATGAAAAATCTATCGCATGGGGCATGGCACAAGAGCTGCACAAGCACGGCGCGGAAATGGCGTTCACCTATCAAGGCGATGCGTTTGGCAAGCGCGTGAAGCCTCTGGCTGAATCCATTGGCGCAAAAACGTTGATCGATTGCGATGTGTCCAAAGAAGAAGATCTCGATAAGGTTTTTGCGCAATTGAAAAAAGAATGGGGCGGTCTGGATTTCGTGATTCACGCGATTGCCTATTCGGACAAGGAAGAATTGAAAGGCCGTTATGTCGATACGAGCCTGCAGAACTTCCTGACTTCGATGCATATTTCTTGTTACTCGTTCACATCCGTAATGCGCCGCGCGGCACCTTTGATGAAAAAAGGCGGGAGCGCGGTAACGCTGTCATACTATGGCGCGGAAAAAGCGATGCCGAATTACAATGTAATGGGCGTGGCGAAGGCTGCACTTGAGGCATCCGTTCGTTATCTGGCGGCCGATCTCGGACCTGATGGTGTTCGCGTGAATGCAATCTCTGCAGGTCCGATGAGAACATTGGCCGGAGCCGTTATTGGTTCCGCCCGCACGACCTTCAAATACAATGTGATGACGGCACCGCTGCGTCGTTCGGTTGAGCTGGAAGAGCTCGGCGGGACAGGGTTGTATTTGCTCTCTGATCTATCGGGCGCCGTCACGGGCGAAGTGCATTATGTCGATTGCGGATTTAACGCGGTCGGAATGCCTATGCCGGATCAAATCCAAGGTTTGTTTAAGAACGGGGATTAAGAGAACCAGAGCATTAAACGTGTTCTGGTGGTCGGCTCGTCAGGCAGTTGTGCTTGATGCACGACATAGGGGCTGTAAGCCATGATCTCATAAGGTTGAAGGGTGATAGTATTTTCGGGGCGTACTTGCTCTTTAAATATATTGACTAAATTGTAACGAAAATCTTCGTTTGTTTGTCCAATATCTTCTGGTAGATCAAACCCCTGATCATAAAATACTGTGGGCCAAGAATCCGAAACTATATAAAGCCGCTCGTTGCTTCCTGTTTTATTGGCGTGGTAATTTTCTATTTTTCTATCAAAGTGTATTCCGTCATGTGAGAAATTACTTCTTGCAACTAATTCACCTTGATCAAGTCTGATAACACATTCGGTCGGTTTGATGTTTTGACGACAGTGATCCCATATTTTTTTATAGTAGGGGTAAATTGTTCAGGCAGTCCTTCCATGTCTTTAGCAAGACGGTAGGGATTAATACGACGGATCAAGCCGTCTTCTCTGTTGAATATGGCGGAGCATCGTAGGCTGAATTGTGCAGGGTTTGAAACAAAGCCCAAGCTTTCCATGGGCTGGCGATGTTTTAAAAATTTGGGAATATCAACAAACATGACCAAAGGTTATAAATCAATCTAAATTATGTCAATAAATTAATTCAATCCACCGGCGAGGTTTTCGAGGATCACATCAGGATTGTCGGAGAAAAACGCGTCCACGCCGAGTTTCTGAAGACTTCTGGCCTGCATGGGGTCGTTCACCGTGTAAACAAGCAGCGGAAGCTCCATATCCATCACTTCGTCGGCCACTGCGCGCGTGACGAGCTTTGAGCCTAGATTGATGGTGGACGCATCGAGATACTCCGCAAGCTCCTTCCAGTTCTCCGGCATTTCTTCACCGCCGATCAACAGGCCGCGGGCGTAATCGGGCGCGAGGTCCAAAGCGGTTTCCAGACTGACGTGTTGAAAGGAAGAGATTAGAATCTTTTCCGGTTCGTCCCACATTTGCGAAAGATGATCGAGCGCGACTTCTGCTGTTTCTTTCTCACGGCCCGCGCAAGGTTTGATTTCAAGGTTCAGACCGAGATTGTGCTTCAAGATGACATCAAGCGCTTCTTCCAGAGTGGGGATGCGCGATGAGGCGAAGCTATCGCCGAACCAGCTTCCGGCATCCAGATCACGTAGCTCTTCGTAATTGGTCTGGGCAATAAGGCCTGTGCCGTTCGTCGTACGGTCCAGTTCTTCATCATGGAAGATCACGGGCACGCCATCGCGCGTGAGCTTGACGTCCAGTTCTACCCATTCCACGCCAAGGCTGGCGGCGGTCTCTATGCTGGCGAGGGTATTTTCGGGGGCGTAGGCCTTGGCACCGCGATGGCCTATGACTTTTGGAAGGATCAGTTTGTTCATGGAAATCACTATAATTAAGGGGATAGGTGGGAGCAACCTTTTCGATTTTATTGAAAACAAAGGCGTCGCAGCCTATAGTGGCTTCGCAATCAGGAGAGACCCGATGAAACAAAACCTGCAGCCTCAATTCAAGACCGCACCGGTCGCAACCGACCTTTCGCCCATGACGATCGGCAACCGTATCGCGTGGAAACCATCCGGACCGAAAATGGGTCGCGGCATCTTCGCCCTGATCGATATCGCCGAAGGCGAGATCATCGAAACATCACCGGTAACGGTTATATCCAAAGCCGAAACGGATCTGTTCGACAAGAACGAGCAAACGGGCATTGAATCCGTGATCGACCAATATTTACTGCTGTGGCAGGAAGGCGTCAAAGGTCAGGAATATTGCATGGGTCATGGCTATCTCATGATGTACAACCATTCCGAAAACCCCACCGCCGTTCAAAAGCACGATTTCGCGTTTAAAACGATCAGCATGATCGCCGCGCGCGATATCAAAGCCGGTGAAGAGATCACATTCGATTACGGTTTCGATGAGGTCGACAAGCCTTGGTTCGAAGTGGAGAAGGTGTAATCCCATGAGCAACGCTGCCATCAAGCTCGCACCGAAAATTCCAGTTCTGCCGGTATCTGCGCACGCACCATCCATTTGTTGGCGCAAGATCAGCGATGAAAAAGGCCGGGGCGTATTCGCCATGCGCTTTATCAAGAAAGGTGAAGTTGTCGAGCACGCGCCGGCCATTCCATTGCCTGTATCTGACATCATTCCGGATAGCGTGCCGGACAGCTATGTCCTGATGTGGAATGAGGGGCAGAAAGATGAATGCTACTGCCTCGTCGGTGGCTTTGTCATGCTCTACAACCACAACAAGGAAAAGGCCAATATCTCCATGGCCGAAGACAAAGAGAACATGGCCGTTACCGTCACAGCACTTCGCGACATCGAAGTGGGTGAAGAGCTTCTCTGGAACTATGATTGCGAAATCTGGTTCGACGTAAAATAGTCCATCAATATGGTTAAATTGTTTTGGAACTCCACGGCCTTTGGGCTGTTGGATTTTTGTGGCTTTTTTGGGCCATGTTGTGTACACACACCGCTCCAACACAAAACCAGAGCAGGGATATGAAACAAAATACCGCCCGTAAAATGATGGAATGGCAGCAAGATAATGCCGCCAACAAGCATGAAACAATTCTTGGGGCCTCTATCGGATGGCGCAAAATCAGCGATGAAAAGGGCCGCGGCGTGTTCGCGCTTCGCAACATCAAAAAGGGCGAGATTATCGAAGTAGCCCCTGTTGTACCCGTATCCAAAGAGTCCGTCGTCGAGAACGGCGAAGCTCCGGATGGCTATCTGTTGGAATGGGACGGTATGTACGAAAACGAAGAATATTGTATGCCGCTTGGTTACATTATGCTCTACAACCACTCCGACAAGCCGACGATGGAGATGGAAAGCGACATAGAGGAATATACCATCACCGTGAAAGCCACCCGCGACATCAAGGTCGGTGAAGAGCTGACATGGAACTATGCCTGCGATATCTGGTTCGACGACGCAAAATAGTCGTTTAAAGTGTTAAAAGTCAGCAGCTTTTTCTTTTCATATTGATAGTGCCTTGCTATGTTTTTTTCAGTAGGAGAGTACAAAATGGATTTTAATGAAGTTGCCGATCCCGAAATCTTAAAGCCGAATAGCTTTGTGGAAGAAATGAACCTTGTTTCCAAAGGATATGTGCATTTGGGTGGCTCTGACTATGCGCTTCCAGAAAAAGCGGCTTCCAGCCATAAAGATGAATGGCTTTTTGCTTTCTGGCTATAATCATCTGACCATTCTACAATAGGGCCTCTATAACTGGAGGCCCAAATGCTTTTGACCTTATCCCAAATTGCTTACGTCGTTGTAATCGCGCTTCACGTCTGGTTCGTGGTGCTGGAGATGGTGCTTTGGAAAAAGCTGGCTCCAAAGCTATTTCGCATGACGCCGGAATTTGCCGTGCAAACATCCAAGCTTGCCTCCAATCAAGGGCTTTATAACTTATTCCTCGTGGTGGCCTTGATCATCGGTTTTTGCGGGCCTCTCGTTATTCACGGTACCAATGCGGCCTTCATGCTTTACGCGTTGTTGTGCGTGATCGTCGCAGGGATATGGGGCGGCATCACGGTGAGCCACCGGATATTCTTCGTTCAAGCCGTGCCAGCTATTGTGGCACTGGGATTGCGCGTCTTAGTGGTTTTTTAAAAGCTCTTCGATATCCAGCCTGTCCGATACCATTGCCAAATTTCCATCAGGCGTGAAGGGCCATTCATCACGTGGCTTGTCCCAGTATAGCTCGACGCCATTTTCGTCAGGATCGCGAAGGTAGAGTGCTTCACTGACGCCATGGTCCGATGCTCCGTCCAGAGGAATACCAGCCTGTAAAACGCGCCGGAGAGCGTCCGCAAGCAGGGCACGCGTAGGATAGAGAATGGCTGTGTGATAAAGCCCTGTGGCTCCACGGGGAGGCGGCAATCCACCTTTACTTTCCCATGTGTTCAGCGCGATGTGATGATGGTAATCACCCGAAGCTAGAAAAGCGGCACTGTTGCCGTATCGTTGCGTGATCTGGAATCCCAGAACGTCACGATAGAACGCAAGGGATCTATCAATATCGGCCACTTTTAAATGGACATGGCCAATGCGAACTCCATCGGCGATCGGTGTAAAGTCAGTCATGATCGATCTCATTCCCCCAGCTAGAAACATAGACGTCTTCAGGTAAAAGAAAACCCCGCCAATGGCGGGGTTTTTTGAATTGGTTACGCTGCGTCTTCGTTGCGAGGTTTTTTCTCGCGTTCTTTGACTTCGCGTGGTTCGCCCGTGGCTTGATCAACGCGTTTCATCGACAGCTTGATCTTGCCGCGATCGTCGAACCCGACAACCATGACTTTCACTTCCTGACCTTCGGAAACGATGTCCGTGGTTTTCGCCACGCGCTCGTCAGCCAGTTCGGAAATGTGAACCAGACCGTCTTTGCCGCCCATGAAGTTTACAAATGCGCCAAAGTCCACGATCTTCACGACCTTGCCTTTGTAGATTTTGTTTACTTCCGGCTCATCCGTAATGCCTTTGATCCACGCAACAGCTTTGTCGATGGACTCTTGGTTGACCGAGGAAACCTTGACCGAACCGTCATCATCGATATCGACCTTCGCGCCTGTTTCTTCAACGATGGCACGAATGACTTTACCGCCTGTACCGATAACTTCACGGATTTTGTCGGTCGGTATTTTGAAGGACACCATTTGCGGAGCAAATTTAGAAACGCCTTCACGGCCAGCATTCAAGGCTTTGTTCATTTCGCCAAGAATGTGGATACGTCCATCTTTCGCCTGTGCCAATGCGATCTTCATGATCTCTTCAGTGATCGAGGTGATCTTGATATCCATCTGGAGCGCAGTGATACCAGCATCCGTACCGGCAACTTTGAAGTCCATGTCGCCCAGATGATCTTCATCACCCAGAATGTCCGACAGAACCGCATAGTCTTTGCCTTCTTTGATCAAGCCCATCGCGATACCGGCGATCGGGCGAGCCAATGGAACGCCAGCGTCCATCATCGAGAGAGACGTTCCACAAACGGAAGCCATCGAAGAGGAACCGTTTGATTCCGTGATCTCGGAAACGGTACGCAGCGTGTAAGGGAAGTCTTCGGCCTTTGGCAGCAAAGGATTGATTGCGCGCCATGCCAGTTTCCCGTGACCGATTTCGCGGCGCCCCGGTGTACCCATACGTCCACATTCCCCAACCGAGTATGGAGGGAAGTTGTAGTGGAGCATAAAGCGGGAGCGTGATTCACCTTCGAGAGCGTCGATGATTTGTTCATCAGAGCCTGTACCCAGTGTGGTTACTACCAATGCCTGCGTCTCGCCGCGTGTGAACAGAGCAGAGCCGTGTGCACGGGGAAGAACGCCGACTTCGGCGACGATTGCGCGGACTGTTTTTGTATCGCGTCCGTCAATACGTTTGCCTGTTTTCAAGATTGCGCCGCGAACAACTTCTGCTTCCAGCGAGTGGAATTCAGAGGCGACTTTGTCTTTTGGCAGTTCGTCTGTAACGAATGCTTCGATAGCGGCCTTGCGAACTACATCAACAGCAGCATAACGCTCTTGCTTGACTTGGTTCGTGTAAGCTTTTGCAACGTCGCCTTCGAATTTACCTTTGATGTCGTTGTAGAGCTTGACCAGAACAGGGTCTTTCTCGGCAACATCCCATGGATCTTTTGCAGCCATTTCGGCCATTGCAATGATACCGTCGATTGCTTTCTGGAATTCCTTCCATCCAGCCATAACGGCGCCGAGCATGATGTCTTCGGACAATTCTTTGGCTTCGGATTCAACCATCAGAACGCCTTCTTTGGTTCCGGCGACCACGAGTTCTAGCTCGGAGCCTTCCATTTCCTGAAGTGTCGGGTTGATGAGGTATTTGCCATCTTTGTAACCAACGCGGCAAGCACCGACCGGACCCATGAACGGGATACCCGACAGCGTCAATGCGCAGGAGCAACCCAGCATCGCAACGATATCCGGATCGTTTTCCATGTCGTGTGCGACAACAGTAGCAACGACTTGAACTTCGTTCAGGAATGTTTCTGGGAAGAGTGGGCGGATAGGGCGGTCGATCAGACGGGAAACCAGAGTTTCTTTTTCCGATGGACGGCCTTCGCGTTTGAAAAAGCCACCCGGAATTTTACCGGCTGCGTAAGCTTTTTCCTGATAGTTGACGGTGAGAGGGAAGAAATCCTGACCTTCTTTTACTTTTCTTGCGCCGACAACGGTGCAAAGAACGGTTGTGCCGCCAAGGGTCGCCATAACGGCAGAGTCTGCCTGACGGGCGATTTTACCGGTTTCGAATACGAGTTTTTTACCTGCAAAGTCGATTTCTTTGCGGAATACGTTAAACATTCAATAGTCCTTTTCTAAAATAATTCAGCCCGCAATTCGGCCATCCGAAAGGCAGGGGAATAAAGGACGTTTGATCTGTTTGTGGATAATGCGGTGGACAGCTAAAAGCAGAACCTGTGTATTGCTGCGCTTAACAGTTCACCGTATTACATTCATCTGGACTGAAGAAACGCCCTCATTCCGGCGTCTTTAATACCCCTAAACCCTTAATTTGTCAAAGTGTTATTGGCTTTGGAACCTTCCCGCCGCTTGCGCGTATGTCCCTTGTGAAACAACCATTTAACGAGGGAGATTATTCTATGAAAGGCATTCTTTTGTGGCTAGTCGGGATTCCAATCCCAATCATCATTCTGCTTTATCTATTTAACGTTCTATAATCCATAATATCCCCATTCAAATGGGGATATTTTTTTGGATAAGCGTCCAGCTCGGCTTCTAAGCCCTTAAAATCCATGGGATACTTTTCCAGCAATTTTATAACAAATTTTCAAGGGGAACGAAAATGGCCGACCAGATCATGGGTTTCATACCAAAGAACAAGTACGTCGAGATCACTTACTGGATGCTGCTTGTTTCTACTGGGGGCGGGTTACTCCTGACACTTCTAGCGCTTGCCGGATTTCCGGTGGGTTTGGGCAATCTATTAAGTGTGATTGGCTTTCTCGGCCTCCTTATGGCTGTTCTTGGTATTTTTGTGTTCAAAGAAGAATTTTCTGCGCTCGACCAAGCTCACCTGAAATATCTGGGCGTACTCTTCATCATTTTCTTCGTCCTTGGATTATTCCTAGGTGCGGCACTCGCAATTGTGATGTTTTTGATGCTCATCGTTATGTTGTCGGTGAGCGCAATTCAGTTTTTGTTGTTCTTCACAGGGTATAACAGCTGGAAACACGGTCGCACGATTACAAAGGATAACCTCAAATCCGAAATCAAACTTGCGCTGAGCCGGAGCTAATCCAATGTCAGACAACACCGAACAAAAGATTTTAGGTATCATTCCAAAAAGCAGATACGTGCATTTCGCCTATATGTTCTTGCTAGTCTCGGCGGCGGGAAATGTCTTTTATTCTTTGCTAGCGATTGTTGGACTTAGCTTTGAAAGCGCAACCTATGGCGTGATGGTGCTGGGATTGCTTTCCTTGATCCTTGCTGCGGTCGGACTTACAAAAGAAAAGGCCGAATTCACCGAACTTGAACACGCCCATTTCAAATATATGGCTTTCTTGTTCGTGGCATTCTTTGTGATTTATATCCTTGGCGGCGCGTTCTACGGCATAGCCTATTTCATTGGATATTTGGTAACGGCCTTGATCGGCGCGGCGCAATCCGTGCTTGTCTGGACAGGATACAATAGCTGGCAGGGCGGACGCGTCATCACCAAGGAAAATATAAAATCCGAAGTGCAGATAGCATTGAAGAACCGCTAAGGCACGGCTATATATCTAAAAAATCAAAAAGGAATTGAACGTGAACTATCTCGTACTGCTTCGTCATGGCCAAAGCCAATGGAACCTCGAAAATCGTTTTACCGGTTTTTATGATATCGATTTGTCAGACCTTGGCCGCGAAGAAGCGGCGGATGCAGGCAAGCGCCTTAAAACCCTTGGCGTGAAATTCGATCAGGTTTTCACCAGCACATTGCAACGCGCCTACAACACGGCCTGCATAGCGTTGGAAAACGCAGGGCAGGGTGATCTGATCCCGCAAATAATCCGTCACGATGATCTACGTGAACGCGACTATGGCGATTTAACCGGCCTGAACAAAGATGAGACCCGCGCTAAATATGGTGAAGAGCAGGTGCATATCTGGCGCAGGTCATATGATGTCTGCCCACCGGGCGGTGAGTGTTTGCAAGATGTCGTTGAAAAGCGTGTGCGTCCATATTATGCCGCGAACATCGCCCAACAATTGTTGGATGGAAAAAACGTTCTGGTCGCAGCACACGGAAATTCGCTGCGTGCACTTTTGATTATTCTGGGCGCGGAAACGCCAGAGACGATCAACAAAGCCGAAATGGAGACGGGCGTGCCGGTGGTGTTTGAGCTGGAAAACGGCAAGATCACGAGGCGATATTCTTTAACTGATAAAAAGGCAGCTTAAAGCTTTATTTCGGGCGGTCTTTTACATTCGCTTGGATTTACCAAGCACATCATGAAATTAAAGAAATGCTCTTTCGCCTTTGGTTCAATGGCTTTTCCGATTTCTTTTTCAACGTTATGGGATAGGGCCATGCATAAAAATGCGGCGTTCATGCTGTTCTCCAAATAATCCCGTAAATTTTCTGTAGATGGATTTGCAGTCTTATTAAGTTTTTGCTCTTTTTTAGACAAAACCACAATCGCATCTTCGCAGGCCTTAAGCGATAGAGTGGCCAACATTCGTTTTTCAAAATCTATTTCTTTTGCAGTGCTTGATTGCACGTATTCAGTCACGTGCTTGGTCAAGTCTCGTGCTGTTTTCCATGTCGCACCAATGCAATCGATCGCTTCAGGTATGTTGTTTGGATTTAGTCTTGCAGAAGGACAAGAGTTTGCGATCTGATCATCTATTTTTTCCGCGTAACCCGGCGTTTCGATAGAGGGAAGGTTAGTGTCCGCCATTGCGGCTTGGGAGATAGCGAAAGCTGCGGTTAATTTAATTAGGACTCTGGAAGTAAACATACATATTCTCCATACAAAGTAAAAACCCGCCTGTGCGGCGGGCTTTTGAATTCGTTAGCGGCGGATGCCGAGTTTTTCGATCAAAGCTGTGTAGCTCTTTTCGTTTTTGCGCTTAAGGTAGTCAAGCAGCGTACGGCGGTTGGCAACCATTTTCAAAAGACCGCGGCGGCTGCTGAAATCTTTTTTGTTGGATTGCATGTGTGCGGACAAACCGTTGATGCGCTCCGTCAGGATGGCAATTTGTACTTCCGGCGAACCTGTGTCGCCTTTTTTTGTGGCGTTCTCAGCGATAACTTGCTGTTTCTTTTCTGCTGTAATCGACATCGTAGTCTCCTTTGTTAAATGTTGAAGATACGGATCGGATGAAGTTCCGGTCCTTCGATTTCGACAAGGGCTATTGCCTTTTTGTCATACGTCGCAAGGGCGGTGACGATGTTCTTGCTTCCCCACTCAATACCCGCGAGAGTCATACGCTCCAGATCGGGTTTGGATAGAAAGGTCAGAACATTGCCGTTCTTCAACCGGGCTGCTTCTTGTTCCCTCAAGGCCAGAACCGGGATGTCGTCCAGGGCGGTCTGAAGGGGAAGCAATACCTGCTCCGGTGAGGGTTTATCGGCATTTTGGCCGAAAATGTCCAGTGAAATCGCGTTTTCGAGAGTAAAGGGGCCGACAGCAGCGCGTTCCAGAGCCGAAATATAGCCAAAACAGCCTAGTTTCTGGCCCATATCACGGGCGAGGGCGCGGACATAGGTGCCCTTGCCACAAACGCAACGGAACGAGGTTTCAGCCTCGGAATGGCTCACAATCTCAAGGCTTTCGATATAGACGATGCGGGATTTAAGCTCGACCTGCTCGCCATCCCGTGCAAGGTCATAGGCGCGATTGCCATCGACCTTGATGGCGGAGAATTGCGGCGGAGTTTGTTCGATTTCGCCGTGAAATTCGGGGAGCAGGGATTCGACATCGGTGCGGGAAGGGCGTTTGTCGGAAGTAAAGATAGCCGATCCTTCGGCATCATCGGTCGTGCGTTGTTCACCCCATGTGGCAGTGAAGTTATAAATTTTGATCGAGTCCTGAACGTAAGGAACCGTCTTCGTGGCCTCTCCGAGTGCGATGGGAAGAATACCGGAAGCAAGCGGATCAAGAGTTCCGGCATGGCCGGCTTTTTGTGGGTTGAGTGCGCGTTTTACAATTCCGAGGGCTTGGTTGGATGTCATGCCAACTGGTTTGTGAAGATTGATCCAGCCGTCAACCTTTTCGCCCTTTTTGCGTCTCCCGCCCATGATTATTCCTGATCGGAGTATTTGATATTGTGGAGGATGGAATCGATTTTCAACGCGTTGTCGAAAGTGTCATCGGCGCGGAATTGCAGTTTCGGTGTGAATTTCAATTCAGTCTGACGGTTCACTTCTTTTTGAAGCGCATATGCCTCTTCATTCAAAGCTGGAAGCAATTTATCCATATGCTGTCCACCCAAAGCCATTACAAAGGCCGTGGCGTGTTTAAGATCGGGACTAACACGCACTTCGGTGACTGTGACTGTCGAAGCATAATCCATCAAGACAGGATCTTGAAAATGACCACGGGAAAGGGCATCCGCCAGAACATGGCGGATTTGCTCTCCCACGCGGAGCATACGTTGCGATGGTTGATTGGATGTTGCCTTCGTCATACCAGATTAAGCCAGTGTTCTGGCTTCCTCGATCACTTGATAACATTCGATGACATCGCCTTCTTTGATGTCTTCGTAGTTTTCAAAGGCCATACCGCATTCCATACCTTCTTTGACTTCTTTGACTTCGTCTTTGAAGCGTTTGAGGGTTTTGAGCGTGCCTTCGTGAATGACCACGTTGTCGCGAAGCAGGCGGACGCCAGCGCCACGTTTGACGAGGCCGGTCGTGACCATACATCCACCGATTTTTCCGACCTTCGTGATGTTGAAGACTTGGCGGATTTCGGCTTGACCCAGATATTCTTCGCGGCGCGTTGGTGACAACATCCCCGATAGAACCTGTTTGGCATCATCGATAACGTTGTAGATGATGTTATAGTAGCGGATCTGGACACCATCACGTTCTGCCTGAACGCGTGCTTGCGCATTCGCACGAACATTGAAGCCGATAACTAATGCATTCGATGCTTTTGCCAGTGTGATATCTGATTCCGTAATTGCGCCAACGCCAGAGTGAAGAATTTGAATACCGATTTCTTCGCTTTCCTGCGTCAGTTTGTTCAAGGAGCCCATAATGGCCTCGACGGAACCGTGTACGTCACCCTTGATAAGAACAGGCAATAATTTCTTGTTACCGGCAACTTTGGCGGCGGCAAGAATATCTTCGAATGTTTTACCCTGACGGTTAGTAGACATAGAGGCGGACGCTTTTTCACGTTTTTTGCGTGAACGATAATCCGCAACTTCACGAGCCTTCGCTTCGTTTTCAACGACGTTCAAGATATCGCCGGCATCTGGTGTCCCAGTGAGACCCAGAACTTCGACCGGTTGGCCGGGGATGGCTTGGGGTAGTTGATTGCCCTTGTCATCGTAAAGCGCGCGAACGCGGCCCCATTCAGCACCCACAACAAAGATGTCACCTTGTTTGAGTGTACCTTTTTGGACCAGAACGGTAGCCACAGAACCACGGCCGACTTCCATTTTGGATTCGACAACGGCACCAACGGCAGGGCGGTTCTGGTTGACTTTGAGTTCAAGAACTTCGGCCTGAAGAAGAATGGCTTCTTCCAGCTTGTCAAGGTTCAGTTTCTTCTTCGCGGAAATTTCGATGGCCATTGTATCGCCGCCGAGTTCTTCGATCACGATTTCGTGCTGAAGAAGGTCGTTTTTAACTTTCTGCGGATTGGCATCCGGAAGATCGATTTTGTTGATGGCAACAATCATCGGAACCTTGGCGGCCTTTGCATGGTTGATCGCTTCCACCGTTTGCGGCATTAGTGAATCATTCGCAGCAACAACCAGAACGACGATGTCGGTTACGTTCGCACCGCGTGCACGCATTTCGGTAAAAGCCGCGTGGCCCGGCGTGTCGAGGAAAGTAATCTTCGCGCCCGAAGCCAATTGAACTTGATAGGCACCAATGTGTTGCGTGATGCCACCAGCCTCGCCGGACACAACATCCGTCGAGCGGAGCGCATCGAGTAGGGAGGTTTTACCATGGTCGACGTGACCCATGATTGTAACGACAGGTGGACGTGAAACCATTCCTTCGGCAGAATCTTCAACGCCGCCAAGATCAGTTTCAACATCGGATTCTGTTACACGTTTCACCGTGTGACCAAATTCACCGACGATTATTTCAGCGGTATCTGCATCGATCGATTGGTTGATCGTAGCCATGACGCCAAGCTTCATTAGCGCCTTGATAACATCCGCGCCACGTTCAGCCATACGGTTGGCAAGTTCTTGTACCGTAATGACTTCCGGAATAGTAACTTCACGGAAGATTTTTTGCGCAGGCTCTTTCGGGCCGAGCGCCATTTTACGAGCTTTTTCACGCGCACGCTTAACAGCAGCGAGGGAGCGCCCACCATCGCGTTCGTCTTCGTTTAGAACCTTTGTAACGGTCAATTTACCACCACGGCGGCGATCATCTTCACCTCCGCGTGGGTTACGCGGGTTGACGCGGCGCATACGATCACGCGCGGACTCTGAATCCTCGCTATCGCGACCAGCACCCGGGCGTGGAGCGAACGGAGCAGAAGGCCCAGCCGGAGCTGTGAAGGAGCGAACCTGATCCTGACGTAGGCGATCATTCTCTTTCTGGCGGGCTTTTTCTTCGGCGTTGATACGCTCAAGCTCTTCAAGCTCACGGCGACGCATATCTTCCGTGGTTGGTTTAGTAGTCGTATCTTTTACTTCAACTTCACGTGTAACAGCTTGGCCGATCACTTCGTCGGATGCATCACGTTCTTTTTTGGGTTGAGCCAGAGCCTCACGAAGAACCTTTGCGCGGTGTTCGCGTTCTTCCGATGTCAGGCTATGCAATTCATTCGACAAAGCTTCGTCGATGGCACCAGATTGCTGTGCTGCATCTTCTGCTTTTCCGCCCACACGGCGGCGGCGGACTTCCACCACCGTGCCACCACGTCCACCGGACACGCTTTGACGTGCCTGTGCGCCCGCGCCACCTTTAAGGCTCAGTGTTCCCGCCGGCTTCGCACCGAGGGTTAGGGGTTTTTTCTCTTTGTCGTCTTTGCTGCTTTCGCTCATTCCATCTACTCAAAATCAAAAGGTTGAAGGGGATAGGCTCGTCTAGGCGGCGCTTTCCTCTTCGGCAAACCAGTGCGAACGAGCCTTCATAATGAGGTCTTCCGCATTTTTGTTGGTGATTGATCCTTCACCGAGAATTTCAACCAGCTCATCCGTCGCCAGATCAGCAAAGTCATCTTTTGACTTCACGCCAGCTTCACCAAGCTTGATAATCTGTGCAGGGGATAGACCATCCATCGTCAGAAGGTCTTCTTGGATACCTAGCTTCTCGCTTTGCTCTTTCAATTTTTTGTCCTGCTCATCGAGCCATGCATTCGCACGGTTGATAAGCTCGACACCAACATCTTCGTCGAAGCCTTGGATCTGCATCATTTCGTCAACGGATGTGTCGGCGATTTCTTCGATGCTTGTAAAGCCTTCGGCCACCAATAAGTGTGCGATAACCTCATCAACGTCGAGAGCGGCGATAAACAGAGTCGAACGAACTTTGAATTCTTCAGCACGACGTGCAGATTCTTCGGCTTCGGTCATAATGTCGATATCCCAGCCGCAAAGCATGGAAGCCAAACGAACGTTCTGGCCACGACGGCCGATAGCGAGGGAGAGTTGCTCTTCTGGAACAACGCAATCCATGCGTTTTTTATCTTCATCGAGAACAACTTTGGCAACGGCTGCTGGTTGCAACGCATTGACGATGAATGTCGCGATATCTTGTGACCATGGCACGATGTCGATTTTCTCACCCTGCAATTCGCCAACAACGGCCTGAACGCGGGAGCCGCGCATACCGACGCAAGCGCCGACAGGATCGATGGAGGAATCGCGGGAAGATACGGCGATTTTCGCGCGGGAACCCGGATCGCGGGCAACGGCCTTGATCTCGATCACGCCATCATAGATTTCAGGAACTTCTTGTTTGAACAAGGCAGCCATGAATTGCGGGTGCGAACGGGACAAGAAGATTTGTGGGCCGCGTTGTTCCTGACGAACATCATAGATGTAAGCGCGGACGCGATCGCCGGTTTTGAAATGTTCGCGTGGCAGCGATTCATCGCGGCGTAGAAGGCCTTCGCCTTTACCGCCGATATCAATCGTTGTGTTGCCGTATTCAACACGTTTAACAACGCCGTTGATGACTTCGCCAACACGGTCTTTAAATTCATGGAATTGACGCTCGCGCTCTGCTTCGCGCACTTTTTGTACGATAACTTGTTTTGCTGTTTGCGCGGCAATACGGCCGAAATCTAGCGGTGGTAGATCGTCGATCAGGAATTCGCCAAGGGCCGCATCTTTTTTGATGCGTTTTGCTTCGGCCAATGTGAGTTGACGAACTTCGTCTTCCATCGTTTCGACGACTTCGCGGTAACGCTTCAGGTCAATCAGGCCGGTTTTGCGGTCAATGGTTGCGCGAATATCATGGTCGTGTCCGTATTTCGCACGGGCAGCCTTTTGAATGGCTTCTTCCATGGCTTCGATGACAATGTTCTTGTCGATTACTTTTTCACGGGCAACAGCATCGGCGACTTGCAGCAATTCCATTTTCTTTTCCTTTTAAATCTTTCTTAGTCAGTAAAAAGTTAGTTCGTTGTTTCTTTCAAAATTTCGCGTTCCATACGCGTGGCCTTGATTAGTTCGTCTGTAAGAACAAGGCGGGCCTTTTTCATGGAGGCCAATTCCAACCTTTGTTCCTTGTTGTCGACAATCAAGGTCACAAATCCACCTGATTCCCCGATGATCTTGCCGCGAAAGCGTCTTTGCCCTTCAACGACTTCATCCAATTCCACCTTGGCGTCGAACCCAACATATTTGTTGAAGTCTTCAGCCTTGATGAGGGGGCGGTCGATGCCGGGAGAACTGATCTCGAGCGTATAAGCGCCGGGGATCGGGTCTTCGACTTCCAGAAGCGGGGACAAGGCTCTATGGATTGCCGTGCAATCGTCGAGGCCTAAATTTCCCGTTTTCGGGTCTTCCGCCAGAATTTGAAGAATACCGCTTTTGAACTCGATCAATACCAGACGAAACCCCAGATCTTCGATAACAGGCTGGGAAATCCTGATGATTTTATGTTCTAAAGGCGTGTTCTTCATATTCCAAATCTTTACCTAACATCCTGATTTTGTAACAAAAAAGGCGGGGTTCTTTCGAAGCCCACCAATCATAACGATCAGAATGTAAGGTTTATATACGCCCCTTATATATGTATTTCAAGCCTTTTTCTTGAAAATAAGGTAGCTCTCCTTACGGCCAGCCGCTTCGCCCTTGGCGGCGTAGCGGGTAGTGAGGAACCAATCTTTTGGCATGGTTTGCCAGTCTTTGGACGAGTTCGCCTGCCATTCAAAGCCACCATGATTCATAGTTTCCGTGACCATCCATTCGGCAAGCGCGTCGACATCCGTGGCCATGATGAAATCCGCACCGGGTTTAAGGATACGATGAAATTCAACGAGTGTTTCGGCGCGTACGATACGGCGTTTGTTATGTTTCTTTTTCGGCCATGGATCAGGATTAAGAATGTATAGAGCCGATAGGCTTTCGGATTTCAAAGAGCGGCAAAGCATGACGGCGTCATCCATCCAGACGCGGATATTATCGTGTTTCATATCCTGAATGGATTTTAGAAATGCCGACATACCGTTGATGAAAGGCTCCGCGCCGATGTAGTTACGATCGGGCCTTTGCTCCAGCATGGCTTTCAAATGCTCGCCATTGCCAAAGCCGATTTCCAGCACGTTTTGTTTGGATGGATCAGTGAACAAGGAAGACGGATCGAGGGTGCCATCTTGTTTCAAAATTTCTTCAGTAAGATTGAGAGTTGGCAAAAGAGCGTCCATCACATCCTGACGTGACGACGTCATGGGGCGGCCAAGGCGACGTCCAAAGACGCGGCGACGTGCCATTTCCGTGAAGGCTGCTGGAATTTTGCTCATGATCAATCCTCATCAAAAAGCCCTCTATGAGAGGGCTTGATGGAGGTTTTTAGTTTAACCGAGTATGTCCTGCAAGGGTTTTACGAGATCCGTCTTTTCCCAACTAAAACCGCCATCGGCTTCTGGTTTGCGGCCAAAGTGGCCATAGGATGCCGTTCTTGCATAAATCGGGCGGTTTAATTGCAGATGCTCGCGAATGCCACGTGGGGACAGATTGATCGTCTTGTTAATGGCTTGGGCAATGGCAGCTTCATCCACCGTCCCCGTCCCATGTGTGTTCACATAGAGAGAAATCGGTTTGGAAACGCCGATAGCATAAGAAACCTGCAACGTGCATTTTTCTGCATAACCGGCAGCCACAATGTTCTTGGCAACGTAACGAGCAGCATAAGCGGCAGAACGGTCAACTTTCGTTGGGTCTTTACCGGAGAATGCACCGCCACCATGTGGAGAGGAGCCGCCGTATGTGTCGACGATGATTTTGCGTCCTGTCAAACCGGAATCTCCCACTGGCCCGCCGATAACGAAGCGGCCCGTCGGGTTGATGTACAGTTCTTCCGGTTCCGGCATCCAGCCGGCTGGAAGGACTTTCATGATGTATGGAATGACCATGTCGCGAACATCTTTTTGAGAAACGCCTTCGTTGTGCTGTGTCGACAAGACAACAGATGTCGCACGAACAGGCTGCCCATCGCGGTATTCCAAAGAGATTTGCGATTTAGCATCAGGACCAAGTTTGGACAAAATGCCTTTGTGACGGTCTTCGGCCAGAAGACGAAGAATTTCGTGGCTGTAATGAATCGCGGCCGGCATCAATTCCGGTGTTTCGTTACAGGCATAACCGAACATGATTCCTTGGTCGCCTGCACCTTCATCTTTGTCCGCGCCAGAGTCAACGCCTTGCGCGATGTCGGCAGATTGTTTGTGAACGCGGCAATCGATTTCAACTTTGTTCCAGTGGAAGTCGTCTTGCTCATACCCAATTTTCTTGATCGTCTGACGCGCGATATCTTTCATGACATCATGTGTAACCGAAGAAGGGCAGCGAACCTCGCCGATCAAGCCAACGAAGTTTGTTGTGGCACAAGTTTCAACAGCAATGCGGGATTCAGGATCGGCCGCGATCATCGCATCGACGATTGCGTCTGATATTTGATCGCAGAGTTTGTCGGGATGACCTTCGGAGACGGATTCACTTGTAAAGATGTAGTCTTGTAAAGCAGCTTGGCTTTGGGGTTTGCGCATGGCGTTCAACATATTCTGTCCTGTTTGGCGTAAAATTTACCAAGGCTACCCTCAAAAGTAGAGCTTAGCAAGGGATCAGGAATCTTGGTTTTTAAGATTTTCGACCATGCTACGAACAAGTTTGAACAAATCTTTGCGCAGCTTCGGGTTTTCAAGAGAATAATAAATACGGATCCATTCCAGCGTTTCTTTGCGATGCATAATGTCCGCAGGGCCATCAAACGAGTCCTGATCATTGTCTGCAAAGCCAAAACTGGCGGACGATTGATTGGCCGTCGTGTTTTCAAAGAAGAAGGAGACTGGGATATCCAGTACTTTGCTAAGTTCGTACAAACGGGAAGCGCTTACGCGGTTGGCCCCGTTTTCATATTTCTGAACTTGCTGGAAGGTAATACCAAGTTGATCTGCGAGCTTTTCCTGACTCATTCCCAAAAGGGCGCGACGTTGGCGCAGTTGGACACCAACATTTTCGTCTATGGAATTTGCGCGGCCCTTCTTTTTGGTCGCTTCAGTTTTCACAGGCTTGGCTTTCGGTGAGGTCATTTTTTGCAACCCAGTAAACTTATCTATACTTTTGGTTTTGAAGGTATTTTCATTGAGGGCCAAAAAGTACCAACGTGTACTCTAGTGTGCAAGAAAAGTTTTTCCTTATATACGTAAGGATAGTGGTTTCTATCTTTTCTGGTCAAAAACTCGTCGAAAAATTATAAAAATCGCAAGTATGGGGAAAAGATATTGTATCCAAGGATGAAAGATGGCGTAGATATTTTCGATCCGCTTGGGCAGATAATTCACCAAGATTGCTTCTTCGCCGATTCTGGCACTTTCAACGATTCTCCCATATGGATCGATGATTCCAGAAATTCCCGTGTTCGCCGAACGCACCACCGGTAGACCTTCCTCGATTGCGCGAAGGCGTGTTTGGGCAAAATGTTGATAGGGGCCGGCACTATCCCCATACCATCCATCATTCGTGACATTCACAATCCATTTTGGACGCTCTTCTTTTGTGTCAACGACTTCGTTAGGAAAAATTACTTCGTAACAAATAAGGGGACTAAAAGCGGGGATGTTTTTGTGACGGATTGTGGCCGCGCCGGTACCACGCTGAAACCCCTTAAAAGCGGCAACAGGTTTTAAAGGAATCCAGTTCTGTAGAGGTATAAATTCGCCAAAAGGAACGAGATGGAATTTATCATAAATTCCGACAATACTCATGTCGCGATCAAGAAGTGACACACTGTTGGCGTAAGCTGGATCATCCCCCTCATCGGTGCGTCTGAGTACGCCAGTTATAAGATAAGCGTTAGAGCCGCTGTAGCCTCGCAGAACCCCTTGCATCCGGTCCATGTTTTCCGAGGAGGAATATATCGATGGCGAAATGGCTGTTTCTGGCCATACAACAAAAATATCGCGCGGGATTGGTTCTGCAAATTTGCCTGAGCGAGACAGGCTAATCGTTTTCAAGAAATTATTCTGCGCTTCAACAGGATTCCATTTCATATTTTGCGGAATGTTAGGCTGAACCACCACGACACCAGCATCTTTGTTGAATTCCGTTTGCGAATGATCCAATCGATATTGTCCCATAATAAAAACCATAGCCATGGAGGCGATAGTTATTCCCGTCATGAAGATTTTATTTTTGCGGGAGAATATCGAAACGATCAAAAAACCTGCGGTAGCGGCCCACAAGACACTGATGAGTGTCATGCCATAGGCACCAGTCACAAACGCCATTTGCGCCATAGGCAAATGATCATTCCAGACGTATCCGTATAAATTCCACGGGAACCCCGTAAAGGCGTGTCCGCGAGCCCATTCCGAAAACATCAAGAAGAAGGAAAAAATCAAAAATCCGTTGAATGTCTTCGGATCAGACACGTATCTTGCGACTGCCAAATAAGTCGCGGTAAAGAAGCCAAGAATAGTTGGAAGGCCAATAACGGAGATAGGCCATACCCATGCAAATTCATTACCCTCAACGAGTAGTGCGTTGCCAATCCACCAAAGCCCGGTGACAAAATATCCGAGCGCGAAAAAGAAACCAGCGGCGAAGGCTTGCAACATCGTTTGTGTTTTGCTGTAGAGCCAGTAAAGCCCAGATAAGCCAATAAACATACAAGGCCAAAATGATACCGGCGGCATGGCGAAAGCGGCGATCCACCCTGCTGCAACACTGGCCGCAACAAATAGGAATTTTCGGATAAGAGTGTTGTTCATAGAAGGGGAATATAGAGTATCGCCCAAGATATGGCGAGGGCCTTGGAGGAATTAAACCTCGTCGTTCACGGCTTTGGCTTGAAGGTTTCTTATCCGAAGCACCTTAACGCGTCGTGCGTCTGCATCCGTAACATCGAGCGTGAGACCGGATGAATGCTTTAGCGTCTCGCCCTTTTTGGGTATATGACCGGCAATACTGAATGCCAGACCAGCAAGCGTTTCTATATCTTCTCGCTCTTCGGGGCTTAAAAAGTTCCCGTAACGATCTTCGAATTCTTCAATATCAAGACGCGCATCGACAACGAGGGAGCCATCGGGACGCTCGACAATTTGAGGCGTGTCGTCATGATCGAATTCATCCTCGATATCACCGACGATAGATTCCATTACATCGGTCAGCGTCACGAGTCCGTCGATACCGCCATGCTCATCAACCACAAGCGCCAGATGCTTTTTCTCATCGCGCATGAGCTTGAATAGCTCCATGATGTAAAGGCTTGGCGATACAATCAAAGGCTCGCGCATGATTTCGGCCAGAGTGTAGGGAGTGCCATTCAGCATACTACCCAGAATATCCTTGATGTGGATTGTGCCTATAATGTTATCAAGATTTTCGCGATAAAGCGGCAGGCGGCTAAATTGTTTTTCTTGAAAGATTCTTTTGATATCGTCGATGCTGGCTTTTTCTTCGATCGCGATAATATCCGCACGGGGAACCATGATATCTTCGACTTGAAGATCGCGTGTGTTCAGAACATTTGTGATGAGTTCTTTTTGATTGTCCGAAGTATGATCGTCGTTGTCGGCATCTTTCAGCTCTTCGATATATTCTTCGAGTGCTTCTTGTAAGACTTCATTTGAGTTACTGGCTTTTCCACGCAAAAGATCTTTCAGCCACGACAAGGGGCCGGTTTTAAGGCGTGGTTCGGCCTGTGTCACGGAGAAGGGGGATATTTCCTGTTTCGCGCTTTGGCGCGGGTCATCGTCGTCGGGCATTGGTCGCAACATATTCCGGCATTATGCCATAGGGATTTTATCAACGTAAGGGTTTTGAATACCCATTTTCTCTAATATACGAATTTCAAGGGATTCCATGATGTTGGCTTCGTCTTCATTTTCATGGTCGAAGCCCAAAAGATGTAAAGCGCCGTGGACCAGCATATGCGTGAAGTGATCTTTCAAGAACTTGCCTTGCTCCTTGGCTTCGCGGTCGATGGTCTGGAACGCCAGAATGATGTCGCCGACATGAACGGGACCTTCTTTTGGAATAGGATCATCCGAGTCAAGATTGGCGAAACTGAGCACATTTGTCGGTTTGTCTTTTTCTCGGTACTCACGATTTAAGACCTGTATCAGATCATCGTTCGCCAGAACAACGGAGGCCTCTATGTCGCGATATTGTAGGACTTCCGGCAGCACCGCCATTTTTAGTGTGTTTTTCACGGCACGCTGCGCAATTGCCTCGACATCCAAATAGGAGGTCGTCCATTCGGGTTCAGCGACTGTAACGTCGATTTCATAGATAATGTTTTTATTGCTTGCGTTCATGATGGTCGTAGGCGGAGATGATTTTTCCGACGAGTTTGTGGCGAACAACGTCGTTCTTGTCAAAGTGAATAAAGGCAACTTCTGGAATGTCTTTCAAAATGTGAATGGCTTCCTTTAGTCCGGATGGAGTGCTGTGTGGCAAGTCAATCTGCGTGGGGTCACCCGTGATAACCATACGTGTGCCTTGGCCCATACGGGTTAAGAACATTTTCATCTGCATGGCTGTTGTATTCTGGGCTTCGTCCAAAACAACAAAAGCATTTTTCAATGTTCGACCGCGCATAAAGGCAAGCGGGGCAATCTCGATATCACCGCTCGCTATTTTCTTTTGCACTGTTTCACCCGGCATAAGCTCGCGAAGGGCATCGTAAATAGGGCGAAGATAAGGATCGATTTTTTCAAGCAGATCTCCCGGCAAAAATCCTAAACGCTCGCCGGCTTCAACGGCAGGACGTGTAAAAACAAGACGTTCGACTTCTCCGGATCGGAACATTTCAACGGCAGCCGCAACGGCCAAGAATGTTTTACCCGTACCGGCAGGACCAACCCCGAACACCATATCGTTCTTGCGCATGGCTTCGATATAAGCGGATTGGTTGGGTGAGCGCGGCGCGACTGTTTTGCCACCGCCACCACTTTTGATCGCGGCTTTTTCATCAAGAAAATTTTCACGGGCAGAGTGCATGACGTTTTGCGGGCTGGTGCGTTCACCGCGTGCGAATTTAATGGCGGCGTCGAAATCGCCAATCGACACATCCTGATTTTTTTCAAGGCGCGACCACATCATTTCCAGCACGGCTTCTGCCTGCTGCATGGCTTTTGAATTGCCCTTTATTGAAAGCGTATTGCCGCGATGGCCGATATCGACATCGAGCGTGCTTTCGAGATAGCTGAGATGTGCGTTGTGTTCGCCGAACAGCAGCGGAAGAAGGCTGTTGTTATCAAAGGTCAGGGAGACCCGTCTGTCATTGTCTTTAGAAATGGGCTTTGCCTCTTTCTTGATCTGGTGAGTCTTCAGTGTGACACAAAATAGTTAATAGAGGATAGATTTAAGCAGATTTTGCAACCAATTCAAAGGTTTCTATGGTGCCGCGCAGCGCGGTGGCGGAGGCCCCTTCGACCCGAACATCAACGATTTGGCCGATCAGACGTTCCATACCATCCAGATTGACGGACTGGTTGTGTGGGCTGCGGCCTTGGACTTGGCCGGATTTGGCCCCTTTGCGTTCGACCAGCACCGGCACGGTCTGGCCAACGAAGCGATTGTTGAATTCTTCGAACTGCTTGGTCAGAAGGGCTTGAAGGCGGACAAGGCGTTCTTGTTTGATCTCTTCACGAACGATGGCCGCCTGAATGGCGGCGGCAGGTGTGCCGGGACGCGGAGAATATTTGAACGAGTAGGCGGATTGATAACCCACCTGTTTGACGACTTCCAATGTCTGTTCGAAATCTTCTTCGGTTTCGCCGGGGAATCCGACGATGAAGTCGGACGAGAAGGCGATATCGGGGCGAACAGCACGCACTTGCTCCAACGTATCCAGATAGGATTGCGCGGTGTGCTTACGGTTCATGGCTTTTAGAATTCTATCCGATCCATGCTGGACCGGCAGATGCATATACGGCATCAATTTTGGATTGTCGCGATGTGCGTTGATCAGATCATCCTGCATATCTTTTGGATGTGACGTCGTGTAGCGAATGCGCTCGATCTCATCGATCTTGGCAATCTCTTCCATCAATCGCGCGAGGCTCCAAGTTTTTCCATCGATACCTTCGCCGTGATAGGCGTTGACGTTCTGGCCGAGCAATGTAATTTCGCGGGCACCTGCATCGGCAAGCTTACGGGCCTCTAACATCACTTGTGCAACGGGACGGGAATATTCTGCGCCGCGAGTATAAGGTACAACGCAGAACGTGCAGAATTTATCGCAACCTTCCTGCACAGATAAAAACGCAGCAGGGCCGTGGTTCAAACTATTGGCACCGAGTGTGTCGAATTTTGTATCAACGGCAAGCTCGGTATTCACCACGCGCTCACCAGTTGCTTTGACAATCATTTCAGGAAGTTCGTGATAGGCTTGCGGGCCAAACACCATGTCAACGGACTTCGCACGCTGCATGATGAAATCGCCTTCGGCCTGCGCAACGCAACCGGCAACAGCAATCAGTGTTTTTTTGCCTTCGGCTTTACGATCTTCTTTGATGTCACGAAGACGTCCGATTTCAGAGAAAACTTTGTCCGTCGCTTTTTCACGGATGTGGCAAGTGTTGAGGATGACCATATCGGCTTCTTCGGGCGTTTCGGTTGCCTCATATCCAAGCGGCGACAAAATGTCGGCCATCCGGCGACTGTCATAGACGTTCATCTGACAGCCCCAAGTCTTGATATAAAGTTTTTTCGGGTCGGGTTTATTCATGGCTTTATCCGGTGCGATATAGACCAGATAGGGCCGGCAAGGTCAAGGAATCCCTTATAAGGATGGAGCGTTTGCTCGAGCCTCACGGCCATAATTACGCTTATCCAGACAGCTATTGTATTGAACCAGAATAGGATTTGTCTGATCGATCTGAGCAGACTCCCAAGTCAGTCCTGCCGCGCTGAGTTGTCTATCGGCCTGAGCGACGCAGTCTTTCAACGTTGTTCTGTTTTGAAGATCGTTTAGATGCTGTTGATCGTGCGGTGTCTCATTACGTCCCAAAACAACCATTGCAACAAACAAGGCAGGAATAACGGTATAACCGATAACATTACCGGCGGAGGTTGTGGCTTTATCGAATAATGCTCTTAGTCCCATTTTTCTGCCTTTATGGTGTAAAACGCACGATACAGGATTGTAGTTCAATATCGAGCTTGCCCTTGGCTTCTTGGCGTTGTTCGCGGCTAAGTGATAGTCCGATGTCTGCTTGCGCATTGTTAAAAGCCAGTTTGCAATCGGCTTGTGTTGCTGCTTTGTCGAAATTCATAGGATTAGCGACCAGTTTGATGGCAACCAAAGTTGCGGCGGCACCGACAGATAGAACGGCAGGTAGGCGCAGGGCCGGGCTTAGTGAAGGCAACATGGAAATCTCCCTCTAAAATGATGAGGATTTATAGACCCAAATCTAAAAAATGGCAAGATATATTACATAATAAATAAGTTAATCACGGAAGACTAGGCGGATCCAGCCAAATCAGGGTAAATAAGGACCATGAATCGCGCAAAACCCGCCAAAACCATCGTCGCCATGGGGAATTTCATCCAGCCCGAGCAAATGGCCATCCTTGAGGCCAATTTCGAGGTTATTCGCCTTTGGAAGGAACGCGACCCCGAGGCTGCCCTTCAGGAACGTAAAAACGACATTGTCGGGATAGCCTCGGTTCATTCTGTTCCGGTATCCCGCAGCCTTATCGAAGGTTTGCCTAATCTGGAGATCATTTCTCAATTTGCCGTTGGCACTGACAATATAGACCTGACCGCCGCCAAGGAGCGTGGGATTGCCGTCACAAATACGCCGGATGTTTTAACGAACGATACTGCGGACACGGCCTTGGCTTTGTTGCTCGCGATATCAAGACGCGTGTGCGAGGGCGATATGTATGTCCGCGTCGGCAAGTGGT
>CAYYPX010000003.1:0-48109 GCA_964473655.1 uncultured Micavibrio sp.
TCCGTGCCGATGGTGTTCTGCTCCCTCGTCCCTGCAGATTCATCCGAATTTGAAAAATTACGCGAGTCCATCGGCAAACTGAAACTCAACGACGCATCGCTCCATTACGAGCCGGAAAATTCCCAAGCCCTCGGCATGGGTTTCCGTTGCGGCTTCCTTGGCCTCTTGCATATGGAGATCATTCAGGAAAGGCTCGAGCGCGAGTTCAATCTAGACCTCATCCCCACCGCGCCATCCGTTGTGTACAAGGTCTACCTCACCGACGGCACGGAAATCGAACTTTATAATCCCGCCGATATGCCGGATGCCTCTCGCATTGCAAAAATCGAAGAACCGTTCATCAAGGCCACCATCATGACGCCGGATGAATATGTCGGATCGTTGCTGCAGTTGTGTCAGGAACGCCGCGGAACGCAGATCGAGCTGACCTATGTCGGTTCCCGCGCCATGCTGGTTTATAAATTGCCGCTCAACGAAGTGGTGTTCGATTTCTATGATCGCTTGAAATCGATCAGCCGCGGTTACGCGTCGTTCGATTACGCGCTGGATAGTTACGAAGAAGGTGATCTAATCAAGATGGATATCTTGGTGAATGCCGAACCTGTCGATGCGCTGTCGATGGTGGTGCACAGATCGCAAGCGGAGCGTCGTGGCCGCGGCATGTGCGAGCGATTAAAGGAATTAATCCCCCGCCAGATGTTTAAAATCGCCATTCAGGCTGCGATCGGCGCGAAATTTATCGCGCGCGAAGATATCTCCGCCATGCGCAAAGACGTTACCGCGAAATGTTACGGCGGCGATGCCACGCGTAAGCGCAAACTTCTGGAGAAACAGAAGAAGGGTAAACTCAAAATGCGCCAGTACGGGAATGTCGAAATCCCGCAAAGCGCGTTTATCGCCGCGCTTAAAATGGGGGATGAGAAATAGGTTCCTCTTAACCTATTAATTTTCCACAATATTCTATAGTTTCCTTTATTAACTTTTTAAAAACTACAAAAATTTATAGTTTCCAAATAGGTTGTTTTGGACTACTAAGAGCCTATCTAAGGTAACTCTAAGTTACCCATTGAACCCATATTGCACCGCATTAGACAATGAGCGATCCTAAAGTAACACCATCTGGTCAATATATTGAGGCCAATCATAGCAATGGCAATTATTGGTACTTCGTGCCCAATCCGTTGCCGCCAAAAATAAACTACGATGAAAAACTTATGTTTTTAGGAATGGAAGCTCAACGGTATTTGTCAGAGCTTGGCATTAAATGTAATCAATTACCACATGATCGACTTTTTATTTCTACATACATCAATAAAGAAGCTGAATTTTCCTGTCAAATAGAAGGCACAAAAGCATCAATCCGAGATGTAATGGAAGATCAAGCGGGTGTCGAACGACAGAATGCGCCAAAAGATACCGATGATATTAAAAATTATTTGGAGGCCTTGCAAAAAGGCATATCTATTCTAGAGGATACAGATATTAGCTTGTGGTTCATAAGAACTATTCATGAGCAACTCATCAAGCACCAACCTGAAAAAGAGCCGGGAAAATTTAGAGAAACTCAAAATCAAGTAGGCGGAGTTTCTTACAATCCAGCGTCAGCGGACTTTGTTCCACCAAGTCCGCTAGAGATGACTGATTGCTTAAACGATTTAGAATCTTTTATTAAAAAAGAGAATACAGGATTACCTCCTTTAATAAGAATCGCATTAATTCATGCTCAATTTGAAACCATACACCCATTCTATGATGGAAATGGAAGGGCAGGAAGACTTCTCATAACCATGCAATTATTTAAAGAAAAAATAATTGATAAGCCTGTTTTGTATCTCTCATATTTCTTTAAAAAGAATAAGAAGGACTATGACGCTCATTTGCAATCTTTGCATGATAATGGAACATGGGAAGAGTGGTTAAAATTTTTCCTCACAGGCGTCATTGAAACATGTAAGGATGCCATTGCACTGACCGACAAAATCAGCAATCTATCATCAAACTGCTTTAATAAGCTTTATGATAAGTATGGGAAAAATAAAGTACATGCCCCATCAGAAATACTGTATCACTTATTTAAAACACCTGTTTTAGATGCGAAATACATACAAACGAAATTCAAAAAAAGTAAAAAATATACCTATGATTTGTTAAATGATTTTGAAGAATTAGGTATTTTAAAAGAGATAACTCAAAATACGAGAAATAAAAAATATGTATTTCAAGCCTATCTCGATATTTTAGAAATGGCTTCAGCTGAATAATTTAATTCTTCCTTAAATAAAACAGCCCGCCATTTTCATGACGGGCTGTTTGGTTTTCCTAGGAACAGGAAACAACAGGAAGATTGTTAATTCGCTTTCTTCCCTTCAATCGCCTTTGTGGCTCCATTGATCGGGATCATGCGGGGCTTGGCTTCTTCGGGTACTTCGCGCACCAGATGAATGGTCAAAAGACCATCGGCCATGTCCGCGCCCGTCACCTTGATATGATCGGCGAGACGGAAGGTGCGCGTAAAGGCGCGCGCGGCGATACCGCGGTGAAGGAATGTTTTTCCTTCTTCTTTTTCTTCGCGCTTGCCGGATACGGTGAGGTTTTCATTTTCCGCCGTGATGTTCAGGTCGTTGAGGGTGAACCCCGCCACCGCCATCACGATTTTATAATCGTCTTCGCCCAGTTTTTCGATGTTATAGGGCGGATACGCATCAAAACGTTCATCCGCGCTTTCCAGCATCTGGAACACATCGTTGAAACGGTCGAACCCGACCGTCGAGCGCATGAGGGGGGATAATGCGAGTAAGTTCATAGTTGCCTCCTTTTTACGTTAAGCAAGGTTTGGTTTAAATTCCGAAAAACCCCAAACGGGCGTTTCCCGGTTCATATCTGTCATACGGGGCTCAGCCCTTTCCGGTTCACTTTTTTTGAAAAAATTTTTGAAAAAAATATTAGAATATTAGAATATTTTTGAACAAGGCTTTGTCCGCCCTATCCCATCACCGGCGACCATGCGCGGTAAATACGCTCGACCCTGTCATATGTTACGGCACTGATCTGCAACACCGCTTGCGCGGCCGGCCTGTATTTTTGCGCTATGATCACATCATATAATCCATCTTCCATCCTGTCCGCCGCCCGTTCCAGACGCGGGATGTTATGGGGCGTGATGTTTTTATAATCCAGATGCGCGAAATTCCCCATCCACCGGCTTGCTATGCTGACCCTCTCGAACGCCACCACACAGCCCATCAGGTCTGAAATCCGTTGCTGTTCTTCGTGCCGTTCCATCATTCCATGGCGCGCATGATCCAGTTCATATTTTTCAAGCTTGTTCATGACGGGCACGTCGAGAAAGACATAGCTCGCGTCCCTTTTGCCATAGGTGCAAATCAAATCGACAATTCGGGATAAATCTCTCCTACATTCGCGATGGATGTCGTCATAACTGACGGTGCGGAAATCGCTGAGCAGCATGACCTCGCCCATCGCTAAATTCCTTGTGGCGCGAAAGCGCGTATTTCCGGCTTTGATTCAGGAATGAGGGTGTGGAGTGTCTTGGGTTTGAAATGCGCGCTCAAAAGGCCACGCAAATGGTCGCTCACGTTCTTTTTGTTTCGGTCTACCCAATCATACTTTAGTGACATAACGCCTATACCCTTGGGACAAGCTCTCATAAAACGCTTCTTGACAGATAGAGGAATATAGTCCTATTATGGGCATGGCCACTCTCATAAACCGCAAAACGCGCAACGCCCCCTCACGCCTTTTTTATGTCTGTTTGAGCGAAAGGGATGAATGGAAAAAAAATTTCGTGGAACGAACTAGACAAACGTTAACGGGACTGGAACTTTCGAGTGCTCTGGCTGGTTGGCGACGTATGATGGACAAAAATATTCCCACACCACCTTCCCGACTTTTTGATGACAAACGTCTGCTCAATTGCCCTCATGCCACGCCAGCCATAGACGCCCGCCGAGAGAACAAGATGCGAGAACGTTTCCCCGTTCGCGGGCATGAGCCTGTCCGCGGATTGAACCTGATCGCGCCTGTGCAACCATCCATTCCAAACCCTACCGGACGCGTGCTATAACCTCTTATCCTATAAGGGGTCTTTTAAATGAATCTTGCCGCCACCCTCACCAGCGATAAAGCCAAACCATGGCTTACCGCGCTCGCGTGCGTATCTGTGCTGGCGATGCTCGGCGGGCTTGCCGCACTCGCCTATGAAGATGAAGCCGCGTGGCGTGATATGCTAGAAGCGTTTTTAACCAAGGCGCGCGGGACGCCATGGGCGCTACCTCTGGTGTGCGTCACTTATGTTCTTGGAAGCCTCGTGCTGTTTCCGGTGATCCTGCTCAACCTCGTCTGCGCGATCGTGTTCGGATTATGGGGTATTGTTTACGCGCTTGTCGGCGCGATGCTCAATGTGTCGGTGTATTTTGGAATCGGGTATTACATTCGCCAACACAAGGGTGGCAAAGAATGGCTCAAGCAACCCATGCTCGCCAAGGTTGATAAGATGCTTCGCAAGAGCGGCATCGCCGGACCGATGCTCGTGCATATGCTCCCCGCGCCGCCTTTTTTCGTTACCAACATTATAGGCGGATTGTCATCCATCACATTCGCAACCTTTTTCACCGGCACGCTGCTCTCACTTTTGCCCGGTGCGATAGCGCGCGGGATTGTGGGCGACAGCCTGACCAAAATCCTGCTGAACCCTACACCTGAAACCTATCTGTATCTCGGGCTCGGCATTGCGCTCTGGGTCAGCGTGGTCGCCGGTATGCATATCATCTTGAAGAAGCTCCACAAGGAATGACGCCATAAAAAAATCGCCCCTGTTTCCAGAGGCGATTTTGTAAAATTAGCTTAAATCCTAGAGAACAGCTGCTTTCAGGTCTTTGGAGACGCGGAAAGCCACTTTCTTTTTGGCTGGGATTTTGATCGTTGCGCCCGTTGCTGGGTTACGGCCCATACGTGCGGAAGTTCTCTTGACCATCAGGATACCAAAGCCCGGAACGCGAACTTTTGCGCCACGCTTGATGTGCTTTGTGATGTGAGCGATCAGGTCCGTCAGAACGGCTTCCGACTGCTTTTTCGGCAGTTGGTGCAGTTGGGACAGGTCTGTTGCCAGTTGCTTCAGTGTAACAACGTCACCTGTTGCAGCGGAAACGAACTTTGCCGGTTTCGCAGCAGCTTTAGGAGCTGCTTTTTTCGCAGGGGCTTTCTTTGCTTTAGCCGGTGCTTTTTTCGCAGGGGCTTTTTTTGCTTTCGCTTTAGCTTTTGCAGCCATAGTTTTAGTTCCTTCTCAAAAGTTTCAGAGTATCGTCATCTTAGAACTCATTTTCGAAAACGCAATCATCAAAATGCACAAAAACACAATAAACACGGGGAAAAAACGCATATTTCTGTCTTGCAGAGGTATTTAGAAGCCTGCAAACACTGTGTTTTCGCGCTTTCTTGTGCTAAAAACATTTCATGAATAAAATGACAGAACCTTCGAAAAAGCACGATTTGACGGTGGAAAACTCTTTCACCCTGTCCCATTTCATCGAATATGCGATCAATCGATTCAGCGAATCAGATCTGGTCTACGGGCATGGCACCGACAATGAAATCGATGAAGCGGTGTTTATGGCCCTCGAAGGGTTAGGCCTTCCCATCGATATATTGGAACCGCATCTGGAGTATAAGCCCACACCATCCGAACGGCAGCGTCTTTTGAAACTGGTCGATGATCGTATCGCCACACGCCTGCCCGCCCCCTACCTTTTGAATAAGGCCTATATTCAGGGCTTTCCTTTTTACGTGGATGAACGCGTTATCGTGCCCAGATCCTTTATTGCCGAGATATTGTGCAAGGAAGACGGGTTTTCGCAGGTGTGTGATTATGACGCGATTACAAGCGTTTTGGACCTGTGTACCGGCTCCGGATGCCTCGGGATCGTTGCCGCGCATATCTTCCCGAATGCCAAGGTGGATATCGTCGATCTATCTTCGGAAGCCCTCGAAGTCGCCCGCAGGAACGTCGCCGATCATGATCTTGGGGGCCGCGTAACAATCTACGAAGGTGATTTGTTCGCCCCGCTTGTGGGCAAAAGCTACGACCTCATTCTGACCAATCCGCCTTATGTTGATCAGGAAGGTATGGATGATCTGCCCGAAGAATTCCGGCATGAACCTGCTATGGCGTTGGCCGCCGGTCATGATGGTCTGGATATCGTCCACCGCATCATGAAGGACGCGAAAAGTCATTTGAACGATGGCGGCGGTATGCTTTGTGAGTTGGGGCGTTGCGGTCCCGATCTGGAAAAAGCCTATCCTCGCACACCGTTTCTGTGGATCGACACGGAAAACTCAAGTGGAGAAGTTTTTTGGATTAAAAAGAAAGATTTATAAACTAAGCTTAACGCAGTCTTTGAACTCGTAGAACAATTTGTTCTGATTCCATCTCAAGTGTTTTATTCGCCCCTTTTGGCAACGGTATGCCGATATCGTGACAGAAAGTCATGAGGGCAGCGATCACAAAATCCTTTTTATAACGAATGGGTTCTTCCGGACTGTTCGCATGGCCTTTAAAAACGATATTCACTTCGGTGGGGTTTTCTAAGCTACCAGCGACATCGCCGATGACACCGGATGGCGGCGGCGGCAAGGATTTCATACCATTCAAGAGATAGATCGCCTTGAGCAGTTCTTCTAAATCAAAAATGATACGGCGGTCTTCCCTAGGCATACATTTCTCCTAGGCGATACTATCGCGTGGAAATCTTTAAAAATCGTGAAGATGGTAAAGATTGTGTAAAGATAACAAAGCACTGGAGGTATAAATTTATTAACCATTTTTGATTAGCATAGAACCTGAAACATTCTATTTCGCAGGGCACAATCTTGGAAAAAGCCATCCATCTTCAGAAACCGGAACATGAGAGCGATCACGTCGCCTCTGTGGCGCATAACATGGCGACGCTGCTCCAACAGCTCGGCACGATGGAAACGTTTATAAAGCGTCGTTTCGATGAAATCTCGATGGAGATCAACGCGACCTCCCAACAGATCGACATGTCTGAAGACGGCATGGCCAAACGCTTCGGTGAGATATTGGGCATTGTAAATGCCATATCCTTCAGCGGAGACGGCTCAACGCCAGCCAATACAGGTGTGGAGCTAGAGGCCGTCATTGCAGACACTTCCAAGGCAGCCAACACCATTCTGGATTGTTCCGATAAAATGAACGCCCTGCTTTATTCTGAAGACCCAGAGCTTTGGAATGCCCCGGAAAGCCGCGAAAAGGCCCTTCAGGAGCTTCGTGAGAGCGTTCAAAACATTATGATTGCCTGTTCCTTTCAGGACATTGCGGGCCAGCGTATACGTAAGACACTAGACAGTATCAGCGAGATTGAAGACCGTATCAGTTCTACGCTGGAAGGTATGGGCATCGGCGCCGAAACACTGCAAGCGGCGGCCGAAAATAGTAACACTTCCTTAACCAAAAGTGGTTCCAGCCAAGACGATATCGACGCGCTCTTCAATAATTAGGCCCTTTCCAAGGGCCTTTTTTATGACCCAAACAATCGCATAAAATTGTATGTAAATTTAAACAGCCCTTTACCCCCACCCTGTACTGTGGGGGCATGGAACAACGCAAACAAACACAGCAAAAGAACACAGCAACGGACAGCCTGTTCGGCATGGCACTTTGCCAAGCTTTCATGGGTATGGCTTTTGGTACAGGTGTTGAGCAAGCGTGGGAAGTTGCTGAAGTTGCCAACGAAGTTTACGAAGACCGTTACAGACTGGGCCAGAAGAAAAGCCTGAGCAATGACTTCGCCCGCAAATCCATCGCAGAAACAGAGCGCGAGACTTTCCGCCCATCTTTCAAACCTGCAATGTCTTTCGATCTGGCATTTGCGGCATAAAGCAAAAACAATTCAATCACTTAAAAGCTTGTGGTAGACTCGTTCCATGGTACCGGAATTCAAGTCCACACTGCTTCGTGAAAAATTCGTCCTGCGCGATCCTGCGGGCGATTTATCCGATATTCCGCCGGTCATAGCCTTGAGCAACCGTATGTCGCTACCGCTTGTTTCGCCGGTCAAAAACGAAGAGCCTGAAACCTTTATCGTCCGCACACAGAATATGCATAGCTGCGTTCGCTTGTGTGCCGCTATCTCGAAAGAGTATTTCGAACGCGGCCCGATCATGAAGCGCGGTACCGCTTTCCAATGGGATATTCTTTGGAATGATGTTTTCAAAGGATATGAAAGAGACTGGAACCCTGATATCTGGGCCGCAATCTATCATAAAGGCCGTGCGATTTTTGAATATGGCGAACGCCACCCCTTTCTCGACATCATCGAAAAATGCGATTCCGTCAGCAATCAGGAATATACGCAATCGGTTGTATTTGCGGAACAAGCTTTCCAACAGGCCGGGAAGACCATGAAGATAGAGCACGATTCCAACATCGCCCTGATCGTTTCCATCAAACCGGAAGAAGCGAAATGCGGAGTCATTCTGCGCGGCGCAAACAAGAAAACCACATTCAATTGCACGGTGAAGAAAAAGAAAACCGGCGATGATGTTCGCATACCCACGATCCTTACGGCGTCTGCGGCGTTTTTAGAAGGTGTTCAGCTTGCCTTTGCCGTTGGTCTAGCCAACAGGAAAAGAGAAGTCGGGTTACTGGAAAAATTCTCCGACGAAGATCGCAAAGGTAAACGCGGCTCTGAAAGACTCATTAGCCTGACCACCGCCATCGAAATGATCGAGCGGAAATATTTTATCAATTACCGCCCTGATCGCCCAAATTTTCCACAAATGGTTCGCGAAGCGGAATCTGCCGCGCTCAAAATATTAAAACCCCAGATCGATGCCAAAATAGCCAGTGGTGAGCTAAACGCCCGCGATTGGATCACCTAATAAAAAAGGCGGGAGATCATCCCGCCTTTCCTTTTATCTTTTTCTTTCTTACGCAGCAGCGGATTTTGCCGATACGAGATCACGCAAGACGTAGTGCAAGATTCCACCATTCTTCATGTAGTCGATCTCGTCTGCAGTATCGATACGGCAAAGAAGCTTGTGCTCTTCTTTCTTGCCATCGGCGCGTGTGATCGTCAGCGTTACATCCTGAAGCGGTTTCAAATCGCCTTCAAGGCCCGTCACATCAAACGTTTCTTCACCAGTTAAGTGTAGATCAGCGCGTGTCATGCCGTCCTTGAAGACCAATGGAACAACGCCCATACCAACAAGGTTCGATCTGTGGATGCGCTCGAAGCTTTCAGCAACTACGGCCTTAACGCCGAGCAATGTCGTGCCCTTCGCGGCCCAGTCACGCGATGATCCCGTGCCGTATTCCTTACCGGCGATCACGACCAGCGGCGTGTTGTCAGCCTGATATTTCATACAAGCATCATAGATCGGCATTTCTTCACCTTTGTAGCGTGTGAAGCCACCTTCCTTGCCACCGAGCAGTTCATTCTTGATACGGATGTTGGCGAACGTACCACGCATCATGACTTCGTGGTTCCCGCGGCGCGCGCCGTAGGAGTTGAAATCAATCGGCTGCACGCCATTTTCGATCAGATATTTACCGGCTGGCGAGTCTTTTTTGATCGAACCTGCAGGCGAGATGTGGTCCGTCGTGATCGAGTCACCGAACAGAGCCATCAATTTCGCACCCTTGATGTTCGAAATAGTGTTGCCAGCTTTCGCGCTCATACCATCAAAGTAAGGTGGGTTTTGAACGTATGTGGACGTGTTGTCCCAGCTGTAGGTTTCGGAATTCGCCGCGCCTTTGATGTCTTGCCATTCTTTAGGCCCTAAGAACACATTGGAATAACGGCTCTTGAACATTTCAGGCGTCAAACACTGGGCAACAGTGTCCTGCACTTCCTTATTGGACGGCCAGATGTCTTTCAAGAAAACATTCTTGCCGTTTTTGTCTTTGCCAAGTGCATCTGTAAACAGATTGATCTTCATTGAACCGGCAATCGCATAAGCCACAACCAGCGGCGGAGACGCCAGATAGTTTGCCTTTACGTGCGGGTTGATACGGCCTTCGAAGTTACGGTTACCGGACAGAACGCCCGCCACCGTTAAATCACCGGCAACAACGGCATTGGAGATTGGTTCCGGCAATGGACCAGAGTTACCGATACAGGTGGTGCAACCATAACCGACAAGGTTAAATCCAATAGCATCGAGGTGTTTGGAAAGATCAGCTTTGTTCAGATAATCAGTCACAACCTGCGATCCGGGTGCGAGCGATGTCTTTACCCAAGGCTTACGCGTTAGTCCAAGCTCATGTGCTTTCTTCGCAACAAGTCCAGCCGCCACCATAACTGATGGGTTCGATGTGTTCGTACAAGACGTAATCGCCGCGATCACGACATCACCATCGGTGAGTGTATGATCGGCGCCTTCCACCGGAATAGCTTTGCCGGATGTTTCTAGCGTGGCGAAATTCGGTGCTGCATCTTTCAAAAGAATTCTGTCTTGCGGACGTTTTGGACCGGCAATGGATGGTTCCACTTCCGATAGATCCAGTGAGAGCGTATCTGTAAAGACAGGTTCATGGCCTTTCGTGCGCCACATCCCCTGCTCTTTCGCATAAGCTTCGACGAGTTTGCAGCGTGCTTCGTCGCGGCCTGTAAAACGTAAGAAACGGATTGTTTCATCGTCGACCGGGAAGAATCCACACGTCGCACCATATTCTGGTGCCATGTTGGCGATCGTCGCGCGATCTTCCAATGTCATGTGATCAAGACCATCGCCGTAGAATTCGACGAACTTGTTCACAACACCTTTTTTACGCAGCATCTGCGTAACCATTAGCACGAGGTCGGTCGCTGTTGTACCTTCTTTCATTTTTCCTGTGATCTTGAAGCCGATAACTTCTGGGATCAACATAGAGACAGGCTGGCCGAGCATCGCTGCTTCAGCTTCGATACCGCCCACGCCCCACCCCAGAACGGCAAGACCGTTGATCATGGTTGTGTGCGAGTCCGTACCAACAAGAGTATCTGGGAACGCAACTTCTTTACCTAACTGATCCTTTTCAACCCAGACTGTCTGGCCAAGATATTCGAGGTTCACTTGGTGACAGATACCCGTGCCCGGAGGAACAACGCGGAAATTATTGAAGGCTTTCTGGCCCCAGCGCAAAAACTGGTAGCGTTCGATATTTTGTTTGAATTCTTCGATCACGTTGTTCTGAAACGCAACAGGTGATCCGAATTCATTGACCATCACAGAGTGGTCGATCACGAGATCAACAGCACAAAGCGGATTAATTTTCTGCGCATCGCCGCCGAGCTTTGCCGTGGCTTCGCGCATAGCGGCCAAATCAACAACGGCTGGAACGCCTGTAAAGTCCTGCATCAGCACGCGGGCCGGACGATACGCGATCTCTGCGTCTGATCTTTTATTTTTCTGCCAATCAACGACAGCTTGCACATCATTCACTGTGACGGAGCGATCATCTTCGAAACGAAGCATGTTCTCCAAAAGAACTTTCAGCGTGAAAGGCAGTTTCGAGATATCGCCGAATTTGGCTTCCGCTGCCTTTAGCGAAAAGTAATCGTAGCTCTTGCCGTCGACGTTGAGTGTTTTACGGGCTTTGAGCGTGTCTTGACCTGTGCGTGCCATGATGGAAAGTCCTTTTGAGAATCGTTCTTAACTGGTTGATTTATTAAGGAAAACGCGCGCGAATTGCGTCGCGAACAGTCTATCATGGGGTGGGATTGGATAAAAAGTGGTTAATACAGACGGGTGCAATGCAAATAATGGCACCTAGAGACCACCTTCTGTTAAATTAAAGGGCGGTTTTAAAGGGATAGAACCGGATGATCAGCAGACTTGGGGGCTTTTTTGTCTGGTAAGTTCTTCATCAATCCAAGTACCAAATCCCATTCGGCTATAACTACCGTTTTAATTGCGCTTTTTAAATGCATCCATGCCCTAATTTTTGCCTCATTGATCCTACCATCACCCATAACTTTTGATATGGATAATGGACCTAATCCCACCCGCTCAGCCTCTCGTCTCAAATCAAGACGCATTTCTTGTGTTAGAACAATTCGATCGTGTGGAGCGAGTGCATTAATTACACAATGCCATTCATGTTTCTTGACACGCGCAATTGAATAATTTGGATTGTACCAAATTCTTGCGCTTTTTATACAACTGCCTAAGTCACTATCTTTAAGGATAGACACATAAGTTTTTTGAGGGGTTTTTACCCTATCGGCTAACCCTCTAAACTCTGCTCTCATTTCTTTGGTTAATGTTATGAGTTCACTTTCTTTAAATGCTTGAGCAGCACTTAAGACTAAATCCCATTCTTCTTTCACTACAGTAGAGGCTCTATCTGTAGTTCTTAGCCAATTTTTAATTTTGTCCACATTGATAGAAGTAGGAAGATTTTTGATCGAACTTAAAAGCTTTGGATAGCTAATCTTGGCTCTATCAATAGCCTCTTTAAGATGATTATACATCTCTTCAGTGTATGGAATATTATTTCCCGCAATCAACCTTTTCTGCTCTGCATAAATAGCCCGCACTTCTTCAAGGGTAATGAAGCTTTCAACATCTTCACCAAAGATAGGCACAACTGCGCCACCTCCACCTTCAAGTCCATTTGGGCGAGGACGCATCTCTTCCTTTGGTGAAAAAATAACCGCCCCTTCGAGTACTGACCACGCCATAGTCGCATTGCGAATGGCATTGTTTTTGATTCTATCGTCTTCGTCCGGATCATCGGAGCCTACATATACAATCGTATCGACAAAAGTTGCCCCTTCGTAGCGATCTTTGGCTTCGTTAAACCATTTGCGAGCCGCACGACCGATAATCTGTGACTTATCAACCAGCGATGAGCGCGGATAATCGAACACCGTTTTAAGGGTCGGGTCATCGAACCCTTCCTTCATCATGGAATCGCTGGCGCAGGCCATATATTTTCCCCGCTTGAAATCCAGCATTCGTTGGTCTTTTTC
The DNA here is from genome assembly GCA_964473655.1 of uncultured Micavibrio sp. Classification (GTDB taxonomy): domain Bacteria; phylum Pseudomonadota; class Alphaproteobacteria; order Micavibrionales; family Micavibrionaceae; genus Micavibrio_A. The sequence continues at coordinate 12,993 of CAYYPX010000003.1, forward strand.
TTTCGAAGAAAGATTCGAATGAATGGACACAGCCACCGCCTTGCACCCGCGTTTTTTTCGCACGGCGCATAAGTTCTTTATCCGCATTCAACAAGGCCGCCGTGCGGTCTGCCATGGCCGTATCGGCAATATAAAATCCGGCCTTGTTATCAGACAAGAGATCACCCGTGTGAGCGTCACGACCTTCACGGAATAATTTCACCATATTGCGCATCCATGCTTCCTGACGCATACCTGTACGCAGGCCGGAATTAGAATCTGCGGCCTCTTCGAATTCTGCCTTCTTTTCCAACGGCTTTACGCGGATGATATGAAGTTGCGTCTGGATATAGGCCGCAAGCTCATCAAGCCGAATTGCATCAGGAAGGCTTCGTGCAAAAATTTCACGACCATGAGACTGTTCCACCGATTTTTCATCATCAAAACGCGCCGTGGCCGTGAAGGCAATTTGCGCCGTGCCATTTGAAAAGGCATTGAATTTTGTAGCGATGCGGCGATCCGAAGTGCCTCGGTGCGCTTCATCGGATACAACGATGTCATAATTTGAAGAACTGATCTTCCCCTGCTCCATCAGGGTGACCCATGAATTATAGCTGATAACGGTCAGCTCTTTTCCAAGCTGTCGATCTTTTCCTCCATAAAAACCAACTGTATCCAGATAATCCGGTGCCCATTTCTCGATATCGCCTTTTTCTCCTTCATGGCCCTTCATTTGCTGTAGTAACGTTATCGTTGGAACAACGACCATGGCACGAAGATGATCTTTTTCCGCGCGAGCAACCCTATGCGCTTCATCAAGAATGGAAAGAAACAAAGCCGTCTTGCCTATCCCCGTCGGCAATTCAAAGAAACCTTTTATTTTTTCTTCCGGTAAAAGATCTTCGTTGGATAGGTAATCGCGGTAAGCATAAAGAGCATCATGTTGCGTGGGGCGGAACGGGCTTCCGTTCCTGAAAGAGCCATGCTCGATCAGGTTGTTTACGCCCCTTTGAAGATATTCCAGAGTCCTAGTATTTGCCGCCATAACGCGTATGGTTATGGAATTTTAAAAACTTAAGCAAGTTTTTATAAAATATTGTTTATTTTCAATGCACTATGATTTTCTCTACAAAACCTCACATCGCCCAAATTTATGCCACATTTGGGGGCGATCCTATAATCATACCGGTCATTCCTCCTTCTCCTGCAAGTTTCCAACCGGTAGCCAACCGTTATGAATTAAACCGCTGCTTTCTCTCCAGAGCAGCGGTTTTTCTATGCTTTATAAAAAGGATGGCTATTTCTTACCGCGGCACTGAGCCTGAACGCGCTCGTATTCTTGCAAGCTGTCTACGTCTTGTTGAAGCTTCTGACGCTCCTTGCTCATCTGGTCGGCATACTGGCGGATGACTTGTTGAGCGTAGGTTTGAATCTTCGCCTGCTCGCTGCTCAACTGGCCAGCGCGATAAGGCCCGTGCGCATAACCGATTTTCTTCAAAGCGGCATCCAGACCTTTGACGATCAGATTGGTGTATTTGTTGACGATCATACGATCCACCTGAATATGTTTTTTCTCGTGGATCATGATTTCTTTATATAAACAGCCCGTTTTTTGATATTCACGCGCAATGTAGATGGTGGGGTTGATGTGCACATTGACCTTCACGCTATCAACATAAAGACAACCAGCATCCATGCGTGGGTAGGTTTCCTGCATGATACGCACATTGCTGGAGACGCTGACTTCTCCGCTCATCAAACCGCCGACATGGGTTTGCACGTTCTTGCCATAGGGGGATACGGTATCGACACCGAAATTATCGAGTTGGGCTTGTGTTTGCGTGTGGTCGTATTTGACCTTGGTATCCGAGGCGGCGACGTGGATCTCTGGCGCCTTCTTCAACTGACATTTGATGTCAGCCGCGGCCAGATGGAAATAACCGGCCACTAAATAATCCAATCCAATCAAGACGTAATCCCCTTTTGCGCTGCGCCGTTATAGAGTATAACCTAAAGATCGTAATTTTTGAATTAACCTTATTTCATTTGGAAAGTCGCGTATGCCCATTATCGGCCAGATCCTCCTCTTCCTTCTCGATGTCTGTTTCTGGATTATTATCGCGCAAGTTATCCTGAGCTGGCTGATCGCTTTCGAGGTCATCAATATCAGAAACCCGCAAGCAGCCAATTTCGTGCGCCTAGTCGATAAGATCACCGCGCCGGTTTACACGCCGCTCAGAAAAGTTATTCCTCCGATTGCAGGAATCGATATCACCCCGATCATTCTTATTTTCGGTATCTATCTTCTTCAAAGCATCGTCGTCAGCGTTTTCTTCTAAGGTTTAATCATGGCGGATGCACAGATCATCGAAGGTAAAAAAATCGCAGCAGATATTCGTAAAAATGTCGCGCGTGACGTTTCCGAATTAAAAAGCAAAGGTATTCAGCCCGGCCTTGCCGTTATTCTGGTCGGCAACGATCCCGCCAGCGAAGTTTACGTAGGGAACAAGATCAAGGCTTGCCTAGAAGTCGGCATCGAAAGCTATGAGCATCATATGCCTGCAAAATCGACCCAGCAGGACGTGCGCCATGCGATCAGAAATTTCAACGTAAATCCGACCGTGCATGGAATTCTGTTGCAGCTTCCTGTGCCTGAGCATTTGAATTCCGATGAATTAATTCAAAGCATAGCGCCTGAAAAAGACGTTGATGGTTTGACATTCATCAATGCGGGGAAATTGGTTGCCGGAGAAAAAAGCGGCATGGTTCCCTGCACGCCACAAGGATCGCTGGAATTGATCAAGTCGGTCAAAAAAGACCTGACAGGAATGAACGCCGTTGTTATCGGTCGCTCCCTTCTCTTTGGAAAACCAATGGCGCAATTGTTAATCGCAGAGAACTGCACAGTGACCACGGCGCATTCAAAAACGAAAGACCTTCCGGCAATTTGTCGTCAGGCCGATATTTTGGTTGCCGCTGTTGGCCGGCCAAAAATGGTCAAAGGTGATTGGATCAAGTCCGGCGCGATTGTGATCGATGTGGGCATCAATCGCCTTGAAACGGGCAAACTGGTCGGTGATGTAGATTATGATGAGGCCGTTAAAGTGGCTGGTGCGATTACGCCCGTTCCCGGCGGCGTCGGTCCCATGACAATTGCGTGCCTGTTGCAGAATACGGTTAAGTCCGCGAAGTCAAAATAAAAAAGACCGCCTTATTACCTCGGCGGTCCCTTCTATATTGGTTTCCCGAATTCTTTATTAGCGTGCTGCGGCTTGAGCGGCACCTGCGGGTACAATCATATCCGCATACACATCACGCACATTCGCAATGAATTGCTGACCATTGATGGCTTTGGATCTGTCTTTCGCAAGATCGCCTGTTAGAGCACCGGATTTCAAACCAGCCTCAATCGTTGCAACCACAGCCAGCTTCAATTTTTTGGCAAGCTCCACGCCCTCTTGTTGACCGTTCAATTCGGCCTTGTGACGAATTGCTTCGGCATAGGCAAAGATGTGTGCAGCCGGATTGGCCAGAAGAATTTGTTTTTCATGCCATGCGGATTCAAGGTCCGGCGCGGTTCCGTGCGGCGGATCAGCAAGCAATGTCCCATCAGCCGATACAAGCGTGGAGTCCATCAAGCCCAGTGATTTGTGTTCACCGGCAACCTGATCGGAGACAACGTCACCGTCATAGTTTTTGAGCGCGATGATCATGCCGTTCATTTTTCCTTGCGGGATTTTAGAAACAACAGCGTCAATCAATTGAACTTTGTCGTTAAAGTTCAGACCCGCTGCGTGGAATTTATCGGCGTAGGATTCTTTGAAGATTTGATTGAATATCTCGATAAAGCGACCATCGTAAGTCGGGTTGATCGTGTCTTTACCGGCAAAGATAACGGATTTATGCATAGCCAATGCTTGTTGGAACAGTGCATGGGCGTAGTCTTTTATGGAACTATCTGTTTCCGTTGTCAGAAGCGCAACGCCGCTATCGACTTTGCGGTTTTCAATGATTGTCTGCGTGGAGCCGTCTTCGCCTTCGAAAACGACTTTCAATTTACCACGGCCCGGTATGGAAACGTTTGGCGCGCCGTAAATTCCGCCCACAGCCTGACGAACAATTGTCACATCATTCATAAGTGGTGCGAATTTATCCATTCCCTTGATTTCAATTGTATTGCGCAAGATGGCGGCACCATTGATTGCACGGCGGATGATGCCGTTCGGCGAATCCCATTGTTTGGATAGGCCGAATTTTGCTGTCTCTTCCTTGTTCGGTGTAATGGTCGGGCCTTTGATGGCGGCCTTATGTGATTTCAAATCGGCAATTGCATTTTCCAATGCGGCGTCGTTCGTTTTGTCGCGAGCCTGAAGGGAAATATCATGTACCTTCCAATCCACTTGAAAGAATGGCGCAATCAATTGTCCGCGGATTTCAGCAGACATATGTGGCCAAACCCCATCACCCGTCATATCGACGATAGAACCATGGATTTTGTAAGGTGTAATTGAAGACATGGGAGATCCCCCCTTGGAAGGTTTATTCCCGTCTATTTAGCCGTAGATTGGTTAAAAAGGGATAAATATTCTCCATATCCTTGCTCTTCCAGCTTATCTTTCGGAATAAATTTCAAAGCGGCGGAGTTTATGCAAAACCTTTGGCCGCCATGTTCTTTTGGTCCATCCGAAAAGACATGGCCCAAATGAGAATCTCCCGAAGAGGAGCGTACTTCCGTGCGTTGCATGAATAATTTGGTGTCCGTCTTTGTTTTTACATTGTGGTCGGTTATGGGCTTGGTGAAGCTGGGCCAACCTGTGCCAGAGTCGAATTTATCGGTCGAGGAGAACAAAGGCTCGCCACTCACCACATCAACATAAATACCTTCTTCGTGGTTATCCCAGTATTCGTTTTCAAATGGCTTTTCCGTGCCTTCGTGTTGGGTTACGTATTTTTGCATATCGGTCAATTTATCGACCGCTTCATCTGTTTTTTGATAGGTTTTGGCTGTAGACATAGGCGTAGACTCCTGTGCGTAAACTGGGAAAGCCATACATAAAAAGAGAAGCGTTATTTTAATAGTTTTCATGGTGTATGGCCTTACTGGTGGTCGATCTAAGAACCATATAGCCCACCGCCGCCGAAAGAACAGACCCTAGCAAAACACCCAGCCGTACGGTCGCCTGCTGTTCCACTCCTACAAATGCTAATCCGCCTATGAAAAGCGACATCGTAAAGCCAATACCGCACAATAAGGAAACACCATAAATCTGGGCCCAGCTTGTGCCTTGGGGTTTTTCACAAAGGCCGAATTTTACCGCCAACCAACTGACCCCGAACACGCCAATTTGCTTCCCGATGAATAGGCCCAGCATAATACCCAACACGACCGGACTGGAAAGAATATCTAAACCCATACCTTGGAATGAAACACCGGCGTTGGCAAAACCGAACAATGGCAGGATCAAGAACGTGACCCATGGATGAAGATCGTACTCGAGACGGCTGGCAGGAGAGCGGCGATCATCACTCACACGAACGGGAATGAATAGAGCGGTGATCACACCCGCCATGGTCGCATGAACGCCGGATTTAAGCACGGCAAGCCATAATATAATCCCTAATAGTAAATAGGCCCCTCTGCCCAAATATCCAGAACGGTTCAAGAGGAAGAGCCCGGTGATCGGTAACAGGGCGAAGAGGAAAGCATTCGGATGCAGTCCGTCGGCATAAAAAAGCGCGATGATAACAATGGCTCCAAGATCATCGATGATGGCGATTGCAGTCAAGAAAACTTTGAGAGAGATCGGTGCGCGACTACCTAAAAGTGATAGAACGGCCAAAGCAAAGGCAATATCCGTTGCACCCGGAATGGCCCAGCCGGACATAGTTTCCGGCGTCGCGTGATTAAACCCTACATAGATAAGTGCGGGCACAAGCATACCGCCTACGGCTGCAAGAATTGGCAGAGTCGCTTTTGAGCGTGTCGATAAATCACCGGTGACAAGTTCACGCTTTATTTCAAGCCCTACGAGCAAAAAGAAAATAGCCATCAAGCCGTCATTGACCCAATGCAGGAGACTTTTTTCCACCTCCAAAAAACGTAATTCCTGATCAAAAAATCCAATACGGAAATGGACATCATTAAAAATGTAGTTGTAAAGTTCGCCGAGCGGCGAGTTCGCCATGATCATAGCCGCCAGCGAAGCAAGAACGAGCAATATGCCGCCCGATGCTTCTATGTGAGGAAAATCATGTGCTTTGGATAGTAATCGATTAAAAAACGAGGGTTTTGACACTTTGCTCATACATGGATTATACAGAGATATGACGACGAGCCAAACAAAACCGACAATTCAGACAGAGAAATGAGCCCAGATTACCACAACCACAGGGCCAGAACGATAAGCGCGATTATATTGATCGTGACGGGCTATTTCGCCTATAGCGTGGCGGATTTGTGCGCCAAGATGTTGCAAGAACATTACAGCGTTTATCAGGTATTGAGCGTCAGTGGCAGTTTGGGCGCGATTATCTGTGGGATATGGTTGTACGCTTCTCATGGCTGGCGTGCATTTTTTCCAACTGACTTAAAACTCCATTTGCTCCGTTCAATTTTTGTCACAGGCACGGCGTTCTTCATGGTACGTGCGTTGCACACGCTCCCCCTCGCCGATTTTTACGGCATCGCCTTTACTATGCCGTTCATCGTGATGATTTTGGCGATCTTTCTACTCAATGAAAAAATCGGATGGCGGCGATGGACAGCGACTATCATTGGGTTTTCCGGTGTTCTTGTTTTGGCCGGCCCGCAATTCCACCATATCGGTGAAGGTTTTATCTTTGCCATTACCGGTGCGTTGTTTGCATCCGCCAATATCATCACCTTGCGTAAAATCGGTCATGGTGGCCCGCTTGCGATGTATGGATTCTATCCATTTTTATTCATCGCGATCTTTCACATCGTCGGCATGATCATCACCGAAAGCTATATTCCATTCCAGCCATCAGATTTTGGAATATTTGTTATCTACGCACCGTTCATCATCACCGGCATGATCACGATCGCGGCCGGTTTCTCACGCGCACCCGAAACATCGGTGGTCGCCCCGTTCCATTACACCCAGATTTTCTGGGGCGTTGGTTTTGGCTGGCTGTTTTTCAACACGCTACCTGCTGCGACCACCTATGTGGGCTTAGCGATGATTATTAGCGCCAATCTTTATTCTCTCTGGCGGGAATATTGGCGTAAACATCATGTGGTTCCCGTAGAGATCATTCATTCACCTTCGGTTTCGCCGTAGGATTTTTGGACAGATTGTTTTTAACCTCGACCGGAGGTAATTCGGCTTTAGATTTAGAGGCAGGCACTGAAAAAACAGATGTCTTTTTTTCCTCGCTGCGTTTGTAGACGTAAATACCCAAAACTGACAACGCAACTGCCCAGATGGTAGATAGTGATTCCATTCCTTCAAGCACAATCGGCGTTTTTTCAGTCTGGAACACCATGATGTAACTCAAACCCAGCATTTGAACGCCCCATGTAATCGCCATCAGATAGCCAAAGGTCGGACGCATACGGCGGACATAAACATCATCCGAATTGGCTTCGGTACGGATAGTCTCGTTGATCTGTGTCATAGCCGTTTCATATTCCTTGGCTTTTAGATCTGCCATTTTTTCAGCATGACGGTTTGCTTCGGCCATTTGTTCGGATGTAATCACGCCACCCGCTAAGGCATCTTCGAAATTTTCCAATGCCTTGGATGCATTCTGGGCCACGGGATTGTCAACGCGGCTTAATGCGCCGCCAATAACATTGATCAGGAGCGGCAAGCCCAGTTTGGAAATAATTGTTGCAAGCATATTTATGATCCTTAATTTCTGGATCCCGGCCTGTGCCGGGATGATCGCTATGCGACCAGTTGATAAAAAATGTGACGACCGATCACGGCGCAAGGCGTAACGCCTTTTGCCCATGACGGCATGATGGATTTTTCGTGATAATGGGTTGCGCCGCCGGTGGGATCAGACAACGTTCCCGCAACCGCACGGCGCGAAATTCTTAGAGCCGTGACGAAATGGATATCCTTGTCCGTAATCGCCTGAAGTTTTTGATAGTTGGGATCTGATCTGTTCCAGCAAGAAAACTGGTATGGTTTTTGGCAGACGGAAATAATGTCATTTCCCCACCAATAACCCCCGTGATTTTGCGATACCTTCACACGGTTCAATATAACAGCGGCAATGGCTTCCATACCGGCTGGCCCTTCCCCGCGTCCTTCACCCCATAACGTTCTAGCAAGCACGTCAGCCGCCAAATCATTATAAAAGGCAGACGCGTCTTTAACCTCCCCGGCCTTTTTGCCGGTGAGCACCTTTAGAAATTTTTTCATGTTGTTACTCCGTAATGTAGGCCTTGAGTGATTCCGTCTTCAAGGCCGTTTGATCCAGTTTTGATTCAATTCGCAAAAGATGGGCAACGATACGTGTTTCAAGGTCTTTCATATCGGTGACTGACGCATAGGATTTTGCAACTTCCAGTTTAAAAGCCGCCAGACCTTCACGAAGTTGCGTCGTGCGGAGATCCAGAGTTTCGTGCAGTGTATCAATAGAATTTTCGGATTCATGACGAATGCGGAATATCAGCCAGAACAGGCCTGACATGACAGGCAAATCCACCGCCGTGATCCACCAGATCAGGCCGCTTTCAAATATTGTATTCATACTTTTCTTTCTTGTTTGATATTAGACGTCGAATTGCGTGTTGGCCGTGTGGCCATGACCGACACCCGTCCAAAGCTTTCCAAAATTATTGTATTGACGCTTCAGTCGCACTGGTTCGAGCGACAATGCGCCAGCTACAGCGTCAAGCCCGTCATCATGGCCGCCTTTGGCCGAAGGTTTCCATTCCTGCATTTCCTTGATGAAACGCGTTTGATAAACGTCTTCATGGACATGGAGAGCCCGGGCGGCCATAACAACATCAAAAGCTTCTAAAATGCGCTCTGATTTGGCTTTGACGTTGCATTTTTCAACCACAGCGCATGGTATTTTTTCTTCCCCCAGAACACGCCGAAGAATGGAAGGCAAAAATTTACCCAATCCATTAGTTTCTATGGCTATGTTCGGTAGATAAAATTTCTTAGCAATTTCGGCAACAATTTTACATTGCAAAGTTGCTTCGTCTTCGTTGACCTTCGGCTTCACGGTTATATAGGTGAGATTGTGAAGATAATAATCTCCCTCCTCATCCGTGAAAACTACGGCCAGAACACTGGCATCTCCCATCGTTTTGCCAAAAGACGGGTCCCACCAAGCCGAAGCAGAAAGCAATTTTCGTCCGTTCAATTGTAAAACCATATTTTGCTGAATTTCCTGATATTGAATTTCCGCATTATATTTTCGCAAAAGATCGGGGTTTAGTTTCCCATCTGTAACATTCACCGGCTCCAGCATCATCTGCGATGAAAATTTTGCAGGACCGCTCATGCGGCGCATCCGAACAATATCAACATCGTGATATCTTTCGGGCCAAGCGCTGCTGCCGTCTTCTTTCAGGATCGGCAATATAAAATGCTCGTACTCTTTTAGGAATGGCTCCACCTCGCCGATTTCCGCGCGTGGCTTATTCGCATATAAAGTGTAATATGTGTGCGGCGTTCCGATGTAAATCTGCGTACCGCCCGGAACCAGAATGAATTCATTCTCGGTTAGGCGTTCCCGCAGTTTTTGACGCTTTTCTGCTGTATCGCAGGTATTAGGAACTTCCACATCGTCACATATGATGATGTCTGCCCTGCTTCCCGTAGTGTTTGCATATATGCCGCGCGCTGAAACGGATGGATCACGCGAGATGCGCTTTCTATTTACCGTGAAACTATCGGATGCCCATTGATCCGGATTATTTGGACGAAGATTTTTTGTTAAAGGATGATTCTCTAGAATCTTCCTGATTGTCCGAACCATCTTGCGGGCCAGATGGAGCTCCGCTGACAAGACCAGGATACGCAAATCCGGATCCCTGCATAGCAGCCATGCCGAGAAGAGTGCGGCGATCGTCGATTTCCCGCTTGCGCGAAAGGCTTGCAGAATCAGCCGCGTCTTTCCAAGCTCCCAGCACTTCTGAAGCCAGATCGCGATCTGGAAATGTATGCCAGGCGTTTTGTAATTTTGCGTCGCGTTCCATCTTGCTAAAAATACGCTGAAATCGTTATCTGTGCAACGATCTTGCGGCATATTGTTCCTTTTGTAATTGGTTGCACGTGATTCATGGCTTATGCCAATTCATCATGTGTTTTGTTGTCATTCTGATAAGCTTCAACCTCTGCCAAGGCCGTCGCCAAATCGCCGCTATCCTCTTCTTTTTCCAAGGGTTTTTTATCTGCTAACTGGCAAAGCTTCAACAGTGTCAAAAAATGCGTCAGTGTCGATTTGCTGGCATCGTTGTACGATTTTGTTTTTTTATCATCCTCGTCTGGAATCCTTTCATACATACGCTGCTCGTACTCACTGGCACATTTTTCCAAAGCCAGAGGCAAAAAACCCGCCATTTTCAGGCGGGCTAATTCTTCATATTCATTCATGATTATTTCTCAAAATTTGTTCACGATATACCATTGAGACCCATCAGACACCACGGTGATGGCATTGTATTGAGCACTTAACGGCTGGCCATATCCATCCGGCCCTGTGCTTCCGTATTCTGTCACTGTGATAACATTCGCCGAAACATCGGTCTTCTTGATTGTCACAGTCCGCCCCACAGCGATGGCTGCGTTGGCCGGCGGCAAACGTGCCGTCATCGCACCGCCAAAAGAAGATAGTAGGTAAACATCAACCGCCATATCGATATCGTAGAGACCACTACCATCGTGATAGCGCGTATTGCCCGGCGCGCGGTTTGAAGAAATCACAAACCATTCCGCGCCATTCGATAGCATTTGTACAAAGTCACCTTCGGCTCCAAGGTAATAGCTTTGCCCATCCGGCCCATTCCCGCCATCTTCAGAAACGGTGATAACGTTCGATGAAGAATCTGTTTTTTTGACAACCATCATTACACCAACGGCAGAAGCGGCATTTGGAAGGTTGACCGTTAACGCACCGCCATAGCTTGATACCAAATGCACGGAATGTGAAATATCAAGATCAACCGAACCAGAAGCATCTATGTATTCCGTATCATAACGTTGTAGTGTGGCGTTGATATCTATCGCCGTTGTTCTTTGTAGCCTGTTCTTATGAGGAAAGCCGGCATTGTACGCCGTGTATTTACCACCCGATAAATCCCAGATGGCTGAGCCATCGGACATGGAAAGTAAATTAAAGATGGATGTTTCATCAGATCCGTTTTCGAGCTTGATATTCGGCACCGTATTGAAACTTTCGGCGTAGGGGTTTATCAGAAGCGTTTTGTAAGACCCTACCCCCATCGTGAAACATCCTTGCGCTGTTCCCTTGACGTTTGCTTCGCAATCGATAAAAGCATTGTTGAATGCACCGTGTTCGACGTAAAAACCATGCCCTGAAATATCGGAACCGTGAGAATATACGCGGCAGGTATGAAACTTGTTCGCGTTGGGTGTGTCCCCTGCTCCCGTTTTGGTTAGATGCACGCCATGAGTTGCAGGCTGTTCTACCAAAACGCGGTCAAAATTGTTCCAGTAGCAAGGCTTGTTCGTGTCATTATGCCCATCAAGTTGAATGCCTATATTGGCAGCAAAGATAGTCACATCCGTAATCGCGTTTTGAACGCATGGGCGATCAACGCCATATAATTTAACGCCCACATTACCACTCGTGATGCGAATATCCGACAAAGTGGCGAAGTCAGCTACAATCTCGACGGCGTTAAAACTATTATCCTGACATTCCAGAACAGATACCTGACCGGCCCCATGTAGTCTTTGGCGTTCACCTAGAGTGATGGTTCCAGAAATTAGATACGTTCCCGCCGGTAGATATACTGAATCATGGGCCGCGAGTGCCTTTTGAATGGCTAATGTGTCATCATTCAAACCATTGCCGTAGGCCCCAAAATCTTTTACCGAAATTGAGTCTGAAAATTTATCGTGACTGCTACGCGTAACCGATCCGATGCCAAGGGCGTTGAAATCCGGCGGCGCCATCGATCCTTCCAGAGATACAGGCACAGGATTACCATCACCATCAAATCCGAGTGCCTTGTTAGCACGCTGAACGCGGTCTGGCATGATAGTTCCCGCGGTGGTTTCATGATCGGAATATCGGAGCATGGGCGATATATTTCGCTGCACCTGCTGAATAGACGCCGTCAGATAATCCAGTTCGTTGTTTATGGATTGCGCGGAAAAATCTCCGCCCTCTAGAAAATCTGTCATGCGTTCCAGTGGCAGAATGCGTTTGATGGTTATAATAACACCGTCTGATGGAGCAGTATCGAAAGACACACTTCCCCCCGAAGTTTCGCCCGCATCTTCGACGTCAAAGCCTGCCATTTGCGGCGCACCATCGAGATAAACCTTTAAATCTTCACTGGCAAAAATAGGGAACGGATATTCGAATTCCGTTTGAATACCATTGGCGACATAGCGCACGATAGGCGCCACATCTGGCATTTTGATATGATCTGTCATTGCTCTTCTTCCTTGAAAATATTTCGAAGTCCAGTCACCAAACCAGCGCCGGAGCTGTAGGCCGAAGTGTAGCGGTTATATTTATTCCGCTCTTTTTGTTGTGTCAGTTGTAATGTATTTATTCGTTGAATTCCGGATACGCTTTGATCGACCGCGCTACTTTTAAGAACATCAAGCGCATTTCTTTGTGAAAGCTCCTCCGCGCTTTCATCGAATAGCCCAAGCAATACTGCTTCTGCCGAACCGCCATCCGTTCCTGTACCGCTTGATCCGAATTGTGCGCGCTGCTTGGCAATGGCACGTTTCAAGGCCGCACGCCTTTGAGATTCTGTTTGCTCTGCATTCAGACGGATCTGCTCTTTTTCCAAAGCAGCTCGCTCATGCGCGTTTTGAAGTTCTAGCGCCGATCTTTGCTGAAGCTCCTTATAATTGCGCTCCCCTGAATCATCCTTATAAGAATTTGTCGCCCCTAAGACCGTGTTAGCCACAGATAGGGCCTGAACCGCCGCGGTCGCGACGGATGACAATCCACCCATAATAATCTCCTTAAAATTTAATCGTTGATTTTCAATTCGGTCATAACCGACAAAAGCGTAAATGGCATCGGCGTACTTTGTTCGATCTTCCAAAGTGATTCAGAAAGTTCTTTTTGCCAGCCTAGTGCCCGCACCTTTATATCGCCACTAACAATCGGTGGTGGTGCATCGAGAATTTCTTCTTCGCCGATTTGCCGAAGGGAAATATCTTTTGGGCCACGCCCAACATCTAAACGCAGTGCCTGTGTGTTATTTAATCGAAACAAAGCCTCGATCAACCGAACTTTGCGGATCATCGGCCCCTCACCGACCGTCGATGGCGGCAACGGCTCCACAATGTGGGTGAAAGGAAGGCCGATTTCGATTCTATTGGCCGCCTGTTCCAATGTAATTGTGCCTGAGGTTACTTCTTGTGGATCAATCTCTACACCATCGGCGACAATAGATACTTGCTTTCCTTCCAGATGGTCCAGACCCGACCATTCTGTTGCAGCAATATCCACTTCTCCGGTCAATGCGGAGTCAAGATTAAGATTGTCCTCAAACATTTCGATAAAAAAATCTCCGTCACGCTCAATCAACATGTAAACATCGTCGCCTACGACGGAGACAGATTTTACATTTCCCAACGTTTCATGAAGAGTCCACGCGGCAACCTGTTCCACACGGTAAATCGTAAGCGTGGCAAATTTTCCATCATCGCGGACGATGAATAAAAGCCTGCGAAGTGCATCGAAATCCTGATCAACGGGCCTACCCAGAATATGACGAGATACCAGCGCAAGATCTGTTGCCTGATATGCCTGTTCTATATCGGTATAGAGAAATTCACGCATTTCATTGCCATTACGAGCCACGAACATAGTCGCGCCATCCACGGTGACCGGAGGAATATAGCGATCAACACGAGAACCAACGCGGGTTTGCCTGTTAAGCTGTACAGTTTCCGGTGTCAATGGATCGCCCGTCACCATCCATTCGGCGCCGCTGGTGAATACCTGCAAATGGCGACCGGAAAAAATGCCACGAATGGCGTTGACCTGATCTGACAGTACAGCAAACTCGATGGATTCATCATCTAGCCCTGTGCCCAGATCGAAATTAAAAAGATCCCCGCTCTTAGAAAACCAAAGGCGGTTGGGTAGATCGCGCGATCCGCCGATGACAAGCCTATCCTGATGGAAAGCCACTGTAGCCGGATATCCCCGAACTGAAGAAAAGGCCTGTTCAGCCCAGTCGATTGTCGCAGTTGTGCTCGATAATGTTTCAATCACCGTTGCGGTCACCACAGTTGGTGAATTGACAGCCGTGATCAATACTTCCTTACCCCCGACACGAAAACGAGTAGAATTGTGCCCTGCTTCGAATGCATTCACCGATGATGTTAATGTGATAGAACCAGTTGTGGCGCTCGGCGTTAGCATCACCGTGCTTTCAGCGAATTTATAATATGGTTGTTCGACTACGTTTCCTTCGGTAAAAAAATTCCAGTCTTCTAGAACGAACGCACCTAAGGAATTTCTTAGCAATTTTTTAGGCGGCACGTCAGGATGGACCAGCAAAAGCGTATCAGCACTTTGTGTCCAAGTGAGCTGAGGGATTTGTGCCAAACTCCAAGGTGCCGCAATTGTTTGTATCTTGATGCCCGACGCGTAAATATTGATCTGATTGTTTGTGACAACCATCAAATAAGTTTGTTCCGTATTAAATTCGAATGAAATAAGGCGACCATTTCCTGCGGCCGTATCAATATAGGCTAGACCAGCACGACGAGTGATCCCGCCCGTCGGGTATATAAAAAGATTACGTAACTTTCGTGCGCCATTTTCGTAGGCGCGCAGATCGCCACGCCCTAATAGTTCTTCACCAATTTCTCCGTTCGTAAAATTGGTCTTCACTTGTCTTATACGTGACATGATTATCCCCTTACATCGATAAGTGAGAAGTTTTCAATTCTTTGTGGTGAGTCCTGTTGTGCATCAATCTGACGTGCACGGCTAAATTCCATCTCTGCAAGTTTGTAAAGTGTTTCTCCGCGTGATGTGTTCTCCGTTACCGGAATGCAAAACTCTGCGGAAAGACGCGCGATCAATGCCATATCGAAATAGGGTGGAAATTCCTCTTCTTCTGGGCGGAAGATATAAGTGAGTATGACTTCTTCGGAGTCACTGTGTAGAGCACCCCGAGCAATGCGATAATTCATGCCGCGACCACGACCGGCAGAGCCCGCCGATGTCGCCCTTAGAAAATCATTCGGTAACTGAAAGGCGTTTTGGTAATCAGCCAGCGGAGATTCAGACAGCATAGTGAGCGAGACTTGCCCACTGGCAAAGCTCCAGCCATATGCGGACAGCAAAGCATCGCGCGTCGGGCCAAATAAGGCCCCTGCAATTTCGGATTCTGCCGTACCATCGGCAAAAGATGTTATGGGCGCCGCGCCAAGACGGATCAGCGCGCGGCTGCACAGAGCCACGTCATTCAAGGCCATTTATATCTCCTGATTGTTTGAAATTTGGACAATAAAAAAGCGGCCCGAAGGCCGCCATTTGGAATTCTTTATAATTAAGCCACTAGAGCCGGTGCAGATACGTTGGAAACAGAAGCCACCATGCGGGAGGCTCTGCCGAAATCCATACCGATGCAGGATTTTGCGGCGGATGTTTTGAATACACCTGACAAGACCGACGCATCATTCGTTTCCGGCTTTACAAATGACACCACGTTCGAAGACGAAATTTTTGGCGCGATGTAAGAACCGCCGAATACTGCATCGTAAACAGCTTGAACATCGTTCGCCGCGCATTTCACGATCAGGCCGCCACCTTGCGCAGGTGCAATCGGTGTTACGTTGATACCAGCATCCGCAATTCGGCCGAGTTGAGCATAGTAAGCATCTGCAACTGCGCCCTCTTCCTTCAAAGAAAGAGCTTTTACCGTGGCAGCATCAATCGATGTCATGCCGACGCCTGTATATGTTACGAGATGAAGTGTACTTGCGGACACAGTTTAGACCCTCTGACGACCGTTTAGTGCTGGTTGTTTTTGTTAATGAAAGATTAATAGCAATGTCGGAAATCAAAACGCAAATGGAATCTTATATCTTATTGTAATAACTGTATTTTTTGACGATTGTTGTTTTTTGAACAAATGCCATGATTCTTTGGATGCCCATCCAAAAAGGGCTACCTCCCCGCCTTTTTGCGGCGGGAAGGTAGCTATCGCGGTAACCGCCGACGGAAAAGCGACAGCCGAGCCACGCGTGCGAAGGAAAGGACATGCGATAATTGCTCAAAGCCAACTCAACCGTGACATTTGGGGAAGGTCTATGAATAGACCGTCACGGAGACAACGCCGCTGGTGTTACCTGTCACGATGTAAAGTTTCGTGGAAGGCGTTCCGTCGGTATCGAGGTTCGCGATAATCAGATCGCCGACATGAAACATGTCGGTTGCGTTGTTGAAATAGCCGCCGCTGGTCACGGAGCTATCAATCGTTTTGTAATGCCAAAGCGTGAAATTGTTCGCATAGGCAAGAACGCTGAGATCATGGAGTACTAAAGACATTTTCTATTCTCCTTATTAAGCGTCAGGTGTTTCATCACAATTGATAACAACGACACCGCCGCCATCAATCAACGCCGCACCTTGACTCATCATGTTATTGACGAAGTGCGCCGCGCGGTCGCCGTGCCATGTGATGTCGGATTGAACATCCGAACCAGAAGCATGACCAATTGCTGTTTTGTGATAGAAGAAGCAGGAACGGATATCGGAGCCATTGATCGGAAGACCCGAATGCGGGATCCAGATCGTACCTAACCATTGCTTGGCTTGCGTTAAGCTGGTGTAAGGGAGATTTGCTGCACCAACATAATCGGCACTGGAGAATTCTTCGATCGATAAAAGCTCGCTCCATTGCTTCCAACCTACAACCGCAAAACGCTGGCCGTCATCCGGAATGTCGTTTTCACCGAACAGTTCAAACGCATCCATGATTTTGGCTTTGGTCAGGCCAGTGTTGGCATCGATAATGACGTGCGTCGACGCCGTTTCCAGCGCATCGATGATCAGATCATCTGTCTTGCGTCCCAGCGCATTCGCACCAGCGGATGCGATCACCTGACGTTCCGGAATGTTTGTTTTCAATTCATCCAGACGGTCGACCCAGTCACCGGCATAGAAATCTTGCAATGTGCATTCGACATTCGAATGGGCCAGATTCATTACCGGCACCATGCCGTGAGTGGATTTTGTCGAAGCCGTGCCCTTGCCTATCTTTTGAAAGACAGTGGACGCGCCTTTGACATTCGTGGAGTTGCGCACCGTGTTCCGAAGTTTGGAACCCTGACGCTGGTAGGCTTCATGCACTTCGCGTTCGAATTGCTTGATGAAGGCCTGATCGATGGTTGTAGCCATGATGTTTTACCTCTTGGTTATGTTGAAAGGAAAAACCGGCCAAAGGGGTTATCGCTTAAAGTCGGGCCCGAAGACTTGTAGCCGGGAAAATGGCGCGGGCGAGGTTCGTTCTCCGCACCTAAAAAAGCCCGAACGGCGTGATTTGAAAAAGACGCAGTTAGGGCGTTGATTTGCTCAATATAGGATTTATTTCCTATTTAGTCAAGCTATTTTGACAAAGTGAATTGCAGAATTAGATATCTTTTTTAGATAATCATAAGTTAGTATCGATTTGTAAGAAAATGGGTGGGAGCCCCTAGATTATGTTTAAAGCCGTTAGCAATGATATGGAAGACACACGCCGCCAAACGCCAAGACGTGAAGCGGACAATTGTATTTCCGTCATCGATGGAAAAGCCTACCCCGTTCATAATTGGAGCGATGGTGGTATGCTGGTTCATGCCGACGAGCGCCTTTTCTCTATGGCCGCCCCAGTCGAAGTCACCATGAAATTCCGGCTCAGCGGTAAAATCTTGGACATTCCCCATCGTGGTCGCATCATCCGCAAAACGCGCGACAAGCTGGCAATCCAGTTCGAACCGCTTACAGCAGACATCAAGCGCAAATTCAAACAAGTGGTCGACGATTACGTCACCCGCGAATTTATGGAATCGCAGATCGCTTAGGACAGAACAATTAAAAATCCCCGCCGAAGCGGGGATTTTTTTGTTATTTTTTACCGTACAGTTTTTGGAAACCTTCGGTAACTTTAGCCACAAAAGACGGATCTTGATCACGCCAGTATTTAGGATCGCGCATCATGGATTGTAGTTCCAACTCACCGGACTTGGCACCTTGCGGTTCAGAAGCATGGGACAATTCAGGCTCCTCACCCTTCATCATACGGTGTAAAGACATCACGCCCTCATAAGAGCTGGACAATGTTTCTAGCACATCCGCTGGCAATGCCTTTTGACCAAAGGCCAGAAGCTGACGAGAGACTTCACGCCATTTTTCTTCTCCGCCGAATTGTTTTACCAATTTTTCGACTTCACGTTCGGCATTGTAATCAGCCGCCACTTGAAACACGAGGGGAACAAGTTTTTCAGCCGCGAGATCATAGACAATCTGCACTTGTTCATTCGTAAAACCTTTGGCGTGAAGCTTTTGATTTAAATCTTTATCAATACCAAAATAACCATGTTCGCAATTGATGCAGTAATCCTCAGGCGATTTCGGCGCCGATGGTGTTTTCGACATTTTCTTTTCCAGTTCAGAATAAGATGTCAGCAGTGAATCTATCTTCAATTCCCCCGTGGTTTGGTCTTTGAATTTTTCTGGAATTACGTGTGTTGCTATACTCATTTTAGTTCTCCTTTGTTTAATTGTTTTTGCCACGATCGATCATGCGAAGGATACTAGCGACGAGACTACGTTGCCCTTCCACATAACGAAGCTGTTCTTCGGATGTGTTGGCTCCGCTAACTCTTTGGAATGTCATGACCTGTAGCCATGCCAGAATCTTCCTTCCCTCTTCCGTTGAAAAGACGCGGGCGAAGGATCGTTCAATTTCGGCTTGTTCCAACCGCGACACATGACTGGTGTAGGCGATGTCGCGCTGAATCTCTTCTAAGCCTGATTTTTTAGACAGCAGCATCAATAACCTCCTTACGGATCAAATCACTAGGCACACCTAGCGCATCGCCTAAAAATCTGGCGGCACGTGCCATGTCGATGGCCGCCACTGCTTCACCGCCCATGCCTTGCACGGATGAAATCCATGTCATGATGTTCTGCACGTTGCGTTGCGCCTGCGCCCTTGCGAGCGGCGCGCGATAATCCAAAGCAACAAAGCGGCCATCTAGAGCGATATCCGGAATTTCACCGCGGCGTCTTAAGATGGCATAAGCACGTCGGATCATCGGCGTCAGCAATTCCGATTGCAAACGGCCATAAGTTGCGCCGAGTAGCAAAGCCATCTCAGAAGCACGTTCGACAACTTCCGTTGCCGTCATCTTGCGCCCGTCAATCTGGCCAAGCTTATCGATCAGAAGAGAATGGCGAATACGTGCGCGGAGATCATCGAGGATTAGTTGCGATACATCAAACCGCCCCGGCATATCGAGAGGTTTCAAGCCTTCCGAACCAACGGCTTTTGGAATAATTGCACCCGGCACAAGTTCTATGTTCGCTGGGTTGAGCACACCATCATCGTCGGCCTGCCAGATACCTGTGACCGCGATTGATGCATTTTTAAGGATTAACTCCACAACCTTATTGGCTGTTTTAATATCCGGCAAAGCTTTCATCACGGGTGAGCGGCCATATAATTCGCCCGGTGATTTCATCCAGCGAAAAGCGATACAGGGCGATGTTGCAAAACGGCCAGATGATAGTTCAACCGGTTGCCCTTTTTCCGTGAGCAGCGCATTGTAATCATACGCCCCGCTTTGAGGCAAAATACTCTCCAGCACCCCAAAGCGTAGTTGCGGGTCACGCTCCCCATCACGAATGATATCCGCTGGTATTTCCGCCGCTGCATAACGATCACGAATTTGGGCTAAGGTGAGCTTTAAATTGCGGAATGATCCGTCTAAAAATCCGTTTTCACCTTCTTCCAGAACGATGTCGGCCAAAGGTACGGAAGTGAATTTGAAGGCTGAAAATGCGCCGGGCTCCGCTTCTTCAAAATAAAGTGCAGCCGTGCCGCCAACAACCAAATCCAAAAAGCATTGATGCATTTCTACGCTGAAATTAGAGCGATCAAAATGGGATTGTATGACCTTTGCGGAATCTTCGAGCACAGGTGCAAGAGCTTGCGCCTCTTCCGGTGAAAGATCGGGCCCCGGTTTAAAGCCGAACCATTGCGTCCATGGCGGTGTCAAATGCCCCAGCAGACTTGCCGCCAATTGGTCAACAGCATCAAGCGCTGTCCCGTCATACAAACGATCGGTGCGAATTCTTCCCGCCTGTTGTTGCGTAGTGAAATCACCACGCTGAGGCAATGCATGATCATAGCAATCTTGCCATGTTGTTTCCCAAACGGAACGGCGATCTTTCGCTTGTTCATAGCGGCGGATAAGATGCGTAAAGTCCTTCGGCTCCTGTGGAGCCGTTAATGTTGTTACAGACTGCATAATGGTTATTCTCCCAATAGGGTTTTGCGCTGGGCATCCGTTTCAACGGGCGACAATATGCCGCGGAATCCAGTTAAAACTGTTCCTAAACGGCTGCGCGATCTGCTCAGCAAATTCTTTTCGCGGTTTTCCGCTTGTTTTTGTTCATCTGTCTTTGTTTCTTCGGGTGTTGTTGCCGAAGTACCAGACGTATTCGTGTAAACATATTGAGGCACGTAAACTACTTGCGGTGCAGGTGTTTTCGGGCGGCCTTGGATATCACCCATGGTTATACTCCTTTATATTAGGTGGCGAATGTAAGATGGCGGTAGAGTTGCCACGGCGTCATGATGGCGCGGCGATGGATGCCCAGCACGCGCTTCACCGCTTCTACGCAAGTGAAAAGCATAAAGGGCGCAGGTTTTGTAACATCGCGGCGCAGAGGGGCTTTGACCACACGATTGCCGCGGGCTTGCAGCCATGCCGGCAAATCAAAATCAACCGGCACATGATGATGCACAGAAATTTCCGTGACATGAGACAACGGATCGATACTGGTCCAGCGTTCGCCATCATTGATTAGAACATAGCAATGACGGAATCCGGGTTTGAGAAATTTCAACCAAGAAATTTCCGTTTGGCCGCTGAATACAACCCATGCATTTTGATAGTCACTTACATTTGAAAGTAATCCACTCATATCGATAGTCCTCCTTCATAGATCATTGCGTTGTGGGACCAAAAACGTCCCGGGGTCGGTAGTGCGAGCTTTGGGCGGACGATGCCCTTGCTCACCAAAAGTGGTTCGATGCGTTCCAGTGCTTCTTTCCAAAGAGAGAATGCGCGCACTTCTTTCACGCGGCGTGGATCGGGTGCCATCTGGCGTTTGCCGTAGTGACGAAGAACAAGAATGTGATCCATCAACAAGCGACGGTTGCGGTGAAGGCGTTCGATAATTTTTAAAATATCCATCGGCTCGCAAGGGCGAGTGGTCAGCGAAAGACCGGCTGTGAAACGTGCGCCTTCATTGCGGGCTTCTTGCGCGAGGATGAACCAGAACCATGCCTCTTCCGCATTGTGGAACATGGTTGTTTCTGTTTCGTTCTGTTTTTTTGGTGTGTATCGGTCTTTGCTGGACATGGCTTTCTTTTTGGTTGGGAGGTTGGTTAGAACGCCAGATGGGCCCTTGACACAATCGTTCTCTTTATGTTCTTATAAATGACAGAGACAGAGCCTTAAGTCAAGAACTTTTTAAGAATGTTTTCCTATTTACATTTCTTTGTAGGAATTTTAGCCTAAGCCTATGTTGACACACGAAAATATCTGGCACGCTCTCGACCGCCTTGCGGCAAGCTTCGGTTACAGCGCCTCTGGTTTGGCCAAACAAGCAGGGCTTGATGCCACCTCTTTCAATAAAAGCAAACGATTCAGCGCAGATGGAAAACCACGATGGCCATCAACTGAAAGCATTTCGCGCGTTCTAGAAGCCACGGGTGCAACTATGTCAGATTTTCTCAGCCTGATGGACGCGGATGAAAATCTATCGCGCCTCCCTTCCAAATCAGGCTTTATCCCCCTGATCGGTTTTGCCCAAGCAGGTGCCGACGGATTTTTTGATGAAGACGGATATCCCGCCGGTGATTCATGGGATGACGTAAAGTTTCCCGAAAATGAAACGGTTGAAAGCGAAGGCACATATGCGCTTGAGATTAGTGGCGATTCCATGGAGCCCCTCTATCGCAAAGGCGATGTGCTCGTTGTCTCGCGCGATGCCGTTGTTCGACGCGGCGACCGTGTGGTCGTGCGCACCCACAAGGGCGAGGTTATGGTGAAGGAATTGATCCGCAAAACTGTGACCAAGGTTGAACTTAAATCATTGAATAATGCCCATGCCGACAGAACCGTTCCAGCCAGCGAAATCGCTTGGATTTCGCGCGTTTTGTGGGTTAGCCAGTAAGCGGATTTTGGCTCTTTTGGAGCTTAAAACAGCCCTTTTCTCTTGCGATTTTAACACCGTTTTGGGAATATCCGCCTGTAATCAAAGGAAGGACCATGACCAAAGATAACGTTGCCGCGGTGGCCGCAAAAATCCTGCTGGATACCAAATCCATTTTATTCAATGCAGAGCAGCCTTTTGTTTTCACGTCAGGGCGTCTGTCACCGGTTTACAGCGATATGCGTCGCCTGATCTCATTTCCAAAGGAACGTGGGATCTTGATGGATTTCGCCGCTGATATGTTGAAGGGACTTGATCTAGATTACGTCGCAGGTGGTGAAACTGCCGGCATTCCATACGCTGCTTTTATTGCTGAGCGTTTAAACAAGCCGATGCTTTATGTTCGTAAAAAACCGAAAGGTTTTGGAAAGATGGCACAAATCGAAGGCTGCCTTGAACAAGATGGTAAGAAGGTTGCGCTAATCGAAGATTTACAAACTGATGGCGGGTCCAAAAAAGTTTTTGTGGACGCACTTCGCAATGCTGGTGCGATCGTCGAGCACGCGTTTGTCGTATTTCACTATGGGAATTTTCCACAAAGCTATCAAAACATGAAAGACTGGGGTTTGAACCTTCATGCCCTCACAACATGGGCAGATGTGTTAAAAGTAGCGCGTGAGCAGAAATATTTCAGTGAAGAAGAATTGGCTTCGGTTGAATTCTTTTTGAAAGAGCCTGACGAGTGGGGAAAGCAAAACGAATATAAACGCCCTGCGAAAGAACAGGCATGAAACTCCACTTCTTTGCTGCCAAAACCGCAAAAGCAAAAAGTGCTTACGACGCCCTGACCAAAAAATATGGCCAGAATAGCGAGAATGATTGCGATATCATTGTCATTCTAGGCGGCGATGGAACAATGCTCGAAGCACTCCATAAATACGGCCATCTTTCCAAGCCCGTCTACGGTATGAATTTCGGCTCCGTTGGGTTTTTGATGAATCCCTATCATGAAAATGATTTGATCGAGAGCTTGAAGAAAGTCAGCCATGTCGAAATACATCCGTTAAAAATGAAGGCAATTGATATTCATGGAAAGATGCATGAAGCCGTTGCTTTTAACGAAGTTGCACTCTTACGCGAAACACGTCAAACGGCACGCCTGAAAATATCGGTCGACAATGTGGTCCGCATTCCGGAACTTGTTTGTGATGGTATTTTGCTGGCCACACCAGCGGGAAGCACAGCCTACAATTTATCCGCCCACGGGCCTATTCTGCCGCTCTCTTCGAATATGTTGGCTCTAACGCCAATCAGCGCGTTCCGTCCTCGCCGTTGGCGCGGTGCGCTTATCCCATCACAACTGCACGTAAAAATAGAGTCTTTAGATGATGACAAACGCCCGGTTAGCGCAACGGCGGACTCTCAAGAATTCCGCGATGTCGTCAGTCTGGAAATTCATCAATCAAAAAGTATTACGCGCACAATGCTGTTCGATCCAGAACATCATTTGGAAGAGCGTATTTTAAAAGAACAATTTGTATCATAGGAGTAGTATATGAATTCCCAAGTCGGACATTTCGTGAAAACCTTTAGGCAGGCGGCGTTAAAATCGCCGGAAGAAGGAAGCGCAAAATTTCTTGATCTTGTGCGAGCCATACGTTCGACATCGGCAGTGGAAATGAACCGTGTCGAGGCATTATGCCGTGCCCAAGAAATGATTCCGCAAATTAGCGTCGCAGAAAAGCAATCCGTCTCATTAGTGCGTCAGACTATGGGCTTTGATCGCCGTTAGTATGATAGCCGTGTCTAAATTAAACGCCGCGCGGTGATTTTGGCGGAGTTTTGTTTACGGCACGCAAACGACGTTCTCTAGCCAGTTCGTTATCGATGCCTTCCAAACCCTCGGCAAGCTTTTCATCGAATTCACCATCGGACATCAAGCCCCCTTGTGGGATCAAGCCCAGACGCTTTGCGATCTCTTGATACCCCTCGACAACATTTCCTAAATCCTGACGGAAGCGATCCTTATCCAGTTTCTCGTTCGTCTTGGCATCCCACAAACGACAATTGTCCGGCGAAATTTCATCGGCAAGAATGATGTAGAGCTCGTCATACTCACCCCAAAGACGGCCGAATTCCAATTTGAAATCCACAAGTTTGAGGCCAATACCTGCGAACAAACCGTTCAGATAGTCATTCACACGATAGGTTTGCCCAATGATTTCTTCCAGCTCGTAAGGGTCTGCCCATCCGAATGTAAAGATATGGTGCTCGTTGATCATAGGATCGCCAAGCTCATCCTTTTTCAAATAGAACTCGATGATTGGATTGGGAAGAATTGTCCCTTCCTTTACACCAAGGCGTTTGCACAATGATCCGGCGGCGATGTTACGAACCACAACTTCCAAAGGAATAACTTCGACTTGGCGTACCAACTGTTCGCGCATATTCAGGCTTTTCAGGAAGTGCGTCGGAACGCCAATCCCTTCCAGCTTGGTCATGATGTGTGCGGAAATCCGGTTGTTCAGAACACCCTTGCCCGAAATGGTGGCCTTCTTCGCGCCGTTACCCGCCGTCGCATCATCCTTGAAATATTGGATAAAGGTTCCGGGTTCCGTGCCTTCATAAATGATCTTGGCTTTGCCCTCATAAATGACCTTGCGGCGGCTGCCAAACATACTTGCCATAATTTTTTCCTTGCTGAATTCACCCTTGATATAACAATGGATTTAAAAATGCGCAAATGGTACTAATTTCCCCGAATTGTACCCCGTAATATGAGGAAGAAATAAAATGAGCGACATGAACGAACGCGAAAA
Source organism: uncultured Micavibrio sp. (assembly GCA_964473655.1). Classification (GTDB taxonomy): domain Bacteria; phylum Pseudomonadota; class Alphaproteobacteria; order Micavibrionales; family Micavibrionaceae; genus Micavibrio_A. The sequence continues at coordinate 38,387 of CAYYPX010000003.1, forward strand.
AGCTTTTGAAAAAAAATACGCGCTGGATCAGGAAGTTATGTTCCGTATCGAAGCTCGTGCCTCAAAGCTTTTTGGCCTCTGGATTGCCGAAAAACTAGGGCTTTCGGGTGATGACGCCAAAACTTTTGCCGGCGGCGTTGTATCAGCCAATCTAGACGAGCCCGGCTTTGAAGACGTTAAGCGCGCCGTGCGCCCAGCTATAGCAGAAAAAGGCCTAGACCTGTCCGACCACGCTCTGGACAGCCAGTTGATGCATTTTATGGAAGAAGCCAGAGTTCAAATTCTGGATGAGACGAAATAGGTTTTTCTATCAAAGCTTTACAAGGCCTCCATTGAAACAAGTCCCATTATGTCCTATCTTATAAGCAAAAGATAATACAGGACGGGGAAGACAGCCTGATGGCAATGGATGCTCAAACCATAACAAACATGATCCGCGAAGGTATTGCCGGAGCCGAAGTGCGCATAGAAGATTTGCGTGGCGATGGTGAACATTATGCCGCTCATGTTGTGTCACCTACTTTCATTGGCTTAAGCCGTGTGCAGCAACATCAATTGGTCTACAAAGCCCTTCAAGGAAAAATGGGCGGCGAGTTGCACGCCTTAGCAATTCATACATCCGCGCCACAAAAATAAACGAGGAATAACCCTAAATGGAAAATATTGTTTTCGATCGTATTAAAAAAGAAATCACGGATAACGATGTGGTTTTGTATATGAAAGGAACAAGTGCGTTTCCTCAATGCGGATTTTCTGCCGCTGTGGTGCAGGTTCTTTCGCAGCTAGGGGTTGCCTTCAAAGATGTGAACATTCTTGAAGATGCTACAGTGCGTCAAGGCATCAAAGACTTCACAAACTGGCCGACGATTCCACAACTCTACATCAAAGGTGAATTCGTTGGCGGCTGCGATATCGTACGCGAAATGTTTATGAGCGGCGAATTGCAAGATCTATTGAAAGAAAAAGGCGTAGCATTTAAAAACGCGGCCTGATTACATTCGGGATAATTTTGCATCCTTGTGCACGTTACAGCACATTATCAATCCAAATCCGAACATAACCGTCATCATGGCCGTTCCACCATATGACATCATGGGGAATGGAACTCCCACAACGGGAATGAGCCCCATGACCATCGAAACATTGATGAATATGTAGATGGAAAAATTAACGGTCAGGCCAAAGGCCATCAAACGCCCGAAAGCATGACGGCACCTTAAAGAAATCCAAGCCCCGTAAGACAAGATCATTCCCACAACCAACAAAAGTGCAATCCCGCCGAAAAATCCCCATTCTTCTACCCATAGGGTAAAGATAAAATCGGTGTGTTTTTCAGGCAGGAAGTTCAGGTTGCTTTGTGTCCCCTTCAAAAACCCTTTACCTTCCCAACCACCTGAGCCGAGCGCGATTTTGGATTGCGTGATATGGTATCCGGCACCGAGTGGATCACGTTCAGGATCGAGGAATGTTAGAACACGCTGCTTTTGATAGTCATGTAGCAAAAGCCAACCTGCTGGTGCTGCCATCGCCGCTCCGACCAGCCCCAGAATGAAAATCCAGATTGGGGCACCTGCCAAAAAGAACATGGCGATCCCCGCCATCACGATAACGCCGGATGTTCCAAGGTCCGGTTGAGCAGCCACCAATAAAAACGGCAGCACCAAAAATCCAAGCCCGATCAATAAAAAACGCCAGTTCTTCATGTCTTCCGATGATGCGTTGTGGAAGTATCTGGCGAGTGCCATGACAACAGCGATCTTCGTTAGCTCCGATGGTTGGATTTGTATGAATCCTATTTTAATCCATCTTTGTGCGCCCATGCCTATGTGGCCCGTAACATCCACGATTATCAGCAAAACCACGCAAGTTATATAGAAAGGATATGCAAGCCTGTACCATATTCGTATATCGATCATCGCCACACCGATCGCGGCCAGAAGGAATACAAAGAAACGAACCATTTGTTTCGACGCCCATGGATCGAAATTTCCACCGGCAGCGGAATAAAGTGCTGTAAAACCCATACTAGCCAATAGGATCAGCAACACAGCCAAGCCCCAGTTCACATAGCGGAGTTTTTGGATAAGGCTTCCCTCACCTGTCGTCAAAACCTTATGCATGGGTTTTTCCCTTCGTACAGCACACGCTTGCCACCATCGGTTTTGATGCTGGGTCACGCTGTTGTGCCATTAACAAAAGATCGCGAACAATCGGTGCCGCTGCCTTTGAGCCACCAACACCGTGTTCGACAACAACCGCGCACGCATAACGTGGATTCGTTAGCGGTGCGTAGCCTACAAACAATGCGTGGTGGCGGAAATGCCATGGAAGGTCTTCGTTCTTAACGCCGGCGGCACGTTCTTGTTTGGTGATACGTTTAACCTGCGCGGTACCGCTCTTTCCAGCCATCTCCATACCGGGTTCCGTGATGCGCGCTCCATACCCTGTTCCACGCTGGCTGTTGCAAACATCCGACATGCCGCGCATGACGATCTCAAGGTGTTTTGGATTGATATTCAGATCATCCCATCCACCATGTTCTACTAGAGTTTCTCCGATGTAACCAGACAACCAAGGCTTCACGGCCTTTTTGCCATTGGCGATACGGGCAGTCATAACGGCAAGCTGTAAGGGCGTTGCCAACATGTAACCTTGTCCGATACTGGCGATGACCGTTTCACCGGGATGCCAGCTTTGTCCATATTTTTTCTTCTTCCATGCTTCGTCTGGCACCAAACCAGCGCGCTCTTCATTAAGTTCTATTGGAAATTTATCACCAAGGCCAAGCTTACGTGCCATCGCGGCAATACGCTTGATTCCCAATTCCGTTGAAAGTTTGTAAAAATATGTGTCGCAAGATTCCGCCAACGCACTCACAACATTCACCGAGCCATGGCCGCCTTTTTTCCAACAGTGGAAACGTGTGTTGCCGAAATCATAATGCCCCGGACAAAATGCGTGTGTGCCTTCGTTGACAACACCGGCCTCTAATGCAGCTAACGCTGTAACCATTTTGAACGTAGAACCGGGAGGATATTGTCCGGCTACGGCTTTGTTCGTGAGCGGGAGCGCAAGATCTTCACGCAGCTCTTCCCATCTTTCGTGACTTATACCATTGGTAAAGTAATTCGGATCGTAAGCCGGGTATGATGCCAAAGCATATATCTCACCCGTATGAACATCCATAACAACAGAGGATGCACTGCGTTCCGCCTCCATGCGTTGCTGAGCAAATCTTTGTAGTTCCGCATCAATACTTAAAACAACCCGGCTGCCTTCGCGAGACTGCAGACTGTTCAGCTCGCGCACTTCGCGGCCTACAACATTAACCTCGACTTCGGAACTTCCGGCCTTACCGCGCAAATAAGGATCGAGAGTCTTTTCAAGTCCGCCTTTGCCAACTTTAAATCCCGGCAATTTCAAGAGCGGATCAGGATCGATTTCCTGATCGCCTTTGCTTGGCGCGCCTACATAACCAATCAAATGCGCAGTCGCGTCTGAAAATGGATATTGGCGGACTTCCCCCATATCGATACTTGTTCCGGGAAGATCAGGAATATTTACTTCGATCGTCGCCACTTCTTCCCATGACAATTCATCAGCTACTTCCAATGGCGCATAAGACGGCGATTTTTTTGCCATCTTTAAAACCTTTTCAATTTCTGCATCATCGATCTTGATAAAGGCCTGAAGTTTCTTGAGTGATTGTTTCAAATCGTCGGTTTGCTCGGGCACGATCAAAACACGAAAATTCTGTTTGTTGACAGCAAAAGGCACACCGAAACGGTCCATAATCTGTCCCCGCGGCGGTGCCATCATTTTCAAGTTGATGCGGTTGTTTTCCGCGAGTGTTTTGTATCGATTTCCTTCGACGATCTGAAGCCACGCCAGACGACCACCCAGTATTGCAAGAAAACCGGCCTGACAGGCTCCAACGACGAAAGCGCGTCTTGAAAATGACTGGGCCCGATCACTATCCTTTTCCAACGACATATTCTACCCCATCGAACGGAAAGGTTGAGATGATACGGGAAGAACCCTGTGCACGCCGTGCAAAATCAACGATGCAATCGGGAATATCAGCATACTCAAAAAGGCCGCGACAAGCGCTTGTGCCAAAACAGATACAGGTGGGAAATTCATCGAATGGAGCGATGTCACCAGCCATAATAATAGGGCGTTTCCAATGGCAACGATTCCAAATCCAACCCACACCATGATGTATGGTTGCCCCATCAGAAACAGACGCGAGTGTTGAACGATTGTTTGAAGGCCTATTAGGATGAGCGCGCTCAAACCCAATGGCACGCCCGTCAAGAAATCCATCGTCAGTCCCAATGCGAATGTGTAAGCCGCAGGCATGACGCTTGGTCTGTAGATCGCCCAGTAATAGACCGCCATCAGAAGAAAGAACGGTTTGAAATCGCCCGCGTGCGGCATCGAAAAACTGACTACGTTCAGCAGAAGGAAAAGTATAATCACGCCCTGCGCAAGCAATAGGCGCACGGCCCAGTTTGCAAAATCATACGGAATGAATTGGGACATAGAGAGGTTTTAAAACATCTCGCGCATTTTGTCGCGGGTTATTGAAGCGAATTCCCACCTTCGATGAGATTCGAATTCTCCGGAAAATCAACAATCCGGACATGGGTTAGACGCGAAATATCGGCAAACGGCTTGACGTAAGGCAGACCATCACCGCCTATAGCTACGGAGCCAACCGGCAAGCCGGGCATAAACATACCGCCATTGCCCGAAGTTACGATGCGCGTACCCTCCTTGATTTCCGTGTCGTCCGGCAGATATTTCAAAACAGGAAGATCATCGTTCGTACCCGCCAAAATGGCTTTTTGGCGGCTTCCTTCGATCAAGACGGGGATGCGTGAGTTGACGTCCGTCAAAAGCAATACGCGGGCGGAATTGTTACCGGCCTCTATGATGCGGCCAACCAAGCCATCACCGGACAAAACAGCCTGCCCTTTTGCGACGTTGTCATTCTGACCGGCGGAAACAATCGCACTTTTAACGAAGGCATTGCCTGAGTCCGCCACCACACGCGCGGTGATGAAGTGGTGCGCAGGATCAGGCTTAACATTCAAAAGTGCGTGAAGAGATTGGTTTTCGGATTGAACCATAAGGGCGGTTTGATACCACTCACGAAGACGGACATTCTCTTCGCGAAGCTGCGTGTTTTCAGCGCGCAACTCGGAAAGCCCTGTTACGCCGTTGGTAAAGGCGGCGGCTTGACGAAATGGCTCGCTCAAAAGGATCAAAGCCGGTGTGACCGTATCGGCAACGGAACTGCGGATGCCGCTGAACACGCCGGGACGGACGAATGAAACGCTGAGAAGAAGTGTCGCCGCCAGCATGAAAATAATGGACGCCTGCCCGCTTCCTATGAACTGGAAGGGCGAAAACCGGACTTGAACCTTGGCGCGGCTGCGGCGTTTCACGAAATTATCCTTAAAATTCAGACAGTTCAGCGCAAGGATGATGCGCCCAATAGAAAAACTCTACCTGTACTTCGTTAAATTTATAGAAAAAACGTGATTTCGACAACGTGTTATCAACGCTTTTCTATCAGTATGCACCGACCAGAACGTTTTTGAGCGTGCTCATCTCTTCCAGTGCATGGCCTGTGCCAAGCGCCACACACGATAGTGGGTCATCGGCAATGGTTACAGCAAGACCGGTTGCATGACGCAAGACCAGATCAAGATTGGCCAGTAATGCACCACCGCCGGTAAGAACAATCCCCTTCTCGACAATATCGGCAGCGAGTTCGGGCGCGGTATGTTCGAGCGCAACCTTCACGCCTTCAACGATCTGGCCGACAGGTTCAGCCAAGCTCTCCGCCATCTGGCGTTCAGTGATTGTGATTTCTTTTGGCACGCCGTTCATCAGGTCGCGGCCTTTGATTTCCATCGAACGACCTTCGCCATCCGCAGGGATGCAAGCCGAGCCGATGGCTTTCTTCACGCGCTCTGCCGTGCTTTCGCCGATCAACAGGGAATGAACGCGGCGGATGTAAGCGATGATCGCCTCATCCATTTTGTCACCGCCAACACGCACGGAACGCGCGTAGACGATACCACCCAGCGAGATAACGGCAACTTCGGTTGTACCGCCGCCGATATCAACCACCATTGAACCGGTTGCTTCCATCACAGGAAGACCAGCACCGATGGCTGCGGCCATTGGCTCTTCGATCAAGTGAACTTCGGATGCGCCAGCGCTTTCGGCGGCTTCTTGAATCGCGCGGCGTTCAACTGCAGTGGAACCTGAAGGAACGCAGATAACCATCTTAGGTGAAACAAAAGAACGGCGATTGTGAACCATGCGGATGAATTCCTTGATCATCGCTTCGGTTACTTCAAAGTCCGCTATAACGCCGTCACGCAAAGGTCTCATCGCCGTGATGTTTCCCGGCGTACGACCCAACATTTGTTTCGCGCGGTTGCCGACAGCGAGAACACGTTTCTTCCCACCTTCGGTTGCGATGGCGACAACGGACGGCTCATTGAGGACAATTCCTTGATCGCGAACATAGACGAGAGTGTTGGCCGTGCCGAGATCGATGGCCATATCGGCAGACATAAAACCAAAAAGCTTTGAAAACATTGGTGTTTTTCCGGTTCTTATAAAATGTGTGATTAAGACATAGGACATATAGCAAAGAAAAACCCTCTGCGCACCAAGGAAAATGCGCTTTAGCCACAGTATTTCCGCCGGTTTTGTCTAGTTCGTTCCCCGCAAAAAAAGTTTTGTTTTCTGGCGTTTTCCCGAATCTGGAATCATTCAGTTCGTTTGATGATTTTTTGAGTTTCATCGTCATTGCGAGCGGAGCGAAGCAATCCATCCTGTGGTGTTTCGGTATTATCGATAGATGGATTGCCGCGTCGCGCTACGCGCTCCTCGCAATGACGGGATAAAACTGCCATGGAAAGGCCTTACGCGGATGGCGGTTGGAAGAGTAATTCATCTCTCATTATAGGAATTAATTCATATTTTGTCAAGAATATTGAAGGCAACAAAAAAGCCCGTAAACGCATTCACGGACTTTCCCACTTTCTGAAATGTCAGAAAATTCTATTAGCCTTGGCGGGCTTTAAAACGCTTGTTCGTCTTGTTGATGACATAGACACGGCCGCGGCGTTTGATAACTTTGCAGTTACGGTCGCGTTTTTTAAGTGTTTTCAAAGAGTTAACGATCTTCATGGTCTATTCTTCCGTGTCAGAGTCTTGAATTGTGGGCGGACAATAGCCAATCCCCTTAATTCTTGTCAAGACTTGTATTAACCTGCCACGTTCAAATGCATAAGGATAATCACGATATAAGCGAAATGCGTGAAATTATGGGCTTCCTGATCCGCCCCCAACGTCCACCAGAATATGCGATCTTTCGGAGTCCAACCCTTGCTGTAGGTGTAATAGCCCTTGATCCGGTCAATCACCGAATGCACCACGAAATCAACCAACCCAAGCCACCAAAGGGCCGGTGCAAACAAAACCGTTACAAGCAAGGTGCCGATGCCGTGAATACCGGTGTGAACGAACAAAGCCGTATAGCCTTCGCGCCCCGGCTTGCCTTTGGTCAGGGCCATCCAATCCGTTTGCAATAGGAAGTCGCAGGCGAAATGCTTCACCCGAAACAGCGTATATAAAGCGATAAGTGTGATTGGATCCATGGACTGAAAATGACTTTATAATAGGAAGAAACTATCCCCTTCAGTATGCCAGCCATAGGGGGTAATTCCAAGGCTTGAATGGAAGATTCCTATTGATTTCATTTCGATTTTTAACCACCGTTAACCATCTTCTAACCGTTTCCAAAGCATAGTGTTGTCTGGGTAGGACTTTAATTAAATTCAACCTCGACAGAAGCTGCCATGGAATCCACGCATACCAGCAAGATTTTTAAAGCCGGTGACATCATCCTGCGTCAGGGTGAGTTGGGCGACGCTGCGTACATTATTGAAAAAGGCAAAGTCGAAATCCTGATCGAAAAGGCAAACGGTGCAATCGCCCGTGTCGGCACACGCGGACCCGGCACCATCATCGGTGAAATGGCGATCGTGGACAACGAGCCGCGCATGGCAACGATCAAGGCCATCGAAGATTGCAGCCTTCTCGAAATTACCAAGGCAGATTTCAATCGCAGGCTCAAATCCGCAGACCCTGTTTTGCAAATCACAACACAAGTTATTCTCACCCGCTATCGCGATATGTTGACGCGCGCAGCTATTCTAAAAGAAACGGAAACTTATCCGACACCGGAAGATCTGGAACGCGGATATTTAGAACAATCAAACGCCGTTGAAACATTGAAAATGGCGAATGATTTCCGCGCCGCCATCGGCACGGATCAATTGAGCCTGCATTACCAGCCAATCATGAATCTGGAGCACGGTATGGTGGATGGTTTCGAAGCGTTGATGCGCTGGAACCACCCAGAAAAAGGCCCTATCTCGCCGGGTATATTTATTCCTGTCGCTGAAGACAGCGGTTTGATTGTTGAAGCAAGTCGTTGGGCCTTACGCGAAGCATGCCGTGCACTGAAACGCATCGAGGGCAAGGTCGGCTTGGAGCGCGATCTATTCATGAGCGTCAATTTTTCCAGCAGTGATTTTGCCGAAGAAAATTTTCTAGACCAGCTTTACACGATTTTGAGCGAAACCGATGTCGCCCCACACAAGGTGCATCTGGAAATCACAGAACGCTTGCTGATGAACCAGCCACAAAACGCCAAGGAAACTTTGAATCTATGCCGTAAAGCCGGACTCGGCATTTCGATCGACGATTTCGGCACGGGTTATTCATCCTTAAGCTACCTGCACTATTACCCGATCAATACTCTTAAAATCGATCAGAGTTTTATCCGCAATATGATGGCCGACAAGACTTCCATGGAACTGGTCAAATCCATTATCGCGCTTGGCAAGAATATGGGCATGAAAATCATCGCCGAAGGCGTCGAACAAGCCGAAGAAGCGGCGCAGCTCAAAAATCTGAATTGCGAGCAGGCCCAAGGTTATTACTTCTCCCGCCCCCATTCGGAGGCAGAAATCACTAACAAGCTGATCGCTTGGGCGCGTGAGAAAAAGGTTTATTGATCCTTAATTTTCAATAAAAACCGAACAAATTTTTAATACTTTTTAGCGGTTTAAGACTACACTTGTAAGGTTGCTAGCGGCGTTTTTGTGCCCGCTCATATTGCACACGCGCATTTGTTTGGAGATTGGGGATACGAATGGCAATCACACCAGTTGATTCAACGGCAAAACAAGCCGCAGAAGGTCATGATCAATTGACCTTCCAAGCCAATGGCTCAGACCGTATTGAGCTTCCCTCTTCCGAATTTATCGCCGATGCGAAAATGACGCGCGATGGTGACGATCTTGTCCTTGAGACACCGTCCGGCGAAGTCGCCGTCATTGAAAATTATTTTTCCGTTTCACCATCCCCTATTCTTCATTCCGCCGATGGCGGCGCGTTGACGCCAAACCTTGTCGATGCGTTCGTAAGATTGCCGATGGAATTCGCCGCGAATGAAAGCACGAACGACCAAAGCCCGATCGGTGCGGTCGAAGAAGTCAAAGGCAATTGTACCGTTACACGTGCGGATGGCACGGTTGAAACCGTTACAATCGGCACACCAATCTATCAAGGCGACATCATCGAAACCGATGCCAAAGGCGCGGTCAATATTACGTTTATCGATGA
>CAYYPX010000004.1:0-42857 GCA_964473655.1 uncultured Micavibrio sp.
GCAGTGCGCCGATATTGTCCCCAGCTTCCCCAGAATCTAGGAGTTTGCGGAACATCTCAACGCCTGTGACAGTCGTCTTCTGTGTCGGGCGGATACCAACGATCTCGATCTCTTCGCCCACTTTAACAATACCTTGCTCGACACGGCCTGTGCAGACTGTACCGCGGCCAGAAATCGAGAACACGTCTTCGACCGGCATCAAGAATGGCTTGTCTTTCGGACGGTCTGGAGTTGGGATGTATTCATCAACAGCCTTGAGCAGAGCGCGCATCGAATCTTCACCGATTTCCTTGTCGCGACCTTCGAGCGCTGCCAAAGCCGAGCCTTTTACGATCGGCGTTGCATCGCCCGGGAATTGGTAGGAGCTCAGCAGTTCGCGGATTTCCATCTCAACCAGTTCCAGCAATTCAGGATCGTCAACTTGGTCAACCTTGTTCATGTACACAACGATGTATGGAACGCCAACCTGACGCGCCAGCAAGATGTGCTCACGTGTTTGTGGCATCGGACCGTCCGCTGCGTTCACAACCAGAATAGCACCGTCCATCTGCGCTGCACCCGTGATCATGTTCTTCACGTAGTCGGCGTGGCCCGGGCAGTCAACGTGCGCATAGTGGCGTGCGTCTGTTTCATATTCAACGTGCGCGGTCGAAATCGTGATACCACGAGCCTTCTCTTCCGGCGCTTTGTCGATCTGATCATAGCCCTTGAACTCTTTGCTGAAGTACTTCGTGATCGCCGCCGTCAGCGTCGTCTTACCATGGTCAACGTGACCAATCGTTCCAATGTTCACGTGCGGCTTCGTCCGCTCAAACTTTTCTTTAGACATTTCATTTTCCTTAGTTTGTGTCCCCCTTTTGAGGGGATGTTAAAAAGCTTCGCGTTTTTATCCATCGGTCATGCCAAACGGCCGTTCCGCCACGAATTCCAAGCCATTGAAATAAAAAACCCGCCGACGAAAGTCAACGGGTTTTTAAAGGATTATAAGGGTTATGGCTGTTTAGAACTTTGGTATACGACTAGCATATTTTGGACTAGCCCAGCGTGCTGCATTAGGATGCCCCTTTAGATCTTCCATCATCGACGCCAAATCTTCACGTTTTCCGTCAATATGAAGCGCACGGCGTGAAATACCGTCGCGGAAACGTTTCTTTGGATCTTCGGAACCCGGCGTGTTCGGTGTGCGGCCTGCGGCTTTACGGTTCAGAACTTCACTGAGAGGGTCTACACCTTCAAAATCTTCACTCATTTTTTTCACTCCACTTTTCTCTATTAACCGCTGTTGCGGCCAATCTTCATAGCAAAGCGGAATTATCGAAAGCAAGAAAAATGCTTTCGGAAAATGATATGATCGGTCTATTTTGGGTAATATTATTGCGCGTGACGGCGGAGCCAAGAGGCCGCATAGCCACAAATCGGTACAATCTCGCGGTTTTCTACCTTAGCCGTGGCCAGAACACCCTCCATCAACCGGCCCGCCGCGCCGGTGCCGCGCAAAGCTTCGGGGGCAAAGACGTATTTGATCGTGAGGGTACCTTCGGTGCGCGCGTAATCGGCATAAGCTGTGTGGCCGCCCTCTTCCAGCTCAAAGCGGGATTTGGCGATGTTGTCGGTGATGTTCATGTCCATAGATAACAAGATAGAACGAAAAAACCGGATTTAAAGACCGCTAATTAAACACAGGGCAACGGCTGTTGCGTTTAGAATCAATCATTCTGCGAGCATCGCCATCGGAGCAGTAGCCTTGAAGATCACTGATAGCCTGTGCATTTACAATAGATACACGGTTAAGATGTCCATCTCGCGAAATATCCTGACGAACGGTGGCAGCAGCATTCAAAGAAATCGTTAGTCGGCGTCTAGCCATAAGCGTACCCCTTACACATCAAAATTATAACAGATGAGTCAACGCTAAGCGCGATCCTGCATTCTAGCAAACGAAAAATAGATAATATTCGGGGATTTTGGAGCGGGTGAAGGGAATCGAACCCTCATAGCCAGCTTGGAAGGCTGGAGCTTTACCACTAAGCTACACCCGCGCTCTGGCCCTATTCCTAATAGGTTAGGCCTATCCCGTAAAGGGGAAAATCAGCCGATGGTGCGCCAGTTTATGGGGATTCCGCCGGGCGGCTTGCCAAACGCCTTGGCCGCATTGCCGCCGCGCATGACGACTTCGGAAAATTCGGCACGGGTCCCGTTCGGCAATTCCCACCCTGAGGAGCCCTTTGAAAAGCAAAACTGACCATCAGCCACACCAAAAATCCCGTCTGCGACTTTTGCCGCAAAAGAACGGCCGTTGATGTTCAGTGTCACGTCCTTGCCGTCGATGGCTTTTAAATTTGCAGGATCAACCGAGCATTTCATGTTGCCATAGCCGTCCGTATAGCAAACCACATTCTTCGGATAATCCGGCACGGCAGAGCGGATGTCTTCGCCGAGCGCAGAGTAATCACCATGCGCGATCTTGCCGAAGGCTGGCGGGAAAATATCGCGTGATCTGAATTGTGATCCGTGTTTGTCGCAATGAATTTCACGAATCTCGATGGCGGCGTCTTTGACGAACGAAAGCGAATAGCCGGAATTGACGGCCACGATTTCAACACCGTTGGCGAGCTTTACGTAGGCCAGTCCTTCACCGGAGTTTTTAACCCGCGGTGTTAGATCATCTTTTCTCGGCGCCGTATTGACGTAGAATTTCTGACGCTCTCCCAGCTTGGAATTGATGGCCGTTTGCGCCAGCGCAAAACCCGTTGCCACTGTATCAAAGGCCGGAACAGCGAAGGTAATAACTTCAGCACTCAAATCACGCAATTCATAGTGAAGTTTTTGCGTGACTTCGGCAAAAGCCAGATCGTGCAAATCGCCGTAATCGGCAATAACGTAAACAAGAAGATCTTTCATGGTTCACACCCCTATAAATTCAATGCCGTTTTGCTTCATGTGGGCTATCAAACCCTTCGTGCCAGTACATAAATTATTATGATCATGCGCCAAAATAATGTGCGCGCTCTTTTCATCTTTCAAAGTCGCATCATCATCGATCTTTTTCTTAAGTGCATCGAGTGATTGATATTGCCAGTCTTTGGAATAATCTTTGAAATCCGGATTGATCATCCAATCGGACGTTGAATAGGTATAGAGGGAGTCGGCAGCGTCTTTCATCTCGGTGTGTTGATACCAATCAAACGTCACGCCTTTAAATGCTTCCGCGCTGTAGCCTTCTTTTTTCAGGTAGGTTTGGATAAGGTCTTTCTTTTCTTTTTGCTCTTCTGTAGGCGGTGTCAGTTTGATGTTCAAACCGCCAACAAACATCTCTTTCAATATGTCGCGGTATTTTCCAGCCGCATTGTAATCGACGACCCAACCGCCGCATCCACGATCGATATGCGGGAAGCGCAAAAGTTTATGTGTTTTTGGTTTTTTAGCGGCACGATAAATGGCATCGATCGTACGTTCGGTTTTTTCTATTTCGGAAATGATCTCTTTATATGAAAGCTCCGAGGAACGGCGATGCGTCCAAGTATGATTGCCAATCACAAACCCCTTCTCGATCGCGCGTTGGATCGGCGCAGGATTTTGTTCCATCCCTTCGCATTGAAGATGTAGGTCTGTATAGCTGGAGCCGATACAGAACAGCACCGCAGGAATATCGTTCGCCACCAGCCAGTCGGTCATTTCGTCCGTGTGCCTGGTCGGTGAGTCATCGATGGTAAGATAGGCTTTTGCCATCACTTCGGCACTCCCTTCATATCATGGCGCGTATCGTGCGTGTCTCCTTGCGGGTCGGCATGAATGATGATTTCGGCGTATGGGAAATCATCGAGCAGGTCGTGTTCGATAGCGCGGATGATTTCGTGAGAATGATGAAGCGAGAATTGCGCATCCATTTCCACATCAAATGAAATATGGATGATCATGCCGGATTTGCGTGTGCGAAGATCGTGAAAGCTCAAAACATCTGGATGGCGTTTGATAATTTCCTTGATGCGGTCGCGCACGGCGATGGGGAGTTCTTTGTCCATAAGCATATCTGTGGCCTGCAGTCCGATCTTACGCGCGGTGTATCCAAAATAAAATGCGATAAGAATGGCGCAGGCTGGGTCCACCCATTCTGGTCCGCCGCTATTGTTGATCAAAAGTGCCGCAATCACACTTCCATTCAAAAAGATATCGGTTGAATAATGCGCTTGGTCTGCCTGTACCGCCAGTGATGGCGCGCGCGCGAGGCAATATTTTTGAACCATGACAAGCACGGCCGACAAAAGAATCGCGATCAGTGCAACCACGATACCGACCGTCGAGTTATCGACTGGCACGGGATTGGCCAAACGATTTAAAGACTCAAACACAAGGAATAATCCGGCAGCCGCTAAAAATGCCGCTTGAAAGAGTGCCGCGATCCCTTCCATTTTTCCATGGCCATGGCGATGATCGCGATCCGCAGGGCGCAGTGAATAACGCAGCGCCAAGAACATCATCAAAGAAATGGCACCATCCGTGAACGAATCCGTCAGCGTTGCTAAAACTGCCGCGGAATCCGATTGTAAATACGCATAAGATTTTATGAGGATTAGCGTGACCACTGTGCAAATAGCCCATAGAGAAGCGATCAAAGCATAACGCGGTTCAATAGTTTTGGGGACATCGGCATTCATGGGTGGGACTATAAAGAAGATGGCCGCCCCTGCATAGAGGAGCGGCTATCTTCTAAGCCGGACTGATGTACAAAAATGCGAGCTTAACAACCGCAGTTTGTAAGCCCTTTTCCGGTCACTGCGTTATTCATGAGCGCGGCCGACTTTGTCGAAACTGTACTGCTGCGTGCGCGGCAGACCGCCTGCCATATATTCCTGTTTTTCCGTTTCTTCGCGGGCCGTGTTCAGTTCGGCATTGCGCCCAAAGCCGTAATTCGCCTGTATGTCTTGCTGATTGACATCGCGTTCGGAACCCTTTTTATCGCGGTCTTTCTTGTTCCATAAATCGGGACCGGATCTTTTCAGCCTATCGTTACTCGTATCGGTCGTTTGAGCGGGCATTGTAGCCTCCTTTTTATTGGGGTTTGACCTTCACCCAATCCAACCCAAAGTGGCGGTAAAAAGTTCCTGTTTGAATATGTCCTTTTGGATTTATCTGGAAAATTGAGGTTCGTTCTTTGAACAAATTCAATGGGGTGGTATGGTCTTTGCAATAAAGAATATAGAGTCCTTCCTGTGTAGCCTAAGTATCTTTCAAACAACGATTTTTGCAGGGATTGCATGCATTATTCCAGAGCTTCCGTCGCCGGTGCCGCCATCGGGTTTCTTTTGATTATCACCGCGATCCTGATCGGCACGCGCAATGTGGGCGGATTTTTCAGCATCGAAGGATTGATGATCGTCATCGGCGGATCGCTTTGCGTTGCCTTTATGAGTTTCGAGGCGAATTACGTGATGGAAGCGCTTCGCTCCATCGGCCATATGTTTCGCCGCGCCGAAACAACGCACGAGAATTTGCAAAAAGATCTGATCGAAATTATCGGCTGGGCGCGGATTGTCAAAGACAAAGGATTGCTCGGCCTAGAAAATGAAACCGGCAAGGTCGGTATTGCCGATCCGTTCGTGCGCTATGGTATCGATATGGTTGTATCCAACTATCCGCCCGAAGATGTTCGTAACATGATGGAAACAGCAGCCGACGCTGCGTATGAGCGCAGCACGATTCCATCGCGCGTGTTGATGGCGATGGCGAGCCACGCGCCCGCTTTCGGAATGGTTGGTACACTGGTCGGGATGGTCATCATGCTATCGAACCTACAAGGCGATATGTCTGGTATTGGTTCCGGTCTTGCAATCTCGTTGCTTGCGACATTGTATGGCGTTGTCACGGCCCGTATGCTCTATATTCCTGCCGCCGCCAAGCTTCAGCAAAAACAAGAAGCCTTTAGATTCCGCAATCAATTGATCACCGAAGGGCTTGTGCTGCTGGTTGCTAACCGCTCACCGCGTTACATTCAAGACCGCCTGAATTCCTTCTTGCGTTTCGAAAGCCACTACAACATCGACGCGAATTACAAAGAGGTTAAAATTTGAGCGCGTACTGGAAAAGACGTCGTAAAAACGACCTCCACACCGACGATGCCCATGTCGATGACTGGTTGATGACCTATGCCGACATGATCACGCTGATCCTTTGTTTCTTTGCCGTGTTCGTCGCCATCGCTATTCCGGATGAAAGAAAATTCGAAGCCGCGAAAAAAGAAGTGGTCGAACAATTCAAGGGCGGCGATGCCAAAAATCTGCGCGGTACATATACTTTGCCGACATCCGAAAAAGATACGCCGCCACAATCTGATATTTTGTTCGAAGCCCTTCCTTCCATCGTTGATCGTTTCAACGACAACAAGGATGTAGAGGTCGACAAGCGTGATCGTATCACCACGATTGAAATGAACAGCGCGCCGTTCTTCCCCAAAGGGGCCGCAACGTTGAGCGAGGAGGGCGTCAAGATTCTGGCCGAACTTGAGCCAAGCCTGATGTCCGCCGAATACGCGAACCATACGATTTCCGTTGAAGGCCACACCGACAATATTCCGATTAAGACGGCTCAATTCCCATCGAACTGGGAGTTATCCACCGCACGGGCTGCTTCCGTCGTGCGCACATTGATCGATCTTGGTGTACCCGCAAACCGCCTTCGCGCCGTTGGTTTTGCAGACTCCCAGCCTAAAGCCCCGAACACGGGAACGGATGGAAAAGACGTGCCGGACAACCAAGCCCAGAACCGCCGCGTCGTTATCCGGCTTGAGAAGATCGAAAAAGCGAAATAAGCTCATCCCTACACTTATATGTAGGGGAGTTTCTCATGTCTCAATTGTTCCGCCGCAAATTGCTCAACGCCGATATCCAAGATTCCGGCCTGAAGAAATGCCTCTCCGCTTTTGATCTCACCCTACTCGGTATCGGCGCCATCATCGGCACCGGTATTTTTGTTTTGACCGGTGTCGCGGCAGCCACCCAAGCAGGCCCCGCCGTTGTTCTGTCTTTCGTTGTCGCTGGCGTTGCCTGTACCTTTGCCGCCCTTGCCTATTCCGAACTCGCCTCTAGTGTTGGCGGATGCGGATCAGCCTACGGATATTCCTACGCCGCGTTCGGTGAATTGATGGCGTGGATTATCGGATGGGATTTGATCTTGGAATATGGCGTGTCGGTTGCCGCCGTTGCCGTTGGGTGGAGCGGATATTTCAACAATGCGATGACAGCCATTGGTGCACCCTTGCCGCCGGAACTGATGAACGGGCCGTGGGCTGCTACGCCCGGTATCGTCAATCTTCCCGCCGCCGCCATTATTCTAATCCTGATGGGATTGCTCATCGCAGGGGTTAAAGAAAGCGCGAAACTAAACGCCACCATGGTGTTCGTCAAAATCCTGACAATTTCCGTTTTCATTGGCGTCGCCGTGTTCCACGTCAATCCAGAGAACTGGTCGCCGTTCATGCCGTTCGGCTGGTTCGATCACACGGCGGATGGCAAACCAATTGGCGTTCTGGCCGGCGCGTCCCTCGTTTTCTTCGCTTATGTCGGGTTCGATGCTGTTTCCACGGCTGTCGAAGAAGCGAAAGATCCCAAACGCGATGTGCCGATCGGCATTCTTGCCTCGCTGATTTTCTGCACGGTCATTTATATTATCGTGTCCGGGCTTCTTTCCGGCGTTGTGCCTTACACAGAACTGAATGTTCCATCGCCTGTTGCGCACGCGCTTGAATTACTCGGCCTGAACTGGGCATCTGCTTTGGTAGCGACCGGCGTCATTACCGGCCTTACCACTGTTATGCTCGTTCTCTATTACGCGCTGACCCGCGTGATACTCGGCATTTCGCGTGATGGTTTGATCTCGCCGTTCTTTGCGAAAATATCACCAAAAACACAAACACCTGTTCGCGTGACCGTCATTACAGGCGTGTTGATGGCGATCATGGCGGGATTTGTTCCGTTTGGCGCACTGGCTGAACTCGTCAATATCGGCACGCTCGCCGCCTTTGTTCTGGTTTGCGCCGGCGTGATTGCGGTTCGCAGAATTCACCCTGATCTGCCACGCCCATTCAAAATGCCATTCGGTATTTTGCTTCCCATGCTCGGTGTTCTGTCCTGCGGCGCGTTGATCGCCTTCTTGCCTTGGGAGACACATCTGCGCTTTGTCGTCTGGTTGATCGTGGGCATCATTATTTACTTTGCTTACGGGATCAGACATAGCAAACTGCGCGGATGATCGATTATCTAACCGCCATCTTCCTTG
The DNA here is from genome assembly GCA_964473655.1 of uncultured Micavibrio sp. Taxonomy (GTDB): domain Bacteria; phylum Pseudomonadota; class Alphaproteobacteria; order Micavibrionales; family Micavibrionaceae; genus Micavibrio_A. Next base: position 8,272 of record CAYYPX010000004.1, read on the forward strand.
GTTTTATCGAAGGCTTGACCGAATTCATTCCGGTCTCTTCGACAGGGCATTTGCTGTTGCTGACGGAAGGTTTGGATTTTCCTGCGCCCCCCGGCCACGTGTTCGAAGTCTTCATCCAGATCGGCGCCATTCTGGCGGTCATGGTTTTATACCGTGCGAAGATTTTGAAAACGATTTGCGGCATTCCAAGCGACCCGAGCGCTCGTAAATTTGCCTTCAACATCTTCCTTGGAATTTTGCCCGCGCTTTTTATCGGCGGGCTCTTTCATCGTTTCATCAAGGAAACATTGTATAGCCCGATGGTCATCATCGCGGCCCTGATCCTCGGTGGAATTTTTATTCTCATTTTTGAAAAACGCTTCGGGCCGCCCAAGGTGGAAAGCGTTGATGACGTATCATCCAAGCAGGCATTTTTGATCGGCTGCTGCCAAGCGGTTGCCCTGATCCCCGGCGTATCGCGATCCGGTGCCACCATCATGGGGGCGCTTGGCTTTGGCCTATCGCGCTTGGCGGCGACCGAGTTCTCGTTCTTCCTCGCCATTCCCGTCATGTTCTGCGCCGTCGCATATGACATCTGCAAGAACTGGGACGCGCTGATCGCCTATGACAATTTCGGCCTTATGTTCGCAGGGCTGGCCGCTTCGTTCGTAACTGCGCTTGTGGTAGTGAAATCGGTCATCAGTTTTATTTCCCGCCACGGCTTTGCGCCGTTTGCTTGGTACCGGATCGCCCTCGGGACCATCGCCTTTTTCATATTCTATTAGTGGACAATTAACGCGACGAGGCATATCCTTTGTTGCGGTACAATAAACCACCGCATCAGAGAAAAAAATGACCTCCGCCACAGCCGATACCGCCGCCCCTGCACATTCAGCAGGCTGTCATAGCACCTCAAAATTTAAATTGCTTCTTCTTGGTTGTATCGGCGTTGTCTATGGCGATATCGGAACCAGCCCGCTTTACGCGTTTAGAGAAGCTGCGCACCACATTGCCAATGATGGCGTAGAGCATATCGAAATTCTGGGCATTCTTTCTTTGATCCTTTGGTCGCTCGCTCTGATCGTTACCGTTAAATACGTCCTCTTTCTGATGCGCGTCGATAATCGCGGTGAAGGCGGAATTCTTTCTCTCATGGCACTCACCCAACGTAATATAGGCACACGGATGGGGATTGTGTTTTTTTCAGGCGTTATAGGCGCGGCGTTCTTTATGGGAGACGCCGCCATCACACCCGCAATTTCCGTTTTGTCGGCCGTGGAAGGAACAAAACTAATCACACCCGCCTTTGACAGCTACGTGATGATCATAGCGATCGCTATCATCATCGGCTTGTTCAGCGTGCAGCGTCACGGCACCGAAATGGTTTCAAAATTCTTCGGGCCCATCATGCTCTTATGGTTCTCAACGATGGGAATGATCGGCCTATACTGGATCATCAAAACGCCTTTTGTGCTTAATGCTATAAATCCTTATTACGCATTTTATTTCCTATTCAACCACGGCTTCCTCAGCTTTGTTGTATTGGGCTCCGTGTTTCTGGCCGTAACAGGCGCCGAAGCACTTTATGCCGATCTCGGACATTTCGGACGAAAACCCATTCAATATGCTTGGCTTTATCTTGTGTTGCCATGCTTGTCTCTCAACTATCTTGGACAAGGCGCATTACTCATCACGCTTCCTGCGACAATCGATAACCCGTTCTTCCTGATGTTTCCGGAATGGGCTTTGATCCCCATGGTTATCTTTGCCACCATTGCCACGATCATCGCATCGCAAGCTGTTATCACGGGGGCGTTCTCGTTAGTGCGTCAGGCGATTCAACTGGGCCTCGTCCCCCGTATGGAAATTCGCCACACGTCGGAATCCCAAGAAGGTCAAATTTACATACCGCTCGTCAATACATTCTTGATGTATGCCGTGTTGTTCCTATGCTTCGTGTTCGGTAGCTCAAGCGCACTCGCTGCTGCTTACGGTATCGCCATCACGGGAACGATGATCGCCTCTTCCGTCATTGCCTTTGTCTATCTAGCAAAGGTACGTAAAAAAAGTTTCACATTGGCGGCTGCAATTATTTTCCCATTTATCTTTGTGGAATTCGTGTTTTTCTCGTCGAATATGCTGAAAGTATTGGATGGCGGTTTTGTACCTTTGCTGTTCGGTCTTTATATCATGATGATCATCGTCACATGGGTGCAAGGCACGCGCTATCTGGTGGTAAAAGCACAACGTCAGGCAATTTCCATTATCGATCTTGCCGAAATGCTAGAAGAAGACCCGCCGCATATCGTCGATGGCACCGCCATTTATTTAACCAGCGACCCTACACACGCGCCGGAAACATTCATGCAGAATTTGAAACACAATCAGGTGATCCACCAAAAGAATATCATCCTGACAGTTTCTATAGGACAAATCCCTCGCGTACCGATAGATCAGCGCGTGAGCGTGGAGCATATCAATTCGCGTCTTATGCGCATCATCATTAATTTCGGATTCATGGAAACACCGAACGTTCCCGCCGCGCTTTACCGTGCCCGCGCACTCGGCCATGAGGTCGATGTAGAAAACGCTTCGTTTTTCCTCGGCCATCGTAAGATTGTTGCCGATTCCCGCGTTGGGCTACCAGCTTGGCAGGACGGCATCTATGTAGCCATGACCAAAATGGCCGTCGATGCGCAGGATTTCTTCCGCATTCCGCATGAACAGGTTGTTGAAATCGGCACGCGTCAGGTTATCTAAAGCCCGGGCGAGATTGTTACAGCCAGTATTTTTGCATGGGCATAGGTCCACGGCGTAAATACGCCTCATGCAATTTCTTATAGCGGGCTTTGGAAGATTTTAAAGGCTTGTGCTTTAGGTCGATCAGATATTGCTCCGCCTTCCAGACATTCTTTTCACTGGCACGCCAATCGGCTTTGCTGTCATCCAGATTGGCCATCTGATATCCTATGATCTTGCCGGACTTATCAACGTAAGGATCGTAATAACTCCATGCGAGGTCACGCAGGCTTCTGTATTGCGGCGCGCGGCCATGAAGCCCTTCGTCCCGCGATAAAGCAACAGATCCCCATCGGCCTTTTTGCTTGTAAACGAAAATCACGTGATCAAGCCCGTCTTTGCTTTCAAGGCTCATGACAAGCGGGGGATAGCCATGATGTTCCAAGATTGCGGCTGCGGCAAATGCGGCCTCGAAACAATGCAGGCTTCCACGGCGTAAAGCCTTTTCTGCAGAGAACAAAGTCTCGCCGCCCTTTTCCCGATTATAGGGAAGGTTTCGAAGATATTTTTGAACTTGGCGTGGGGTTTTTAATTTTTGCGCCAGCTTTTGAGTGATTTTCATTTTGGAAACTGAAAAGCCGGAAAAATGGTGGATGGGGCAGTCGCTATAAAAACTCTCGCGGACCATTTCAAATTATTACTCTATTAAGTAGACAAGGGACACTTTCTTAAAAGCTGATCTTTGTCTCGATCTGGTATGTAATACTGAAGCCACTCACGGTTACCTTCATAACCATACTCCGTAAAAAAGGTAGATCGGGGAACCGTATCGTATTTGGCAATACGTTTTCGAATTTCTCTACGTATAGCCTGCCCAGGCCTTTGCTCAGGCAGGAAATCGTCAAAAATCCATTGCGGCTGAAACATGATAGAAAAATACTTGCTGTAACGGCTACGTCGTTCTTTATGATGCGGCGTAGTGCAAACAATGTACATGGGTTCGCCATTAAAGCAAAATTCCCACGATGGGTCTTCTGTATTATAGGGAATATTGTCCGGCCATGGCACAGCATCGGCCTTACGCAGAGAATTTAATACTCTCCAAAATAATTCACATGCCTCTTGCACATTAGACGTAAGATATTCACGCCCATTAAAGAATACAATATACGAAGTGGACTTCCCAATACCGCGCGCCATGCCTAAATATTTTTGCAATGCCTTGGAAAGTGATTTTATATCGCCGGTGTAGTCGCCGTCAAAAAACCCATAGCGCATCCAGCCGGCACGCTCCGCATGAATACCCAGATGGCATGGGAAAAGAGACCCGTTCTCTTCAAAGAGGGTTTTCCTGTATTCCTCTATGCAATCCTTTTCCCATCCTTCCAGTAATTCAGATTGATCAGGGCAAACAATCTCTCTTTCAAATAATTTTGACATACAATGTTCCTATACAGCCAATATCTCATCCCTACCGCGCCACTAAAACAGCCCGCATGTGACTGTTAAAACCTTCATATTTGGCCAAATTTGCGGTGTGTCTTGCAGCCTCTGTATAGCCTTCCGAAGTAATATAACCGACCGATGTCGCCTTCATAAATTCACGAACCGAAAGGGATGCGTGCATTCGCGCCCCAAACGCTGTCGGAATAACAGCGTTAGCGCCCAAAACATAATTGGCGATAGAAAATGTAGCCCGATCGCCCAACAAGATTTCACCTGCATTACGTATTTTTCCTACATAATCAAACGCATCTTTGCTTTGGATCTGAATGTGTTCTGGCGCATAGTCATTTACAAATTCTATTGCCTGATCCATAGACTCCGTCAAAATAGCGCCACCATAAGGGCCCGTAAGAACCTCTCGACAGAAAGCAGCGCGGTACGGCTCCATATGGCCAAGATTCTCCTGCAAATGCAGAATCACTTTTTCTATCAAAGCAGCATCGGACGTTACCAGATACACTGACGAATCCCCGCCATGTTCTGCTTCTACCAAAAGATCCAAAGCAACTTTCTCAGGATCCGCATACTTATCAGCCAGAACTATAGCTTCTGTCGGCCCCGCTTTTATGCCTGGGTCTATTTCATCCGCCAAAACACGTTTTGCCGCCATAAGCCAAGGGCTACCCGGACCCAGTATTTTGTAAGATTTCGGTACCGATTCCGTTCCATACGCTGACGCTGCAACGGCCAATGCTGCGCCCGCCTTGAATATGTTTTTAACCCCAACCATATCGGCAACCACCAAAGTTGCAGGGTCCATTTTATTTGTACTGTCCACTGGCGACAACAAGGACAATGTAGGCACACTAGCCAGAACCGCCGGTACCGTCACCATAATGGTTGTACTTGGAAATGCCCCCTTTCCTCTCGGTACATACAAAGCCACCTTATCAATCGGTGTCATTTTTTCGCCGGCAAACATTCCCGGGCGAATCTCTTTCATTACCATCGCTTCAGGAACCTGAGTTTTATGGAAGGCCGTTACGTTATCAATGGCATATTGTATAGATTCCATTACTTCGGCTGGAATGCATTCATATGCTTCTGTTATCTCTTGTTCCGTAACACGAATATTTTTTGCAGTGATACTGGACCCATCAAATTTATTTGAATACAACGCCAGAGCCTCATCCCCCTTGAGACGTACATCTTCAATAATAGGTTTTACCTTCTCTATAAAAAAGCTGATATCCGTTTCTGTACGCAGCAAAAGATCTTTGCGCGCAGCTTCATCCAAATCTTTATAAATAATAACCCTCACAGTACTTTTTCCTCTTCTATAATAATTACGTCGTCTATGCTGAAGGGGGGACAACATACGGATATGAAGCCCGCCTCGGCATTTGTTTCATTGTTAAATTTATGCGGTGTTCCGCGTTTTATCTTTATGCAATCGCCTTGTTTCACGGTCTTACGCTGCCCCGCCAAAAACCCTGTTAGAACACCCATAATGGGAAAAATTACTTCATCCGTGTGGTTATGTATCACCATGACACCTTGGGACTTCGGATCCACTTTTACAAAATCAATACTAGTGAATTCTCCTTTAACCAGTTCGTTCATTGAAAATCCTGGCACGAGGATTTTCATCTCATCCTCTTCACAGGCTATTATCTCTGTTTTTTTAAACACTCTCTATCCGATCGATCTTATTATATTGCGTAAGCTATCAAAAAATCTGGAATGTATATTTTCATCATGCGCGGTTGAGACAAAAAATGATGGCATCCAGTTCCGCTGCGTATCTTCAAAATGAAGCTCGCCCGATGATAAAAGGATATTTTTTGCGCGCATGCCCTCTATAATTTTTTTTGTTTTCTTCCAATCCGTTTTCATAGCTCCGTCGTAATCAACAACCCTTGCCTGATCCGTAAAGAAAAATTGGAACATCCCAGGCACCGATTGGAATAAAACGTGTTGCCTCTCTTTTTTCATGATGTCGGAAATGCCTTCTATTAAGGCACTAGTATTATGTGCGATTTTTTCGTGCGTTTTCGTGTTGATCATCTTGTTGATGGTATACAAAGCAGCATTAACTGATACCGGATTACTATCGAAAGTAGAGCCGTGATAGACCTCCCACTTCCGCGCTAGCTCCATATATTTATTGGTGCCGGCCACAACCCCAAAAGGAATGCCGCCACTCAATGCCTTTGAATATGTCACTATGTCCGCTTTTACGCCGCAATGTTCCTGCGCACCGCCTAGAGCGACCCGAAACCCTGTGATACACTCATCAAAAATAAGGCAACAAGCATTCTGGCTGCTGATCTCTCTTAAAAATTCCAAAAACCCATCAAAGGGCGGGATGACGCCGGAGTGGCCTAGAATTGGTTCGCATATCACCGCGGCAATTTCGTCACCGCAACGATCGAAAGCCTCTAAAACTTCATTTTTATTATTCCAAGATACGTTGAATGTATTTGCGGTATATTCTTCCGGAACTCCTGCTGAGACTTTAACGGACAAAAACGTGTTTATTTCTTCATTGAACCAACCGTGGTAATGCCCGACAAACTTTAAAACTTTTTTCTTACCTGTCGCGGCGCGCGCGAGTCGTACAGCAAGATGAAGCGCTTCAGACCCTGAATTTGTGTAGCGAATATCATCTTTAGAAGATATTTTTAAGATCAAATCGCTCAGCGGCCTTATCGAACCATGCATGCAATCGCCCACATTAGAGTAGCGATCCAACGTATCCGATAGAACTTTCTTTAGTTCTACGCTTCTATGCCCATGAATTTGCGTCAGGTTTCCAAGCACGAAATCTATGTAATCATTACCCTCGACATCCTTTACAACGCTGCTCTTCGCGCTATCGGCCATTACATTATAGTAATCAAATCTGCCCGCTATTCTGGGTAACATGCAATAATCCTCTTTATATCTTTATTAGAAAAAGAACGGGGGCTTTGGGCTTGTTTCATCACAGATGATGATGTTTAAAACCTTTGCTTTATCGCCCTTTAGGGCTCCGGAGAATTCCGTTTCAAACTGTTCCATCGTATTGATAGTCACAGCATCTATACCCATCGATTGCGCATAGGATGTGATATCTACCTCTGGCATGTAGCAACCTATATAACGGCCATCGCAATAGTCTCTTTGATAATGTTTTTGCGTTCCTAAAATTCCGTTGTTGAGCACGCACCAAATGACTTTTTTATTATGATAGGCCGCGGTCGCCATATCGTTGCCGTTCATCAGGAATCCGCCATCGCCCACGACAGCGATTACATTCCGGTCAGGACAAGCAAAATTCACGCCTACGGACCCTGCCGCAGCAAAGCCCATACTTCCCAATCCGGCATTCACCAAATATGTTTTCGGGGAATAGGATTTTATTAAGAACTGGCTGAAATATGCATTTTCACCCGCATCGAATACGAGCACATCATCATTACCGCGCATAGTTCCGAGCTTAATTAAAACTTCGTATGCAGGTATCTTTCCGTTATCGTAAACAGGATAATCGTCAAGCTTGAATGTTTCATAATATCCAAATTTATTTTTTAAATCGGCAACCTGATCTTTCTTTGTCGAAAGATGTCCAAAAGGAATTTTTCTAAAATTTATACGATCATAAAGCACTTCCAGCGCCATTCGGGCATCAGAGAGAACAGATACATCAGCTTTACAATTTCGTTCTATTTCGCCTTTATCCAGATCCACCCTAATAATTTTTTTATTTTCAAACGTACGCCATCCTAAAGTAGATAGCTCCTGAAATGCCGTTCCGACAGCCAAAACAACATCAGCCGTCTTGAGAATATAATCATTGGAGGTTTTTTGACCCCATATGCCTACGCAACCTAATGCGAGAGGATGATCTTCGTTGATAATACCTTTGGCGGGCAAAGATGTGATGAATGGAATATTTGTATAATTTATCAAGTCTTCTGCGATGTCGCCCGCCCCAGATAACAAGGCACCATTTCCCAACAGAATAACCGGGTTATTTGCATATTTTAACAGATCAATGGCTTTATCTATCGTGGCAATATCTAGCAGAGAACAGATTTTTTTAGATTCTTCTTCTAAGTCGACGAAAAGATTATCGGTATTTATTAAAGCCATATCACTCAAGATATTCTGTGGTATCTCAATAAAGCCCGGCCCTTTTCTTCCGGTATGTATGGCCTTGTATGTTTTTTCTAAAGTTGGCAGAAGATCTTCAATACGTTCGACACGTGTTGCGCATTTCGTAACAGTTTCAAAAATTTTCATTTGATTGGGCGTACGACCAATGCCGGTACTTTCCTGAATTGCGTATTTGCCCGTCGTGTTCACAGGAACCTGTCCACCGAATACAAGGAGCGGTATAGAATCTGCGTAGGCCGCGGCCACTCCGTTTAACAGATTCATTGTGCCGGGGCCCGTCATACCCGCACAACAGCCCTTTCCATTCATGTGCGAAAAGCAAGTGGCCATATACGCGCCACCCTGTTCATGCATAGTAACCACCATTTCAATGCCGCCACGCTTATACGCCGTATCATAAAACGGCAATATTTTACGCCCCGGAATTCCGAATATGTGGGTGTAGCCATTCGCCTTAAGAAATTCGATGACAATCTCACCGCCGTTAAAATTGGCAAGAGATGCTTCGTGTATTGGCTCGACTGCTTCATTAAGCGGCGACATTAATTCTCTCCTTTTGTAGAATTACCTGTTCTTCAAACGCATCGAATGCCTTTCTGTTATTTTTTGGATCGCCTAAGGAGAAGCGCAAGAACATTCCACTTCCTTCGTAGGACATGAAGCGTAAAAAGATATTTTTGTTACGCAGATTTCTTTCTATTTCTCTGCAATCTATGTGCGAGGGAATAGGTATAAAGACGAAATTCGCGTGACTTTCTGCGGCTTTTGTTCCCAATGTGTCGGATAAAGCCTTGGCATAGAAGGTCCGCTCGTAAGCAACCAAATCTCGAATGCGCTGAGTCTTATTCTTCAAGATGGGTTGCAATGCACAGGCCAAATCCTGTGATACAGAACTTACAGAATATATAAGCTTTGTTTTCTGCAACAAATCGAGAAGTCCATTACCCGCAATGGCGTAACCGACACGCAAACCAGCCAACGCGAATATTTTTGAAAACGTTCTTAGAATTATTAAGTTTGGTTTGGAAAAGGCATGCTGTATGAATGTTTCGTCGCAAAATTCATAATATGCTTCGTCTAAAACAAAGACTGTTTCAGGAAAATCATTGATCAAATTTTCGATTATTCCGCGATTGAATAACGTTCCTGTTGGATTGTTGGGATAACTAAAGACAATTATATCCGGACCATAATCCCTTACCTGCTGTTGCAGGTTATCGGGAAGATCATAGCTTTCTGTGAGCTGAATTTTTTTAAGCTGTACTTCGTTTAAATTCGCCAAGTGATAATATACAGGATACGAAATATCCGGCACCATCATTTTCATTCCAAAAAACGACAAGAATATATTAGCGAGCAGCTCGTCGCTTCCATTCCCTACAACGATACTATCGGCTGGAACGTCTAAATATTCTGATATGACATCACGAACTTTGTTTGCATTTGGATCGGGATAGCGTGAAAGATCACATTCAAGTAAGACCTTGCTAGCAACAAGCTTGAGGCTTTCATCAAAAGCTTCAATTTCATTGGCGTCCAATTTTACCAATTCTACGTCATTCAGTTTTGAATAATCGAACCCAACGCGCGCAGGCTGAACCGACTGCAGGCTCTTTCTTCCAAACATATGTGAATGCGTTTTTTGCACGATAGCCGTCACCTCTGTTGAGGCACCACTATCCATACATTATAATAAATAGTCAATACATTATATATTATAATGAATATTTAAATTAAGGTCAGAGGAAGCATTTAGAGACAGGTTCGTAGACCGCTATCGCTTGCCCGTAATATTTGGCCCATTCGCGGTCACCGTATGAAAAATGCCACCACTCTCCATCAAAAGGGGCAAAGCCCGCATTCAACATTACATTGCGCAATAGCTGACGATTACGCCAAGCGACAACAGAGATAAACGGTGAGAAGCTATAAGAGTCCTTTGAAAAATCGTAAATATCTGTGCCAACATCTATATATTCTTGATCATGCGATATAATACGCACATCCACCGCGCCGCCGGTAGGATGCCCCGCAACCTTCGGCACAGCGACCATACGGTGTACAGCCTCCATAATGTCATCCTCAGAATACCCAGACATTTTTTTGGTCAATTCTTTTCTAATTTCAGAAAAACTCTCTTGCTGTATCGTAGGATGTCGATAGCCGTACACGACTTCAAGACGCCAATCGGCGCAGTATGATCGCAGCGACCGATCCGCGTTTTCGAGCATGGATAATACAGATTTTCTGACATATATCTTATCTCCGGCATATGAAACCATTCTCGGATCCAGATTTTTACACGCCACTTCCGAAGATGAAACCGCTATGAATTCTTCTCCATTATCTTTTGCCACTATTACATTTAATTCTTTGTAGCTTAGAAAAAACTTCTCAAGATTTTCATAGACAAACGATCTTGAAGCATCATCTGCACAGCCATCGTAAGAGAAAATATTTTCTGCCTTATCTTGCATTTTGCATCTTTCGAAGCGGCTGGGACATATCTAGCTTAAATTCGTTCGATAGGTTTATCGAACCACGATAAAGCACTTCGATCTCTCCGCCAACAAAAGCCGATACGTATTCGGATGCGGCTCTTTCCACATCAAGAACAAGGCGCATTCCGCTTGGCTGTGAGATCGATAAATCAACCACCGATCGTTTTGTTTCATGCGATATCACCAAAGCAGCCGCTGTCGATCCGCTGCCGCAAGCCGTTTCATAATAAAGAGTTCCGGCATCCCTGACATATACGAACGGGTCGATTGATACGGCTTCTCCGTTTTGTTTTAAAAGTATAACGCCGCTTGCAGGCATATCGGACATACCATGTTTGTCCAAGATTGCTTTGGCTCTATCTTTTTTCTTATTATCGTTTTCCATCGCTTGGATTTCTTGCGCATAAGCATGGGATTCATGCGCTACAATATAGCTGATACCCATCAGATCCACGCGATAGAGGCCTTCTTCCAAAGGCTTTACAGCTGAAAATTCGGAATAAATAGGCATAGCTGCGCGCGAAGAGTTCTTTGTTAAATCCACGGGTAATACATTGTCAGAACCGGATACTTCGACATCCAGCATTCCCTCTTTACCTTCCGCCAGCAAGAAGGCATACGCTCTGGTCGCATTTCCACAAAACTCGCCGCCGGCCATCTGCCCCCGTTTTTCTAAAATGCTCCCCTTTTCTACAAACATAACCTGTTCGATATTCGGGTAGGTCATTTGAATGCGAGAGCCTATTTCGGGCTGCAAGGAGCGTGGAACACTGTCGAAAACAATTGCCGTGTCGTTTCCGCCCGGCTTAATGAAGGCGACATCTTTTAGAAGTGTCGGCACTGAACTTTCAAGCTCAGGGTCGGTTGCAAACATATAAAATCCCCTTTTGTCTAATTCCACCATACCATTTTTTCGCGTTTGAGAAACCTCCTGAAACACATCTTTAAGCGTAAAACCACCAGCCTTTGAAACGGCTGAAATTTGCCGGTAGTTATTGCTAGTAGTTCTTAGCAAAACATGCGTAAAGCCACTGAGATGATTCGCTTCGAGTAACAACGATTTCATCGCAGCAGATATTCCATTGCGCCGCAAATCTTCACGCACCATATCTTCCGCAAAGTAAGAAGTGGTAGGCACCGAAACATGATTACCTACTTTCTCAACAATTTTAGGCTCTTCGCATAGCGGCAACGACATAACCATTGCAACAGCAACCCCCTGTGCATTATGCGCTGTAAAAATTAAGCCGCCTGCTTTATGGCCCTCTCTTATAATATTTTTAACTGCTTCGTCGGTATAGCTTTCGTTATATGGCGGTTTGGAGAATGCCTCCTTGTACAAATCAACGAGGCCATTATCTAAAATCCGTTCTACATTATTAAGGCTTTGCGGATGCTGAATATCCAAGTTTATTTTATTACTTGCTTTTTCGATGATAGATTTAAAAGTACTCATTTTTATTACCCTCTCCGACATTAGTTATTATTGAGGACGCCAAACCGATAAGTCGGCAGCGGCCTGTGTAGATCGACGCATATCTCTTATTTCATGAGGACTGGCTGGATTTTCAGTATGGAAAAGAACATAAGGTATGCCCTTTCTGTTCGCATAGCTCATCTGATTGTAAAGATCGCTATACAGTATCTCCGCGTTTATACCGCGCGCGCGCAACAGCTCGCGTGATTGCATGGCGTTCTGTATATCTTCATGTCCGTTGTTTTTATGCGCGACCAGGACTTTTGTCGGCGTCTGCGGTCCTGCTTGCAGAATATTTTTATCGGCCAGAAAATTGAATACACGCGTCAATCCAAATGAAATGCCGACGCCTGGAAGTTTTCTTGCCATGAAACGGGATACCAGACTGTCATACCGGCCACCGGCAAGAATGGCGGGACATTCAGGGAATTGTTTAATGTGCCCTTCAAAGACCGTTCCTGAGTAATAATCAAGCCCGCGGGCAATGGACAGATTGGCGGCAGCATAACCATATGGCAGATCTTCCAATCGCCGCATGACGGTAGATAATTCCTCTACGCCTTGGCGGATCAATTCATTATCGCATCCAAGCGCCATAACGCGATCTGCAAAAGAACGGTCATATTCCTTAATAGAAGAGAGCTGTAGGGATTTATCAATAACAGTAGATGAAAGACCTATCTCTTCGGATAGTCTGCTTATAACGCCTTCAGCACCGATCTTAGGAAGCTTGTCGAGTATGCGGACACTGTCAACAATATCGCCATCTTCCACACCCAATTCTTGGAAGAACCCCTGGTATATTTTTCTATTATTTATACCAATCTCTACGCCATCCAAGCCTATGGCTTCTGTCACGTCATACATTATACGCGGCATTTCGGCATCGTATTCAATAGAGATATTATCTGTGTCTATTACATCCACGTCGCATTGATAGAATTCGCGATAACGGCCTTGATTGGGGTTGTCCGCGCGATGGACTTTCGATATTTGCTGGCGGCGGAACGGAAATTCCAATTTTGAGAAATTTTGCGCCACATAACGCGCCGTTGGAACAGTCAAATCAAATCGCAACGCAAGCTGACGGTCTTTGGCCGCTTCTTGTTGTTTGGAACGGCTTTTTACAAGAAATATTTCTTTATTGGAGTCTTCCCCTTGCTCTAACAGAGTATCGAGTTCTTCAATTTCACGTGTATCGAGCGGCGTGAAACCATACGATGAGTAGATGGACGAGATGTTATCAATCCATTGTTTTTGCACACTTGCAAATTCAGGTGACAATTCAGGAAAACCACCTAAAGGCTGTATTTTCTTATAATGCCTTACGGGTTCCACCTGCCCCTGAATTTTATCCAGATTTATGGCTAGATGATTTTTATCGCGACGAGAGCGCAGAAAAACAGCTTTCGAAACAAGCTTTGCCTGTATGCTGTTATCGTTGTGCGGATCGTAATTTTTTATATATTTTCTTGCCGCCGCTATCGTCATGCCCGGAAAGGTTACAAACGCTCCCTTTTCAAAATGCTGGGGCTCTGCTGTAGGGCCTTTAAAGTGGCCACAGCCCTCCAAATATATGGATGCCGATATAGGAAGCCTTTCTTCATTGTAGGTGTAGGGGCCAAGAAAATCCCTTGTCCCTTCTACAGGCTTCATTTTCTTCGTAAGATTCTCGATATCATCGTTGTATCGATCCTGAAGCCCCATTTCTTCGAGTGTTGTTTCTAATATCCGAGAGAATTTTTCAGGGGTCAGGTCGCTGATATGCCCAACTGTTTTATAAACCAAATCAATGATACGGGCAGATTGCCCCAATGTAGGGCCGGCTATTATAAGCGTTCCGCTTCCGTCTATTTTTACGGCCTGATCGCAAAAATCTTCATAGTTCTTGAATACATATCGCCATTCCAACCGACCTCTTTTTTCAATCTGCCTAATATTCGGGTGGCTCCATTTAGGCGCGCCGGATTCATCAAGCCAGTTCGGAACCGGCAGACTGAAACGTGATGACGTTTCGGGATCGGTGTTTGGCACCACTTCAAAAAGCCGTTTCGGATCAAGCTGATCCACCGTCCACGTAGAGAGAGAAGCCATGTGCCTATTCCTTATATATAATATACTTTAAAATATTTAGTATATTTTTATAATAAACATGTCAATATATTTAATATTGTTTATTATATTTATAGTTGGTGCGCAGAGGTCAGTCGCTTGGCTGATATATTGGAAGGCTCATAAGCAAAAACCCCGCGGAACCGCGGGGTTTTGTGTGCTACATTCTCATAGTGTCCGAAACCGGAGACTAAATGGTGGATGGGGCTGGATTCGAACCAGCGTACTCAGAGAGGGCAGATTTACAGTCTGCTGCCATTAACCACTCGGCCACCCATCCACGGGTGATTTAGAGCCTGCATAAAAAAAGGTTTTGGCACGCTCTGTCAAGTGTGCGATGACCTTATTTATGGCGAAACCACCAAAAAGACCTTTTACCGGAAAAAAACCAGCAAATGCGGGAAGCCGCAGGGATAACCGCGGGCCTGAAAGGGCTTCCTCCGGCGATGGAAAATCCTCCAAACGCGGCAGTTTCCGGAAAAAAGAAGCCGAGCATCGCGGGAAGAAATACGTCCCCGCTTCGGTGCGTGGCCGCGATGACCGCCCATCCGCCCCCCGCCGCGAAGAGATTCGCGAGCAAAAACACAAAGTGAAGGCCGATTTGTTCGGTTTGCACGCGGTGCGCGAAGCATGGAAAAATCCAGACCGTTTTGTCCATGCGCTGTTCGTCACTGAAAACGCGTTAAAAGAATTTGAAGCCCATCTCGATATGGATGCCAAGCGCCCCCCGCCGACTATCGTTTCCAAAGAAGATCTCGATAGGGCCTTCGCGTCCGGCACAGTGCATCAAGGCATCGCTTTATCCTGCCAATCTTTGCCCGAACAATCAGTGATCGATTTGATTATCAAAGCGGAAGCCAAGCCAAAATCCGTGATCGTGATTTTGGATCAAGTGACGGACCCGCATAATATCGGCGCGATCTTGCGCTCGGCTTGTGCGTTCGGGGCTGATGGCGTTGTCATGCAAAATCGCCATGTGCCCGAAATGACGGGCATTCTCGCCAAGACCGCGTGCGGCGCGCTGGAGCATATCGGCATTGCTTATGAGACAAATCTTTCCCGCGCGATCGAAAAATTGCAAGAACATCACTACACCGTGATCGGGATGGACGAGCATGCGGAAAAAACCTTCTCGCAGCTTTATAAGTATGATCGTACAGTCATCGTGATGGGTGCGGAAGGGCCGGGCATGAGACGCCTTGTGCGCGATCATTGCGATGTTCTGGTGAAATTGCCAACGCAAGAGCCGATCGCAAGCCTGAACGTTTCAAACGCGGCCGCGGTCGCACTCTATGCGTTGACGCAAAATTAGAATTTTAAATCGATGTTCGCGAATTTTACGCCAACAAGGTCGTACGCGCCCTTGTATTCTTCTTTCGTAGCGTCCATGTGCTCGTCGAAAGAATCACTCAATCTGTGAACGGTGTCGGTATATTCACCGCGTAACTTTACAGGGACGTTATCGCGCATCTCAGCAAGCTGAGTTGCAATTTCGAGCATCTCTTGTGCTTTTACCGTGTGATTTATTTGTGGTGAATAGGAAAGTCTGTTGAATTTTTCGACAAGTCCATCAAGTGTGAGGACATCTATTGGGCGATCTTGCTGATCTAGCATTTTTCTCTCTTGTAGTTGTTTTTGGTCCGTTATGTATAATTTACCTGCTGATAACGTCAAGGTTTTTCGTGGCTAACGCTTTGCCGTGGCGGCCAACTGTGCTTTAACCTTTTGTATGACCTCAAAAAAAGAAGAAATCCTGCTTGTGGATGGTTCGGGCTATATCTTCCGCGCCTACTACGCGATGGCCTATGCGAAATCGGGCGGGCTGACCAATCCACAAGGCGTTCCTGTCGGTGCCGTTTACGGGTTTTGCAATATGATCATGAAGCTGGTGCAAATGCATCAGGGCGCACGCATCGCCGTCATCTTCGATGCCGCACGCAAAAATTTTCGCTACGACATCTATGCCGACTACAAAGCCAACCGTGCCGAGACACCTGAAGATTTGATTCCGCAATTTCCGCTGGTGCGCGAAGCCACCACAGCCTTCAATCTTCCCGCTCTGGAACTGGAAGGGTATGAGGCGGATGATCTGATCGCCACTTATGCCAAGCAAGCAAAAGCCAAAGGCATGGATGTATCGATCGTATCTTCCGACAAAGATTTGATGCAATTGGTCGAAGACGGGATCACTTTGTATGACCCGATGAAGGATAAGATCATCGATGAAGCAGGCGTGTTTGAAAAATTTGGCGTGCCGCCATCCAAAGTCATCGACGTACAATCACTTATCGGCGATAGCAGTGATAACGTGCCGGGCGTTCCCAGCATCGGGCCAAAGACGGCGGCGCAATTGATCGAAGAATTCGGCTCGCTGGAAAATCTACTTTCTAACCTCGATAAAATCAAACAGGATAAGCGCAGGCAGGTTCTGATTGAGAATGCCGATATGGCAAGGCTTTCCCAAAAGCTGGTAACGCTCGAGCAGAATGTTCCGGTCACCACAAAGCTCGACGATATCGCCCCTTATTATTTTTCGGGCGAAAATTTAAAACCATTCTTCGCCACACACGGATTTAAATCGCTTTTGTCCCGCTTAGGCGGAGACGTGCCTACCAGCAGCACGCCAACTGCAAAAAAAGAAGCACCACAGAAAATAGAATCAACGTCACAAAAAACGTTTGATCAAATCACGCTGCCCGACATATCGAAGAATGAATATGTTCTGGTGCAAGATATGAAGACACTTCAATCCTTCATAGATGATGCGTACGAAACCGGTTTTCTTGCCATCGATACAGAAACAACGAACCTCACACCAATGTCCGCTGACCTTGTTGGAATTTCGCTTTGCGCCAGAACCGGTAAATCGGCCTATGTTCCTGTCGGGCATACGAGCGGTCAGACTGATTTGCTCGGCGGTGGCGCGGACGACATCAAACAAATTCCATTGAAGGACGTGATCCCAGCTTTAAAACCTTTGCTGGAAGACTCATCCGTTCTCAAGATCGGTCACAACATCAAATATGATTGGCAGATGTTCGCCAAGCACGGCATTCAAATGAATCCTTGTGATGATACGATGCTCATTTCCTATGTCGTCGACGGCACCAGCCATTCAAACGGCATGGATGAACTCTCCAAACTCTTTTTATCCCATGAAACCATCAAATACGATGAAGTCACCGGCACGGGCAAAAACCGCGTGACATTTGATCGTGTTCCGCTTGATAAGGCTCTTGATTACGCCGCGGAAGATGCCGATGTCACCGCGCGCTTCCATCACATTTTCAAACCGCGATTGGCCGCCGAACAGATGGCAAGCGTTTATGAAGATATCGAACGACCGATGATCCAAGTGATCGCAAAGATGGAAATGGATGGGATCAAAGTCGATCCGCAATTCTTGAAAAGCATGAGCAATGATTTCGGCAAACGTTTGCTGGAACTGGAAGCAGACATTCAAAAAATGGCAGGCACGCAATTCAACGTTGGCTCACCCAAACAAATTGGCGAGATATTGTTCGATCAAATGGGCCTTCCCGGCGGATCGAAAACCAAAACCGGTCAATGGTCGACGGATGTCGATGTGCTCGAGAAACTCGCGGCGCAAGGGCACGAGATCGTCAAAAAAATTCTCGAATGGCGCGGCCTTGCAAAATTAAAGAGCACTTACACCGACGCGCTTCAGGAACAGATCAATCCCAAAACGGGGCGCGTGCACACATCGTTTTCGATGGCGGGCACGAGTACGGGCCGTCTGGCATCAAGCGATCCAAACCTTCAAAATATTCCGATCCGAACCGAAGAGGGCCGCAAAATCCGCAACGCCTTTATTGCCGAAGAAGGCAATGTACTGCTGTCTGTCGACTACTCCCAAGTGGAGCTGCGCCTTGCCGCAGAAATGGCGGATGTGAAAGCCTTGAAACAAGCATTTCGTGATGGCGTGGATATTCATACGCTTACCGCCTCTCAAGTGTTCGGTGTACCGCTCGATAAAGTAACATCGGAAATCCGCCGCCAAGCCAAGGCCGTCAATTTCGGAATCATCTATGGCATTTCCGGATGGGGATTGTCGCAACAATTAGGATGCGATCCCAAAGATGCGAATGATTTTATCAAACGCTATCTCGCCACGTTCAGCGAAATTCAAGATTATATGGAACGCACGAAAGAAGAAGCGCGACAATTCGGCTACGTCAAAACATTGCTGGGCCGCAAATGCTACATCAACAACATCAATTCACCCAATGCCGGTTGGCGCGCCGGTGCGGAACGCCAAGCCATCAACGCGCCGCTGCAAGGAACGGCGGCAGACATCATGAAAAAGGCGATGGCGAAAATTCCGCCTGCGCTCAAAGCCGCGAACCTAAACGCCAAAATGCTGCTTCAAGTGCATGATGAATTGATTTTCGAAGTGCCGGAAGCTGAGCTAGAAAAGACAACGCCACTTATCAAATCTATCATGGAAAATGTGGTGAAACTTGATGTGCCTTTGGTCGCCGAAGCAGGCTCAGGCAAAAGCTGGGGTTCAGCGCATTAACGCACTGTCTGTCCCGCCGCAATGATATGGCCGGTGCGGGCGTTCTGAACGATTAGAACAAATCCCTCATTGGGCGGTGCCATGCTGACATTCACGGCGCGCGCCATGGCGGTGCCGTCCCAAGCGCCCAGATCATCCAGATGGCTGACGACATTGTGGTACGTGATTTTTTTACCCAGATTGTTTCCTTCGGTAATCGCCAGCGATTTTTCACCATCGTAAATCGCAAGCCACATCTGCGCTGTGTCACCGCGTAAATTTATATTGGGCAGCGAGAAACTATAGGCGCCGCCGCCTGCTGGCGTGATTGCAATGGGAACAACCTTTTGCGCGCGCGCCTTTAAAATCGCCGCGCTGATTTTTCCGGCTTCGTATCCGATCATATCCATCGATCCGTTGACGACCAGTTGCGGTGTATAACGCGGACCCGTTCCGATCTTGCGGTTGTAATCGCTCTGGCGTCTTGTGCAAAAACCTTTACCCAGATCGTTTGTGCGCACGCTGAAATAATCAACATGGCAAGATAGACCGATAATGCCTTGCTGCTGGATCATCTGCCCCATCAGCTCATCGGCGGGCGGACAAAACGCGCAACCTTGTGATGTAAATAATTCAAGCACGACCGGCGCGGGACCAGCTGTGGATGTTATCGGTCCCACCGGCGCAGGAATTGCGTTTTGCGTTGGTGCGGGTGCAGGCGCCACTGCTGCGCCGCCAATTTCAGGAAGAACTTCACGGATCTGCGCATCGCGCTGCGCGCCCGTTAACGGCACGGTGGAATCCGCGCGCGATACGGAGCCCGCCGAAGGCGTGACTTGTGCAAAAGACGAGGTTGCGCAAAGCATTGCTGCAAGGAAGAAAGTCAGGAATCTCATTAGGCGGCATCTTAAAGCCCCTTCCCTTTTTTGCAAAGCCGCGATATGGGATGAAAGAACATTCATCATAGGGAAAAACAAAGATGGGCGATCAGGCAGGACATAATAAGGATTTTCCGGTTTCATGGGCGGAAGCGCATAGAAACGCACGCGCGCTTGCGTGGCGTCTTGCGGGAAAAGGTCCGCTCGAAGGTGGCAAGTGGAAAGGCATCGTTGCCGTCACACGTGGGGGCATGGTGCCTGCCTGCATCGTTGCGCGCGAACTCGACATTCTCGTCATCGAAACATTTTGCGTGGTGACCTATGGACAGGCCGGCAAGGGACAAGACCTCGGAAACAGCAATGTTTTAAAAACATCCAATCAAGTCGATAGCGAGGGCGAAGGCTGGCTGGTGGTTGATGATCTGGTGGATTCAGGCAGCACGTTCCGCGTGATTAGAAAACACCTTCCCAAAGCGCATTATGCCGCCATTTACGCGAAGCCTTTGGGCGTGGATACAATCGACACCTACATATCCGAGCTGTCTCAGGACACATGGGTTCATTTCCCATGGGAAGTCGATCCTCCGCCTGCGGCGACCAACCCCTAAAAAAAGCCCAGAATCCTCTTGATTTAGGCCCCTCAAACCCGCTATAACCCGCGGATTAGAGTGATCTGGCTTGAAATATCGGCTGCCTCGATCACGAATTTATTAACTCTTTCAAGGAGATAGAAATGCCGAAGATGAAAACCCACTCGAGCGCCAAAAAGCGCTTTGGTATCACTGGCTCTGGCAAAGTTAAGTTTAAAAATGCCAACAAGGGCCACCGCCTGATGCAAAAGCCTAAATCCGCAAAACGTAAAGCCCGTGGTACAGACACCATGGACCATGGCGATGCGCAAAAGGTTCTGCAAAGCTATATGCCTTACGCACGCGCTAAGGTATCCAGCACGAAAAAGAAAACCGGCCCCAAGAAAGCAGCGGCCGCTAAAGCAAAGACAACGAAGGGAGCTGAATAATGGCACGCGTTAAAGGAGGCCCCCGCGCCCACGCAAGACACCGTAAGGTCATTAAAGCAGCGAAAGGTCAATATGGCCGTCGTCACTCGTGTTACCGCACGGCCAAACAAGCCGTCGAGAAAGCCGGTCAGTACGCCTATATCGGTCGTAAGCAAAAGAAACGCAATTTCCGCGCTTTGTGGATTCAGCGTATCAATGCTGCCGCCCGTTTGAACGGCGTGAACTACTCCACGTTCATGAACGGCCTGATCAAGGCTGGCATCACACTGGACCGTAAGGTTCTGTCTGAAATCGCCATCCATGATCCTGCGGCCTTTGCTGCTCTGGCCGTGACTTCGGCAGACGCTTTGAAAAAAGCCGCTTAGGCTTTTCTAAGACGAAACAAAATTACAAACAGCCCTGCGGGGCTGTTTTTTTGTTTTCTTGCCTAAAATTATGGAATAGAAACGTTAGAACCTTTCAAAGGAGTGAAACATGAAAAAAATATTCAGTCTATTTTCTTTATCTGGTTACGCCGCTTTTTTTGATGCTGGCGCGAATATTCCTGCAAAGTCTGAATCAGCGCCTGTGCAAAGTCAGAGAGCACCGGTTGTCGGCGGCCCAATGTCTTGCGGCACACGTCCCGACTGGCAAAATTTTTCACAAAAATATCTTGGCTGACATATGTACAAACACCGTTATCTGGCCACGCTTATACTTGCCTTTAGTGTCCATGGCGTTCCAGCACAAGGTGCACTGCCGATGGATCGCGAGTATATGGGGTCAAGATCCCCGCGTGTTGTAGGCTCACCCGAAGAAAATAAAACGCCGCGTCAAAAAAGACGATCGGAAAACAGATCTTCTTTTGATTGGAACGGCCCCGCTTTTATGTAAGCCACGGCTTGATAGCGCCCCCAATACACTCTAAAACCCTTGCATGACTTACCTCGCTGCATTCGACTGGAACGGAACCCTGTTCGACGACACGCCTGCAACATTGCAGGCGACAAACACCGTCTTAAAAAAATTTGGCGTAGGACCGATCAGCCTTGATGAACTGCAGGATAAATTTTCCTTTCCCTTGATCCATTTCTACGAGCGCGTGGGCATTTCACCGGATGATTATTTAAAGCATGCCGAAGAAGAAGGTGTTGCTTACGTCGAAGCCTATGAGTCCTGCTTTGGCACTTGCTCCGTGATGGACGGCGCGTTTGATCTTCTTGAATGGATCAATACAAAAGACGTTCACACGATGATCCTGAGCAATCATATGCAGCAAAATCTCGATGCAGATGTGGAGCGTCTTGGAATTAAGCCCTACATGAAACACGTATCCGGCAACACCGAGCGCGCAACGATGACGCAAGGCCTTTCCAAACAAATACGCCTTGAGGCCTATATGGAGAAGCACGGTTTCAAACCTGAAAAGACATTCATTATCGGCGATAGCCATGAGGAGCCGGAACTGGCCAAGCGGCTCGGCATTCTAGGCATCAGTATCGCTGGCGGGCTGCTTTCCGCAGCACGGCTAGAGAAATACAAGGCCGACCATATCGTCCAGCACCTGTCCGAAGTGCGTCCTATCCTCGAAAACCGCTGGAAATTATAGGCCTGACGTTCTTGCGAGGCCGTTAAACGCTTCAATCGCGGCGGACGCATCTTACCTGTTGATTTCCATCCTTTGCCGCTGTGCTCGCGTTACACCCAGCGTTTATCCAATAAGTATGCTGATGGTAACTGCTTTGCTCCTCCGAAGAACTATATCCAGTCGGTGCAAAAGTTCCGGAAAACGCACCGGTATTTTTCTGGCTACACAACAAGGCCAATTCGTTTCGCGTCGGCAGGTACCATTTATCCCCCAGAAGACGACAGGCAAAGGCCGCGGCATAGTCGCTGCCACCCAAAGCCAAAAGCGTGTTTGTA
Source organism: uncultured Micavibrio sp. (assembly GCA_964473655.1). GTDB lineage: Bacteria > Pseudomonadota > Alphaproteobacteria > Micavibrionales > Micavibrionaceae > Micavibrio_A. The sequence goes on from CAYYPX010000004.1 coordinate 31,004, forward strand.
TTTGTAAGACCATCTGTCGTGGAAATTGCCCCCGTTGTAACGTATGGAGGCCCCCATTTCGCCACTTGATTGGCGAGGCTCGCGTAAATCCTGCGCCCGTTGGCCACACCGGCATATATGAGATTTCCGCATTTTTGTCCGGCAGTTAAAGTGAGCATCTGCGCGGCGGAACACAGGCCGGTATTGGCGCAGTTGGTCATACCGCCGCCATTGACATGATAGATGGAGCAAGAGCCATCAGACGGCGCTCCTGCAATGTCATTTGTTCCATCCGCATTGTAGGAAATATAACTGCCGCATCCGCGTAATGTCAGTCTTTTAACGGCTGTGTTAACCGTGTTTGTGCAATCCTGCATTTTCGTGGCGTTCGCCTTGCTTATTTCGCTGGTGATCATGCTTGTACTGCTGCGCGTGCCTTGCAAAAAGGCGTAACCGAGCGCGGCGAACAGAGCAAGAGCGATGAAAAGGAAGATAATCGCGCTGCCATTGTCTTTTCTATCGTCATTGCGAGTCGGTTTCAAAACCATGTCAGGCGCTTTTCGAAAGAGAGAAGCAGTCCCCAGCAAATACCGTGAAGCCATGAGGCAGCAATCAGGATAAACAGGCAAAGCTGTCTCAGACTTTCATCCCCGCCATACAGGTAGCAAAATACCGCACCGGCCATCACGGCCAGAAAAAGATAGGCGAGAACGCGAACGGTGATTGTTTTGTGTTTCAATGGCGACCCCCGATCCAAGAAAAAATCGCCGAAGGCGTGAAGTCTCTGGCGACCGGGAGTTCATAACCATTGTAACAGTAATGGCGCGACGATCTTTAGACCGAAGCCCTGGACATACACCGCCGCCTACCAGTCCTAAGACCGAGTTGCGGCATCCTCGATGCGTGATTCAAAATGAGAAAACGCATCAATACGGTTGATGCCAACCGCTGTTACAAGGGTTATGAAGCCCCGAAACGACGATTTGCCGTTTCTCGTTACAAGATATGGGCTTTTTAAACTCTTAGCAAGTTGATTGCTGCAAAAGCCCCCGCAAGTCCCTTAAAAACACTGGAAATTCCCGTTATTTTCCCGTTATATAGCGGCCATGACACAGAATATCGCGCAATTGAAAGACGAACTGACGCAGGCCATTACCGCCGCGAACGACCTTGCCAAATTGGAAGAGGCGCGCGTTGCCGCGCTCGGTAAAAAAGGCCGTATCACGGACCTCATGAAATCGCTCGGCGGCATGGACCCGGAAGCGCGCAAAACTTTCGGTGCAGAAGTCAACGCGCTGAAAGACGAAGTTGCCGCGCTAATCGACAAACAAGAATCCGCTTTGAAAAAACAAGCGATGGCGGAAAAACTGGTTCACGAAACCATCGATGTGACGCTGCCTGTTCGTCCGCAGGTCAAAGGCACGATCCACCCGATTTCGCAAACACAAGACGAACTGATTTCCATTTTCGGCAATATGGGTTTCGAGCTTGCCGAAGGTCCGGACATCGAAGATGACTGGCACAATTTTACCGCGCTGAATTTCCCGCCCGGTCACCCTGCGCGCGAAATGCACGATACATTCTATCTTCCCGATGACGCCGATGAAAAAGGCGAAGCCGCGAAGAAGCTTTTGCGCACACATACTTCCACGGTGCAGATCCGTCATATGATGGGGCGCAAGCCGCCATTCAAAATGATTTGTATGGGCCGCGTCTACCGTTCCGATTACGATATGACACACACACCTGTTTTCCATCAGATCGAGGGATTGGTGATCGACAAGAACATCAATATGGGTCACCTCAAAGGCTGCCTCACCGATTTCTTATCCGCCTTTTTTGAAGTGAACGATCTGCCAGTGCGTATGCGCCCAAGCTTCTTCCCCTTCACCGAACCATCGACGGAAATCGATATCGGCTGCTCTCGCGTGAATGGTGAATTGAAAATCGGCGGCGGTGATCGCTGGCTCGAAATCTTGGGTGCCGGTATGGTGCATAGAAACGTGCTCGCCAATTGCGGCGTTGATCCGGATGAATATCAGGGTTTTGCCTTCGGTATGGGGATTGAACGGATTGCCATGTTAAAATACGGGATTCCGGATTTACGCACCTTCTTTGATAGCGATGTCCGCTGGTTAGAGCATTACGGGTTTGACCCGCTAGACCGCCCGAACCGCGCCACCGGCGGGAAATAGCCATATCTCACTAATTTTCTTGCGCACTTGGTAAAAACAGGTATAAATCCCCTGTTTTTGGAAAGTTAACGCTATGCAACAGACAAGACATTCCTTTCGATTGGCTGCCAGTCATACGGCTGGTATCGAGCCGCTGTTGCCCGCCAAAAAAGATTTAGAGGATTTCCTGCACGATAAAGGCTTGAACGCTAAGGTTCTTATCGTTAATCGCGCCGATCAAGGCACCTACCCGATCTTGTATATTCGCCCCAAAGGCGAAACCAAAAAAGAAGACATTATCGCTGCTTTGTGTGAAAACGAACGCAATGTTGGACGTGATATTAGCAATATTTGCTTTAAAAGTATTTTATCCAAACTTGAAAACGGGGCGTACACAGTCACGGGCGTCGCCTTGATCAGCAATCAGAATGCGGTCGCGCGGCTTACCAAATCCCTACTCTCGCCGCCTGCCCCCCATTAATAGACAAAACACTTGGAATTCCCACCATTTTGCCGTTACATAAGCCCTTAAAATAAAAGGTTTTAGGCAATGAAATTCACACTAAGCTGGCTCAAAGAACATCTGGATACGAAGTCATCTCTCGAAGAGATCACGACAAAGCTCACCGCGCTTGGGTTGGAGCTAGAAGAAGTTCAAGACCGCGCAAAAGTTTTTGCGGACTTCAAAGTAGCTCACGTTGTTTCCGCCGAAAAACATCCCGATGCCGATCGCCTGAAAGTTCTCATCGTCGATACAGGCAAAGAAAAACTGCAAGTCGTTTGCGGTGCGCCGAACGCGCGTGCGGGCATGAAAGGTATCTTTGCGCCTGATGGTTCCTATATTCCGGGCACGCAAACAACTTTAAAAAAAGGCAATATCCGCGGCCAAGAATCCAACGGCATGATGGTCTCCGAACGTGAGATGGGATTGTCGGACGAGCATAACGGCATTATCGAAGTTGATGCAAAATACGCAATCGGCACACCGTTCGCCGATGTCTATGGCTTGAATGATCCAGTCATAGATATTTCTGTGACGCCGAACCGCGCTGATTGCGCCGGTATCCATGGCGTTGCACGCGATCTCGCGGCGGCTGGTCTTGGCAAACTGATCGAACAGAACACGAAAGCCGTCAAAGGCGCGTTCAAAAATCCAATCGAAGTAAAGATCGAAGACAATGTGGGCTGCCCCCTCTTCCTTGGCCGCTATGTAAAAAACGTCAAGAACGGTCAATCGCCAGAAGCATTTGCGAACAAGCTTAAAGCCATTGGTGCACGCCCGATTTCAACGCTGGTTGATATTACAAACTATCTGTCTATCGATTCCTGCCGCCCGCTTCACGTGTTCGATGCCGATAAGCTCAAAGGCAATATCGTTGTTCGTTCTGCGAAAAAAGGTGAAACCCTCGAAGCATTAAACGATAAAACCTACACACTCGATGAAGGCATGATCGTTGTCTGCGATGATAGCGGCGTGATCGGCCTTGGCGGGATCATGGGTGGCAAATCCACTGCTGTCGATGAGAACACCAAGAACGTCTATATCGAATGCGCTTATTTTGACCCGTACCGCACGGCGAAGACAGGCCGCGCTTTGGAGATCATTTCCGATGCGCGTTATCGTTTCGAGCGCGGCGTTGATCCCGAATTCACGGTTGTAGGCATGGAGCTGGCGACGAAACTCGTTACTGAACTCTGCGGCGGCGAAGTCTCTGATGTTTTCACAGCTGGTAAAATGCCGGACTGGAAACGCGAGTATGATTTCGATGCAGCTTATACGGAAAAACTATCGGGCGTTTCTATCGATGAGAAAAAGCAGATCGAAATTTTAAAATCACTCGGGTTCGATGTAAAAGGCAAGAAAGTTACACCGCCAAGCTGGCGCGCTGATATTCAGGGCAAAGCCGATCTCGTCGAAGAAATCGTCCGCGTCTATGGGTTCGAGAATATTCCATCCTTACAAATCCGAAGCACAGGTTCTGTTTCTGGTTCTGCCGAAACGGAAAACTCTGCGCGCTCGCGCAAAGCCCGCACGGCACTCGCCGCACGTGGTTTGTTTGAATGTGTGACATGGTCGTTCATGAAGGCCGAAACGGCACGCCTGTTCGGATCGAACGACAACAAGACTCTTGCGCTAACCAACCCCATCTCGTCGGAACTTTCACAAATGCGCCCGAGCATTTTGCCGAACCTGATCGAAGCCGCACAAAAGAACGCTGACCGCGGATATGCGAACACGGCTTTGTTTGAAGTCGGACCAGCGTTTGCTTCCGTTAAACTCGATGGACAAAAGACTGTCGCCGCAGGCGTTCGTTATGTCGCGAGCGGATCACGCCATTGGGCTGGTGCCGATGCTTCCCGCGCTATCGATGCGCTGGATGCCAAGGCCGATGCGCTTTCTGCGCTCGAGGCCGCCGGTGCGCCGGTCGGGAATTTGCAAGTCTCCCGCGATGCGCCAGATTATTATCATCCCGGTCGTTCAGGCTCTCTCCGCCTCGGAAACAATGTGCTCGCCTATTTCGGTGAAGTGCATCCGGCCGTTCTCGATGAGATGGGTGTCAAAGGCCCTATCGCCGCGTTCGAAGCTTTCTTGAACAATGCACCAGCACAAAAGAAAAAAGGCTCGGCGAAATCATTGCTCGCACTTTCTGCGTTCCAACCCGTGCAGCGCGACTTTGCGTTCCTTGTTGATGACAAGATTGAATCCGATGCCATCATCCGTGCGGCACGTTCCGCCGACAAGATGATCGAACGCATCGAGGTTTTCGATATCTACAAGGGCAAGGGCGTCGAACCGGGCAAAAAATCGGTGGCGATCAATGTCATCATTCAACCCAAAGACAAAACGCTCACCGACGTTGAAATTGAAGCGATGGGTAAAAAGATCGTCGAGGCCGTGACTGCCAAATGTGGCGCGTCTTTGAGGGGTTAATAGGCTAAAAACTTTGGTTTTCTGCTGATTTTCACTGTTTTATTTGACATTCATTATGAAAACAAGATAAAACGCGTCCATGATTGCATTCCTTTTCAAACGTAGAGCGGAAACCCCACAACCTGCTGCCCATGCAGCGCAGGTTTTCGATGATTTCCGTCAAGCGGAGGCATTCTATGTGATGCTAGCGGTTCTATTGCCCAACGATAGAATGATGGATATGCAAGATGGTGCTTATTATCCCCACCTCCATCATGCAATTAAAGATTTGAAAGGTGGTCTGTCTTTTCTAGATCACATGACCGACGTCAAACACAAATTGAATGTTGAACTCGATCGCGATCTCCGAGCGTTCAATGCGGTTGTTTTGAAAAACGGTATGGCCTTCTCATCCTTGAAGTATGTGATGCAATTGCCAGCCGATATTTTCTTCGGCCATCAAAAAGATTTCTCCATGGTGCTTGAAAAAGAAAAAGACAACACGCGCTTCAAAGAATGGCACAGCGATGAAAAGCTTAAATCATTCGTGGAAACATTGTCACGAATCGAAAAAGCAAGCGGACAAAAATTCATCCTCAAAAGCAGAGTCCCTTTATTCCAACCCCTCATGCTTAAAGTTGTTTAAATGAAAATCATCAAAGGAACATTAAACGCATTCTCGGCCGACGGTTTGATTATCTGGAGCGTCGATCAGAGCCGCGACCATGATGAAGAAAAACAGTATACACTTAAAAGCGGTGATTTTTTGAAGATTTTTAAAAACGCTTCAAACGGCGATGTTCATTGGGAGGGTTGCCTTTTTCTGGAGAAAACAAACGATCCCATCCAGCCGTTAAAGCCCGTGGGCGTTGATTTAAAAGAATGGGTCGAAATGTTTTCCGCAGAACTTCCTTGCGAAGTGACGCCAGCCCTGAAACCGGCTTTAGCCTGATTTCTTTGCCATCTCTTCGGCAATGATATCTTTTCGTGACAATTTACCGATCATGGTTTTGGGCAATGGCGCATCACGGAATTCCACCTGACGCGGCATTTCCATCGGCGAAATTTTATCCGTCAAGAATACTTTTAATTGCTCAACGGTCAACTTCTCTCCCGCTTTCAATTTGATCCACGCTTTGACGATTTCGCCGCGATTGGCGTCCGGCAATCCGGCGACGATGCATTCTTCCACGAAATCATTCTTATAAATCGCCTCTTCCACATTGCGCGGATAGACGTTGTATCCGTTGGTGATAATCATGTCCTTGATACGATCAACGATATAGATGTAGCCGTTTTCGTCCATGATAGCGACATCGCCCGTATAGAGACGGCCGTTTTTAAGAACGTTGGCGGTTTCTTCTTCCTTGTTCCAATAGCCTTTCATGACTTGGGGTCCGCGTACGCAAAGCTCGCCGCGTTCGCCCAAAGCCACCGGTGTTGTTTTATCGTCCGGATTGATGATCTCGACAATCGTGCCGGGAAACGGCAAGCCGATAGAACCCGGTTTATTTTCACCGACCACAGGGTTGGCGCTGACGACCGGTGAGGCTTCGGTCAAACCATAGCCTTCAATGACGATACATCCCGTGTTGCGCTCGAACGTCTTTTTGACTTCGACTGGTAATGGCGCGCCACCGGAAATACATTGCTTGAGTGATTTGATGTTAAACTTCGCAAGTTTCTTATGGTTGTTGATGGCATTGTAAATCGCAGGTACAGCTGGAAAATATTGCGGCTGCTTTTTGTGGATCAACTTGAGTGTTGCCTCCAGCTCGAAACGCGGCAGGCATACGATTTGAAGCGCGTTTTTCACAGAGAAATTCATCACAGTGGTCATCGCGAACACATGGAAGAATGGTAATATGCCGAGCATCTTGTCCTTGCCCTTGTTCACACCTTGAAGCCACATCGCACATTGTTCGGTATTCGCCACAATATTCTGGTGCGTTAACATCGCGCCCTTGGGCACACCCGTCGTACCACCTGTATATTGCAACAACGCCACATCATTGATCGGGTCTATCTGCACGGGTGACGGTGTTTTATCGTGATCGATCATATCGTGATACCATGACACGGTTTCATCGTTATCGATCTTGGCGAGGTCTTTTTTCTTCAGCAACGGGAAGAGAATATTTTTCGGGAACGGCAAAATGTCGGTGAATTTACAAACGACCAGATGTTCCAAACATGTTTGCCCGAACATTTTTTTCATCTTGCCGTGAAGCAATTCCAAATCCGCCGTGATCATCGTGTCGGTGCAGGAATCGTTGATCTGGTGCATCAATTCTTTTTCGGAATAGAGCGGGTTGTAATTCACGGCCGTGGCACCAGTGCGCATGATGGCGTAATAGGCGATCACGAAGTATGGACAGTTGGGCAGGAAGATACCGACTTTCCGGCCCTTGCCGATACCGCGATCCTGCAAGGATCTGGCGAGCTTTAGCGATTGCTCATAGATGTCTTCCCAAGTCAGTTTAAAATTCAAAAAATCGAAGGCAGGCGCATAACCGAACTCTTTCGCCGTCTTTTCCAGCATATCGAACACGGGATACGCCGGGATGTCAGAATCCCATTTTATACCTTGCGGATATGATTTTTTGTACAGATCGGGAGATGGAAAAAGGGTCGACATGGTGGCTGTGTCCTCTTTTGGAAAACCTTTGAAAATAAAAGGTAAAATTAAACCAAGCGTAGGTTTAATTTTACCAGCTTATCGAACATGAAACCAAAACAAATCCGCATGGTTACGGATACATTCTGTTTTGCATTACAGCAAATCGCGGAAATCCGTAGTATGGACTTCTATTTTTGTTCGTATATAGTTAACAAGAGTTTGATTTGTCTTGTGTTCCATCTTTGTAGATCCACCAATTAGTCTTTATTACAGGAATTTGTCTTTTGTCTATTGTGCCAAAGCCAGCAATGCCTGCCAACGAACCGGAAAGCGCTCCGGTTGAATCCCGTCTCAAATGGTTCAATAGCACCAAGGGTTTTGGCTTTGTTGTTCCTGTCGAAGATCCATGCGACGCTTTCATTCACATCACAACATTACAAGATGCCGGTATTCATGAGCTGGGCGAAGAAGCCCTGTTGATATGTTCCGTTGTCAAAGGTCCGAAAGGCGCACTCGTTACATCGGTCAGCGGATTGGTCGAGCAAGGACAAAATCCTGAGCCGATTTCCTACCGCCTTCCGGGTGAAGAAGGTGAAGAACTGACCGATATGGAAGGCACTGTAAAATGGTATAAGCCGGACAAGGGTTTTGGCTTCATCATCCCGCAAGACGGTCAGAAAGATGTGTTCGTTCACAAGACCTGTCTTGATAAACATGATCTTCCGATCCTGATCCCCGGCCAAAAAGTGCGCATGACGGTCCGTACCGTTGCAAAAGGCCGCGAAGTCGCCGATTTCAATCTGATCGAGAAGTAAGATTTTTCCCGAAGTTTAGATCATAAAAAAACCGCCCCGGTGTTGCCGCGGCGGTTTTAAGTTTCGTACTGCCTTCCCCAACCCAAATAAAGGAAGACAATCCAGGAATTCTATCCGTTCGAGACCGATTTAATGTCGAAATCGGTCGGCGTGCCGGCTTGTGTCTCGAAATCCTTGGCATCGAGCGTTCTGGCACGTGTCGGAACCTGATAAGCAGCTCTGGCGTGGTCTGGGCAGTATGGAAGGCCTGCCACAACTTCACAGCCGCAGAAATTGAAGTTTTCGTCCTGCGGATCGCCATTCGGCCAGCGGCAGCTCTGGGCACCCAGATCCACCATCTTGACTTGCTTGCCCTTGAATTCAGGAAGCTTAATGGCCGGCTTTACGATACGCGGCGCAATGTTTTCCGCGCGCGGCTTTTTCGACGTGTTTTGCTGGATAGGCGACAGGCGCGAAGACAGCTTCAAACGGTGTGCTTTGCCTATTACAGCGTTACGGGTGATACCATCGCCCAGAACCTTGGCAATCTCGGCAGCAGTTTTACCTTCGCCCCAGAGTTGCTTTAGAAGGTTTACGCGTTCGTCGGTCCAGCTCATTTTCACTTCTCTCCGGCACAATGGGATAAATTTCATCCCTCGAATGCCTATAGCTATGTTCCTTGAAAGTAGGTTGACGATATCAAGGGTGTGAATCACGCGCTAGGAATTCCGCGAATCGTGATTCCTTTATCCACATAAATGTCGAAGGTAAAAATAAGGCCTTGATTTGACTCTTAGAATTTATCGGAAGATGGATCTTGGCTATGGGAAAGTCCCCATATTTTGTAATGATCTGAATCTTCGCTCCAGTTTTCGCGAACCTTGACGAACAATTTCAAATGCGCGCGGCGACCCATGATCTCTTCCAGCTCAACACGTGCTTGCGTCCCGATTTTTCCGATCATCTCTCCGCCTTTGCCGAGGATGATTTTCTTTTGTCCTTCACGCGCGACGAAAACAACCTGATCGATTTTCACCGATCCGTCATCGAACTCTTCCCAAGACTCTGTTTCCACCGTGAGGTCATAAGGTATTTCATCGTGCACGGCGCGGAACAATTTTTCGCGCGTAATTTCCGCCGCCAAAAGGCGCATCGGCATATCGGTCAGCTCGTCTTCCGGATAATGAAAAGGCCCTTCCGGCATTAACTTTGCGACATATTTCACAATGTCTTTCACGCCATCATTGTCGCGGGCGGAAATCATAAAGGTCGCTTCGAAATCGTGTGCTTGGTTGAGTTGGGTAGCAAGCTCTAGTAGCTTCACCCGCGCCATTGCGTCGACCTTATTCAGAACCAGAATATATTTTTTTCCGGTCAGGTTTTTGATGCGCTCCAGAATCGTTCGAACTGGACGGCTGAATCCTTTCGTGGCATCCACCACGAATAGAACCAGTTCGGAATCGCTCAAACCTTCCCACGCGGCGGCAACGATCGCTTTTTCCATTCTATCGTTGCTTGGTTTGAAAAGACCCGGCGTATCGACGAAAATAATCTGCGCGTTGTCTTCGATCACAATGCCGAGCACACGCGTGCGCGTTGTCTGCACTTTGCTAGAAACGATGGAAATTTTTCCGCCGACGATGGAATTGATCAAGGTGGATTTACCAGCGTTCGGTGCGCCGATGATAGTGGCAAAACCGCAGCGTTTGTTTTGATCGCTCATTTCTTTGCACCCGTTAAACGCGACAACATTAATGCTGCCGCTGTTTTTTCCGCGTGGCGACGGGATGGCCCTTCGGTCACAATCGGATCATGTCCTTGCACGCGAACCTCTATTTCAAAGCGCGGCGCGTGGTCGGGGCCGGAACGGTTGACGATCTCGTATACGGGCAGCGGAAGCCCCCTTGCTTGCACCCATTCCTGAAGTTCGGTCTTGGGATCTTGGTTGGCCTCCGTGACGGTTGTCATATTCTCGTCCCACAGCTTGGAAATAACGCCGCGGGCCGCTTCCAAGCCACCATCGAGGAAAACGGCACCCAAAAGAGCTTCCATGGCGTCCGAAATGATGTTTTCGTTGGCCGCGCCGCCGGATTGGCGTTCGGCATCGGATAGGATCACGTAATCGCCCAGCGAGAGCGAATGGCCGATCAGGTATAAAACCCGCCCTTGCACGAGTGCGGAATGTCGCTTGGCAAGGCTGCCTTCGTTCTCTTCGGGGAATTCATTGTAGAGCTTGTGCGCCATCACGAGGTTGAGCACGCGGTCGCCCAAAAACTCGATCCGCTCGTTGCTGACGCTGCCGCCTTTGCTGGAATGAGTCAGAGCGCGTTCCATGAAGGCGGCATTTTTAAAATTATGGCCGATCTTTTTTTCCAGATCGGAATATGAAACGCCCTTATTCACGCACAGGGCCTATTGTGTCGAAGATACGGCTGTAACGGATGGCGGTTGGCCATGTCCATGGTTTGAAAATATTGGCGGTCTCATCGATTGAGAAAAATAATATCTGCGCGCGGCCTACCAGATTGTCTTCTGGCACATAACCGACCAGTTCTTGCACGCGACTGTCTTGCGAATTGTCGCGGTTGTCGCCCATCATGAAGTAATGACCTTCCGGCACGACATATTCCTTGGTGTTATCAAGGGATTCTGAATCCGATTCCTCATAGATCTGATGCATGATGCCACCGGGTAATGTTTCAATATATTCGGTGATATTCTCGTTTGCGCCGCTTGGTGATTTCACACGTACCATGCCCACAGGCTCGCGCTCAACCATCTCGCCATTGATGTAAAGACGGCCCTGCTTTACCTGAATGCGCTCGCCGGGCATACCAACCAGACGCTTGATGTAGTCGATCGATGGATCGGATGGCAATTTAAAGACGATCACATCGCCGCGCTGCGGTTTGGATTCCATCACGCGCCCTTTGAAATCGGCGAGACCAAATGGAAAGGAATGCTCGCTGTAACCGTAGGATGTTTTGCTTACGAAAAGATAATCGCCGATCTGCAATGTCGGCAACATGGACCCCGATGGAATATTGAAAGGTTCAAAAAAGAACGTGCGGATGAACAAGGCAAGCAGCACCGCGAGGATCGCTGTCTTGAAAAATTCACCCATGCCTTCTTTTTCTTCGGCGTTCAGTTCGTCTTTGATGGCTTCGTTATCGTTCACGGCTTATCCTTTGGCAATCCGCCAGTTTTAGACAAAATCGGGGGTAATTACCAGACGTTCGGACAGGTTATCCGCTAGATGGCTTCGATAACCACATGGGCCAGAACCATAGGCGGCTCGTCGGTCAGGGACAGGTGGATTTGCGCGGTTTTTTCGGCTGGGGTCATGGCTTTGAGCCGCTCAAGCGCGCCGCCGCTC
>CAYYPX010000005.1:0-38494 GCA_964473655.1 uncultured Micavibrio sp.
GGCTACGCCAGCAACAGCATTCATGGAGACGTGCCGCGCATAAGAAATTTGATCCTTGATGTCCTGCCATTTCGCCCTCAGGTTCGGCCGCCATGATGAACACGCCCACAAAAACAAAACACCGAGAATGGATGTTAAAACTTGCTGCACGATCAAACTGGTCAGGCCATAGCCGTTGATAGCCATGATGATGCCGACAGCCCCGCCAATACCGATCGCGACAATGGAACGGATAGCCAGAATTTTGAATTTCATGTTCTTGGCCATCCATGTTTCATGGACACGCGATAATCCCATGGAAAGCACGACAATGGACGTCATTTGCAATGCGATTTCCAAATCAGGAATCTTCATGATGATGGCCGCCGGATGGGCCAGAAGATACATCAAGGCGGCGGATAGAATGCTCCCTGCAATGATGATGACAAAGCCAGCATTATAATCTTCATGACGCGGATCTTTTTTTGCCGCCAGACTGATGCCCACGCTTTCAACCATCACCTGCCGAAAAAATTCAACGACGAGCATGGCAACGGCGATGGTTCCGAAAGCTTCCTTGGATACAAAGCGAGCTGTGACCAGAAAAACAAGCAACGATAGAATTTGCGCTGCCGATTGGTTCAAAATAGACCAGAGGGCATTACGTCCGATAACCGTGATGGATTTTTCATCCATACAAAACTCCGCTTGCGCTATTTACAGCAGGATTATTCCTACCTATATAATTGATAGTCAAATCATATTCGGGTTTTTTGTTGCTCATGCCTAGCCTCTTTTCAAGCACCATCCATTCTTTGCACATGAGAGCAAGAAAAGTGCGCCATGGCCTGCGCCCCTATATCATTACCGGTAAGATCGCCGCGCGGATGAAGCTGCCCCTCAAACAGCAAAAGCATCACCTTCCTTTTGAACTGATCATCTCCCTCACCTCGCACAGGCCCAGATTTTCCACTCTGCATTTGACGCTTGAATGTTTACTGCGCCAATCGATCAAGGCGGACCGCATCATTCTTTGGATCGATGGCAAGGATATGTCACTCCTACCATCTTCTGTAACAAGCCTTGCCGGGCGCGGCGTTGAGATTAGACAGTCTCCAAAAAATGTCGGCTCCTACAGCAAGCTCGTTCATACGATGAAAGAATTCCCCGATGCCGCCATCATCACGACGGATGATGATACCTATTACCAACATCATTTCGTCAAAAAACTGATTGGAAGCTGGAGCGGCAATCCAAAAGAAATCGCCTGCGCGATGGCCTTCACCATTACCACCGACGATCAAGGTAACAAAAAACAATTTTTGGATTGGAAACCGATCAAAGGTCATTCCTATCCACGGTTTGACATTTTACCCTTCGGCGTCGGTGGTATTTTTTATCCGCCGCGCGCGTTGCCGCCCGAAACACTCGACGATGCGCAATATATGGCACTTTGCCCGAAGGCCGATGATCTGTGGTTTTTCTGGATGGCACGTAAAAACGGCGTTACCTATCGCAAGGTTGGCGGCATTCAATGGCCTGCTTCTTGGCCAAGTTCACAAGCGGTTGCATTGAAGCACGAGAACAATGTTTTCAAGAATGATGAACAAACCGCCAATCTGGTCAAAGCCTATGGCTGGCCGTCTTTTGTGAGAGCATGACATGAGCAAAGCTTTCACCAAGGAAGGCGATGGCGAAGACGACGATGATTTCGATGCGCCAGATGAATTGCCGTTACATGTCAAAAATCTGATGACGCCCACAGGTTACAACGCGCTTCAAAAAGAGCTCGACTGGCTTTTACGTGACGAACGCCCGAAAATCGTCGAGATCGTTTCGTGGGCGGCCGGTAACGGTGATCGTTCTGAAAACGGCGATTACATCTATAACAAGAAACGCCTTCGCGAAATTGATCGACGGATGCGTTATCTCACCAAACGCCTTGAAAGCGCGGAAATTGTCGATCCGAAAAACCAGCAAGGTATCAAGCAGGTATTTTTCGGCGCGACCGTCACCTATGTGCGTGAAGACGATACTGAACTCACCGTCACTTTGGTCGGCGTCGATGAAGCCAATCTTGAACAAGGCAAAATCAACTGGCTTTCCCCCGTCGCCCGCGCACTGATGAAATCATCGGTCGGGGATGAGGTGGAGGTTAAAACCGAAGGTCGGCGCGAGATCATCGAAATCCTATCCATCACCTATCGCTTGCCTGAATAAGATTGCGTCATTATGAATAATACTGAGGTCTTTTAGATCATTTTTGGTCATAATACTGCAGAAAAGACTTAGAAAAACCAGCGAATACCTTCATACTTTCCAAGTGCTGTCGCACATCCGATTCTGTCTTTCCTGACAAACTCTTAGCTCAGTTCGATGTTTATTATTGATAAAAAATTTCTCTGGCCGATTCTGGGCCTCGCGGTGATTCTTCCCGTGGGTTGCACAGGGCCGACCGTGAAGCTCGACAGCGAAGAGCACACACGTCTTTTGCAAGAAGATAAATCCACCACCCAAGAAGATGGCCAAAGCCAACAAATAGTCAAACTCTCCATTGAAGACGCGATCGAACAAGGGTATGCTAGAAACCTCGATGCGCGGGTTGCCGCCCTTGAAGAGCTCAGCCAACAAAGAAACGTTACGGTGGCCCAGCTTCGCGCCCTGCCCGGCGTAGAAGTTTCGGGCGGTTACGCGGGACGCTCCAACGAAGGTGCCTCATCTAGCGAATCCATCCTCACTCGCCAGCAATCTTTGGAGCCTTCTACCTCCACGCAAAAGAACCGCCGCGTCGCCGCGCTTGAGGTGAACTGGAATTTGCTAGATGCAGCACTGGCGCTATCTGATGCCGCCAACGCCGATGAAGAAGCAGGAGTTGCGAAAGAACGTTATGCCAAGGTCATCCAGAATGTGGAGCGCGATGTTTACACCGCCTATTGGCGCGCCGCTGCCTATCAGGAAAGCCGCGAAAAGACCCAAAAACTCCTGCGCGAAGCGCAGATCCAGATCGAAAATCTGGACAATGCCGCTTCCAAAAAACTCCTCTCTTCCGATCAGGCAGGCGATAAGATGAGTCAGCTGGCAGACCGCGAGAGAAATTTGCGCGATCTGAATGACCGTATGCAGATGGCCGAAATCGAACTGAAAAGTCTTCTTTCCATTCCGATGAATGCCAAACTGGTTTTAACGACGAAAACCAAAGATATTTCCGGCGACGTATCACACATGATCGGCGGTGATATCTCCGCGCAAGAATGGGATGCTCTGCAGGCACGCCCAGAAATGCGTGAAGAAATCTTGAAAAAGAATATCACGATCCGCGATACCCGCCGCGAAATCTATCAGACGTTTCCGGGCCTGAACCTGATGTTCTCCAAGGAATATGACAGCAACAAATATCTGGTTGATCCAAATTGGTCGAACTTCTCGGCAAAAATCGTTCAGACGATCACGGGTATCATAACGTTGCCCGATCGTTACTATGCCGCGCAAAGTAAAGAAGCTGTTGCCGATGCGCGTCGCCAAGCGTTAAGTGCCGCCATCGTTGCGCAAGTACACATGGCCCGCATGCGCCTTGCCAGCATGAAGGACACGAACACGCAAAGCCTGCTGGCCAAAAAAGCGGCAAGCCGCAAGAGTCACGCCGCCACAGGCAAAAAAATGCAAGGCTTAGCCTCGGGTCAGGATGAGCTTTTGGCACAAATGGAATTGCAGATGGAAACCATGCGGTCGGGTATGGTCTATGCCGATTATCAGGATGCCTATGCTGCGATGAAAAATACGCTCGGCCAATCCGTGATCAATATTCCGCAAAAACTGGCAATGGTGGGTGCGCAATGAAAAAACGCTCTGCGCTTCGTCCCGTTGGTCTTTTCACGCTATGGCTTGCTGTCACAGGCGGTCTTTCCTACGTGGCATTCACGCAGCGCGATGGAATAGAAGCCATGTATGGCGAAGCACGCGTGCAAGCGATAGCAACGATCGGTGATTTTAAACGCGATACAAAAGAATTTTTGCAAGATGGCAAAAACAATATTGCCGAAGCACAAGATTTCGTGAAGCTTTCCTTCTATCAGGCAAAGCATGAGACGGCGCAGCTTTTCAAAGGGCCGTCAGATGCGCTTAAGGATGCCATGGACAATCTCTTAAGCGTTCAAGAACCTTCCCACAAGCAAGCAGCCAAAGCCCCGACCGGCTTTATCAATGCCTCCTATGATTTCTCATCACCACCTCCTGCGATGACGTTGAGCGAAATCAAAAAACGTAAAGAGGAGGACGCACAGGCAAGATTGTATGCGCAAGTCATGCCAGCCGCCGCCCCCGCTGCGCCGCTGTGGACACCTGAACAACCGGATCTGGATGTCGAAGCCGTTCTCGTTCCACGCCAAGTTACGGTGATCTCTAGCTCGCAGGATGGGCGCATTGCACAGATCCCCGTTAATCACGGCGATCGCTTCAAAAAAGGCGATCTTCTGGTTGCCTATGATTGTTCAAACATCCGCGCCGAGGCGGATATAGCCAAAATAGAAAAGACCTTTACCGAAAAGCGTCTTAAAGGTTCGGATAGCCTCTTCAAACTCGACATTATTTCCGATATTGATCGCGCGGGCGCTCAAGTCGAGGATCAAAAGGCAATCGTCAAAGATGCGCTGTATCAATCGCGCTTGAAAGATTGCGACATTCGCGCCGAGTTCGATGGTCGTGTAACGAACCGCCTTGCCAATGCAGGCGAGTACACACGGACAGACCGCGTTCTTTTAGAGGTCGCTTCGAACGACACACTTCAGGCTGAATTCCTCGTGCCATCCAAATGGCTGCGCTGGATCAATATCGGCGCGCCAGTTTCCATCACGGTCAATGAAACCGAAAAAACCTACACAGCAAAAATCGAGCGCATCCACGGCGAGGTTGATCCGGTAAGTCAGTCGATCCAGATGGTTGCCACGCTTGATCCTTATCAAGATCCATTACTACCGGGCATGAGTGGCAAGGCCGTAATCAATGTCGACGCCATCCGCAATGCAGGCGTTCAAGGATATCTAGAGGTTGGCGCGACGCCGGATACGCGCTGATGGAAAAACTCTTCACATTGTTGGAATTGCAACACAGGGCGCAACAAGCGCAAAGCCGTGACGCACTCATCCACATCATCGTCAATGAAACGTTGAAAATTATCCCCTACACGCAAGCTGTATTTTTTAAGCCTGATGCGCTTTCGATCAAACTGGAACGCGTTTCGGGCAATGCTACACTTGACCAACAAAGCCTTTATGCCAGCACGATAAAAAAATCGATCAGCGCATTGATAAAAGACGGAAGCGCATCCGTATCTTTGCTCAAACCGGCAACCAACAACATGAACGGCGTGGTTTTGTTTTTCAAAACAGCTGAAGAAGGCATTCTTGGTGGCCTATGGCTTGAGACACAGAATGCTTACACTGAAGCAGAACAACGTATTCTGGAAGAACTATCAGGAATTTATGGTCAATGCCTCGCGCTCTGGCATTTGCGCAAAAACAGCTCGTTCCTGCCTTCATTTTCATCGCAAGGTAAATGGAGAAAATATGTTATCTGCGCAACCATCATCGCGGCCTTCTTCCCCGTTCGCCTAACCATCAGTGCGCCAGCAGAAATCATTGCTAAGAAAGCCGAAATCGTGACATCACCTTTCGATGGGTTGATCGAAAAGATCGAGGTCGAACCGGGCGATGCCGTGAAAGAAGGTGATCTCCTCGCCACGATGGAAAATCAATCGCTTCAAGCGCAGATCGATGTGGCCCAGCAGGAAATATTGATGGCGCAATCAGCTTTGTCGCGGATGCAGCGTGAATCCCTATCTTCCCCTGACAAAAAAATGAATCTTGTGCAGCTTCAAGAAGAGATTGAATCCAAGAAAATCTCTCGCGATTACGCGCAAAGCATGAAAGAGCGCAGTGAAATTCGCGCGGCAGCTTCCGGCATCGCGGTCTTCTCAGGATCGCACCCACTTAAGGGCAAGCCGGTACGCACAGGCGAGAAAATCATGACGATTGCCGATCCGGCCAATTACGAGCTTCTCATCCGTGCGCCTGTGGAAACCATGATGGAGATTCCAGACCGAGCCCGCGCCTCATTCTTCTTGAACATCTCACCCTTCCAAAGCAATGACGCGACGATCCGCAGTGTCGGATATCAGGCCAGTGCCGATCCAGATGGATTGATGACCTACAAAATCATCGCGGACCTTGCTGATGATGAAAAAGATATGCGCATCGGATGGAAGGGCACCGCGCACATCAAGGGCGAATGGACCATTTTATCCTATGCCATCCTGCGCCGCCCTATCATCACGCTGCGTAACCTGATGGGGATTTAAATGGGCGAAGAAGATTTTCCCCTTCCCGCCCTAACGCCGCATTTAAAACTTTCCCGTGCGCCCGACGACAAAGGAGAGCCTGCCTACACGCTTCATAATCCCGTTTCGAATTCTTACTTTAAGATCGACTGGCCAGCATTCGAAATTCTTTCGCGTATGCCACAACACGCCAGTGCCCTTTCCTTGAAAAACTCCATAGAGCGGGAAACGACACTGAAAATTACCATCGATCAGATCAAGGATATTGTCGTTTTTTTAGAGCAAAACGCTCTTTTGGCCCTTCGTGACCAGAATATCCAAAATGTGAATTTAAAAAACCTGCCACTCTGGAAAAAGATATTCCATCAATATCTATATTTTTCCTTACCGCTGTTCAAACCGCAGGCGTTTTTGGAACGCACCTATAAATATATCGATTGGATACACAATCCGCTCTTTTTAAAAGGCATGATGCTGTTCCTTGTCGTGATGGTTTTGGCAACATTGCCGCGCATGGATGAATTTTTTCATACATTTTCCGGATTGGTATCAGCCGAAGGCGCTATTTCCGTTCTGATCGTTTTCTCAGCCGTGAAAATCGTGCACGAATTCGCGCACGCCTATACGGCGATCCGTTACGGCGTAAAAGTCCCCCACATGGGCATCGCTTTCATGGTGATGTATCCGGTGCTGTATACCGAAACAACAGGAAGCTGGTCACTGCCTTCGCGACGCGCCCGTTTTCATATCGGCATGGCGGGAATTTTGGCCGAACTATGCCTTGCGGCGGTGTTTTTGACTATCTGGCACCTCTCTACTACTGGCAGTATGATGCAATCCATCTCGTTTTTGGTCGTCACCGTCTCGCTCGTCGGATCGCTTCTGATCAACCTCAATCCGCTGATGCGGTTTGATGGATATTATATGTTTTCGGACGCCACCGGCTTTGATAATCTTCAAAACCGCGCGTGCGCCTTTGCACGGCACAGCCTTCGCAAAAAATTGTTCGGATGGAATGATGCTGCCCCCGAAGATTTACCGCCAAACGATCAAAGATTTCTAACGAACTTTGGTTTCGCCCTTCTGATTTATCGTTTCTTCTTGTTCTTAGGGATCGCGATCCTCGTCTATCACGTCTTTTTCCAACCTATCGGTTTTATTCTGATGATGGCCGAACTGATCTGGTTCATCTTCCTGCCCATATGGTCCGAATTAAAAATCTGGTGGAAGAATAAAGATCGTATCTTTGCTTCGAAACGCTCTATCATGCCGACTATAATATTGGTGGGTGTTGCCTTCATTATATTCATTCCATGGAAGACGACGGTTGTGCTACCTGCCATCATTCATGCAGGATCGCATGAGTCCATCTATCCTCCCTCGCCTGCAAAAATCATGTCTTTGAACGTTCAAAACGGCGAAGAAGTGCAAGCAGGGCAAGTATTGGCGACACTTGAATCACCTGAACTGGATCATCAGATAAAATCTGCGAAGCATGAGTTGAATTCCCTCGAAACGCTCCGCCGCCGTGGTCAGAACATGGTTCAGACGCTTCAAAACAATCAGCTTTCCGACGTTGCAATTGAAAAAGCTAGACTAAAACTCAAATCTTATGAGGAGCAAAAGCAACGCCTCATCATCAAGGCACCATTTACCGGCACGGTACGTGATCTATCGCCTGAAATTTCGGAAGGCCGGTATGTCATGCCGCTCGATGCGCTGTTCACTCTGGTCGATCCACAAAGCACATCCGTCACTGCTTATGCCACCGAAGACGCACGCGAAAAAATATCGGGCAGCGGCACGGCAATCTTCTTATCAGAATACCGCTCGACGCGCGTGGATGGATTGATCGTTGAATCGATTGCCGATACAGGAAACATGTCCGTGCCATGGGCGGAACTTTCCTCTCTTCATGGTGGTTCGATTGCATCCGAACCAGACGCCGAAGGCGGCCTTGTTTCTCGCCGCGCTCTGTATGAAGTCACGGTCAAAAGCAGCCATCCAGCCCCCTCCCAAGCCCAGCGCGGATACCTTTATGTATCGAGCCACCCGTCCAGTATATTTATGAGCTGGATCAAAGGGTTGATTTCTATAATCCGACACGAAACAAACCTCGGATAACCTCCAAAATATTAAGGATTATTAACCTCTCCCGCGTACAATGGTAGGCAAAGGGGCTCTATGACGACCGACACGCTCACAAAGACGCGCGCGCCGATGATTACACCGCTGGAAAAGCGGTTGATGCTCGACGCCTCTTTGCCAGTGATTGCAGGCCAAGTTTTATGGCTCGATGCTGCCGATAAAACGACTATTCTCGATGCGGAAGGCGACAACGCAAATGCCGGCGGTGCCTTCAGCGGATCGGTTAGAACATGGGTTGATAAAAGCGGCAGCGGTTTCAACGTCACGCAAGCAACCGCTGCAAACCGCCCTACCTACAATGCTACTGGTTTAAACGGTAACGGCGTCCTCACCTTTGATGGGACGAACGATAAACTCACCAACACGGCAGCCTCTATCGCAGGAAACGATTACACGATGTTCGTCGTGTTCGAACGTTCGATCGCGACAGGTCGCGACGGCGTTGTAGAACTCGGTAACGGCGGAAGTCGAAATGCCCTGTTCGTCAATGACAGCGCGAACAAACTGGGCCTTTACGCCAATGGTACTTTCTTCAATTCTACGAACGTCTATACGCCCGGCACATACGAAGTCGTCACGATGATGCATGATGCCACCGCCATCAATCTGTGGCGGAACGGCGTGAACGAAATTACCGCAACGGGTTCAACGCGTGCCACCACAACCGGCATTTATGTCGGCGATGATTCCAGCGGTGGCGATGAATTGAACGGCCACATTGCCGAGATCATCGTCTATGACCGCGATCTGACAGCCGATGAGCGCCGAGACGTGGAGAACTATCTTGCTACGAAATGGGGTCGCACGATCTCGATCAACGCCGCACCCACGGTTGCAACCAATACCGGCGCAACCGTGAGCCAGAGCGACCCTGTGACCATCACCGCCGCCATGTTGTCATCTACCGACTCGGACAACACGGACTCACGGTTGATTTATAAGATAACTGACCTTGCTGATCACGGTACGCTCACCAATACGAACACAGCACACACATACATTCTAGGTGAGACGTTTGCGCAATCGGATATCGATAATGGCTACATAGTCTACACCCATGGTGGATCGGCAAATTTCACCGATTCATTCTCGTTTACAGTTACTGACCAATACGCGACGACTTCCGCCACCACATTCAATCTCACCATCACGCCGGACAATGTTGCGCCGGTCATCAATGGCTGGACGCTTGTGTCTTCCGAAGACTTCCAAAGCGGCGCGACGGGATGGAGCGACAATACGACCGAAGTCGGCGGCACTTATCTGACACGTTTTCTGGGACGTCATTCTATGGAAGGCGGCGCACAGAATACTTACAAGACCTACACGTTAAGCGGAACGGAAAGCTCCACCGTTATAGAATTCGATATGTACAAGATGGATAGTTGGGATGGCGAATTCTTCCGCGTATTCATTAACGACAGCCAAGT
Organism: uncultured Micavibrio sp.; assembly: GCA_964473655.1. Taxonomy (GTDB): domain Bacteria; phylum Pseudomonadota; class Alphaproteobacteria; order Micavibrionales; family Micavibrionaceae; genus Micavibrio_A. The sequence continues at coordinate 9,889 of CAYYPX010000005.1, forward strand.
TATCAATCTTTCTTTTATCAACAACACATTCTCATCCCCTGCGGACGGAAGCTCGGGTATCGTCACTTATAACGTTCAGGAAATGACCCCATTTCTAGCAAATTTTGCGTTCGGAAGCTGGAACGAGCAAATTTTCCGCTTTACTCTAACCATCAACAATGCCAACGCCGGTAACGTTAAGCTAGGTTTCAGTTCCACATTGGATCAGGCCGTATCCGATGAATCATGGGGCGTCGATAATATCAAAGTTTACGAAGTCGGTGGCGCAGGAACGCCCGGACCGTTCAACGTGGTTGAAAACAATCCGATCGGAACAGTGGTAGGGCGCATCAACGCCACTGATGCAAACGTAGGCGATACCATCACCTATTCCGTCGCCGGCGGGACAGGCGCCAGCATATTCGCCATCAACGCAAGCACGGGCATTATTACCACCACGGCCGCAATCAATTACGAAGCGATCTCCAGCTACACACTTGATATCCGCGCCACCGATAACGGCACAGGCTCACTCTTCGATGCAAAAACGATCACGATCACTGTGGTCGATATGCCGGAAAACACCGCCCCCACGACAAACGCTCTGGGTCCTATCTCCATTGCAGAAAACACTGCCAACGGTACTGTTATTGGCACAATGACGGGCAATGATGCCGAAGGAAATACGATTACTTGGTCTATTACCGGCGGCAACACAGACAATATTTTTGCCATCAACAGTGCAACAGGCGCGATCCGCGTTAATTCCAACACGAATCTAAATTACGAATGGGATAATTCTTATACCCTCACCATACAGGCGCAAGACAACGGATTTGGGGCCCTTAGCAGCACGCGCAACGTCACGGTCAATATTACGAACGTAAATGAAGCGCCTACTTTCAACATTCCACAATCATTTTTAAACCAAAACCCCTATCTGCGTTATAACGCAACTACAGGTAATTTTTATCAATATGTTAGTACAACGACAAACTATGCCGCAGCGACTACGGCTGCTTCGGCTACGCTATTAAATGGTGTGGCAGGCCACATAGCTACAATCAGTGATGCGGCAGAAAATGCATATGTACGCGGTCTCGGCTCAGGCGCGCTATGGCTGGGAGCGTCGGATGCCACGGTTGAAGGTGAATGGGTTTGGGCTGGAAACGGGCCGGAAGGCGGACAGATATTCTCTTTGGGATCGGTTGCTCAAGGCGGCTTCTACACAAACTGGACGGCGGGTCAGCCAGATAACGGGGCGAACTCTGATTTTCTTGAAATGGCTGCGTCGGGTCAGTGGACCGATGTAAATGGTGGAAATCGTGCTTACGTCATCGAATGGGAAGGCACAGCCGTTATGGCTGCGCTCGGGAATGGCCCCTTCACACTGGCTGAAAATCCCGCGCTCAACCAAAGCGTCGGTTTCGTTCACGCGCGCGATGTCGATGCAGGCGATACACTCACCTATTCCATCACGGGCGGCACTGGTGCCGCGAACTTTGCCGTCAATTCTTCGACCGGCGAAATCACTGTGACCAACCCTTCGGCTATCAATTATGAAAGCGCGACAAGCTTTACACTTGATGTGCGCGTGCAGGATGTGGGTGGATTGTTCTCCACACAAACGGTGACGATCAATATTACGGATGTGAATGAGGCACCAACTCTCAATCCGGGCGGCCCTTATACGGTTGCTGAAAACAGCGCGAACAACACGCTTGTCGCGACAATGACGGCTTCTGACCCCGATGCAAACGCCCTGACATGGTCGATTACATCCGGAAACGATCGCGGTATATTCTCGGTCAATAATACCGGCCAGATCAGGATCGCCAGCAATATGTATCTGGATTACGAACTGGCCTCCAGTCATACGCTTACCGTGCGCGTTTCCGATGGAAGCCTGACCTCTTCGCAAACTATCACAATCAATTTGACCGATGTACAAGAAGCACCAAGCTTCGATGCCATCCAGCGCGTACTGAATGCCGATCCTACACTTCGTTACAACGCAACAACGGGGAATTTCTATCGCTTCGTTGCTTCGAACGCCAATTATGCCGGCGCAATTGCGGCAGCAACATCTGCCACGATCAACGGACAGGCGGGCTACCTCGTTAACGTGGATTCTCTGGCGGAAAGTAATTTCATCCGCACTATCATGTCGAACACGATTTGGATCGATGGATCGGATGCAGCCGTCGAAGGCGAATGGCGTTATTCCACCGGCCCGAATGCGGGCCAGATGTTCTGGCTTGGCGCGGCGGGCGGCGCGGCCCAAAACGGATATTACACCAACTGGAGCGCGGGCGAGCCAAACAACAGCGGTGGTAACGAAGACGGCATTGAATTCCGTACGAATGGAACATGGAACGATACCAACGTTGCAGGATCGCGTTTCTATGTCATTGAATGGAATGGCGCATCTATTCTGGCCGCCATGCAGAACACACCGCAAAGCATCGATGAAAATTCTGCACTCAACAGCGTTGTGGGAACCATCCACGCGAATGATCCTGAAGGCGGAGCCATCACCTATTCCATCATGGGCGGTAGTGGCGCATCGGTGTTCAGTCTTGATGCGAACACGGGGCAAATCCGTTTGATCTCACCGATCAACTATGAATCGACAACCAGCTATACGTTGAACGTACGTGCCGAAGACCCTGCGGGACTTTTCAATACAATGACAATCACGATCAACGTTAATGACATCAATGATGTCCCGCACAATCTTATCCTGTCGGCAAACCACATCGTGGAGAACAGTGCAATCGGCACCACCATTGGTGATCTGACATCCTTCGACGAAGACCCAGCCGATACGCACATTTATTCCATTATCAGCAATCCCGGCGCGAAATTCATTCTGGTCGGAAATCAGCTTCGCACCGCGGCCGATATCGATTACGAACAAAACCAGTCTTTCTCGATTGTTCTTCGCACTGATGATGGCAACGGTGGAACATTGGACCGCACTTTTATGATCACCGTGGGCGATCAGATGGATACATTTACGCCGCCGCCCGTAACTGGGTCCGCCGGTGGTATCGATCCTTACGTTCCGCCAGAAGAAGAAATGGATTCCGGCCCGATCGATCTTCTAGGCACCGGATTGCAGGGTGAACAAGCGCAAGGACGTTCTTTCTATAGCAATGGCTGGCAAGTCTTGCGTGAAAACATCACGTTCAAAATTCGCGAAATGCTCTCTTTCTTTGATGATACGAGTGCGGATTTAAAATCCCTCAAGTTCGGTATAGATGATGCAAAAGCTATTACAGAACTGGAAGCCGAAAACGCCACTTTAGAAGCCCATTACACGAATTTGCGCGAAGCCCTCGAATTCCTGCAGCAGTTGGAAAAGATCAAAGAAGGCGACGACAAGGCGAACACCGCCGATGAAGCACGAGCAAAAGAACTTCCGGACAGCGCCATAGACCGTCAATTTGTGGACGTCATGACCTATCACCAAGACCGCGCCGCTCGCCTCCGCGAAGCCCTGATGGGTGCCTAAACCACGCTTTTATGTCTGGCCTTCCCCGCTACTACATATATAAGTATGGCGCATGATAACAGACGTTCTGATTATAGGGGCCGGTGCGGCCGGCCTGATGTGTGCAGCCACAGCCGGAAAGCGTAGCCGCAAAGTCATGGTCATCGAACATACAGATAAGATCGGCGAGAAAATCCGCATTTCCGGTGGTGGTCGATGCAATTTCACCAATATACACTGCGCGCCCGATCGGTTCTTGTCGGGTAATCCGCATTTTTGTACGTCCGCCCTGAAACGCTTCACCCAGCATGATTTCATTCACATGGTCGAAGAACACGGCATTCCTTATCACGAAAAAACCTTGGGCCAGATGTTCTGTGATAATTCCGCGCAAGACATTATCCGTATGCTGCTCGATGAGTGCGAAAAAGGTAGTATCGAAATTAAGACCGGCACCACAATCGAAAATATAAAAAAAAATTCCGACGGTCTTTTTGAAGTCAGAACCTCTAATGGCAATATAACCACCTCTTCCGTCGTCGTTGCCTGCGGTGGATTGTCCATTCCGAAAATAGGCGCAACGCCGTTCGGTTATAAAATCGCCGAACAGTTTGGGCTATCTATCATCCCCACACGTGCGGGGCTGGTACCATTGACGTTCGATCCGGCCATACTCGCCCATACGAAAGAACTAAGCGGCGTTTCCGTCGATCCTGTTACGATCAAAAGCGAGAGCGGAAAAACATTCGATGAGGCCCTTCTTTTTACCCATAGAGGGATCAGTGGCCCTGCCGTGTTACAAATCTCTTCCTATTGGAACACAGGCGAGAATGTTTCTATTAACCTCAATCCGAAATCGAACACGCTGGCGTGGTTGAAAGAGCAGCGCATGAAGCAGCCAAAGACGATGATGCAAACCGTTCTGGCGGATATTTTGCCAAAAAGGCTTGCCTCACAAATCACGGATGATCTTTCCATCACATTACGCATGGCGGATTTGCCGGACAAAATATTGCAACAACTTGCAACACGTATCGAGGCATGGACCGTCAAACCATCAGGCAGTGAAGGTTATAGAACTGCCGAGGTCACTTTGGGCGGCGTCGATACGGATCAAATTTCTTCCAAAACCTTCGAAGCTAAAAACGTTGCCGGCCTTTACTTCATCGGCGAGGTTCTGGATGTCACAGGGCATCTAGGCGGATTCAATTTCCAATGGGCATGGTCGTCCGGCTGGTGCGCGGGGCAATACGTCTAGCGTCACTTCTTTTACCATAAATTTATTTTACAAAAGCCATATCAAAATAGGCGCGTCGCTTAGCGCGTGTTCGCTTATGTATAAACCGCATAATTTTGGAAAAACCCTGTTTTCCTTTCAAAAATTTCAGGCAAGATGAGGGCCTTATTCAAAAGCGCGAAAGGCACTTTGCGATGAAAGCAGTCATTCTGGCGGGCGGGCTCGGCACGCGTATCAGTGAGGAATCCCACCTCAAACCAAAACCGATGATCACGATCGGCGACAAGCCAATTCTCTGGCACATCATGAAAATTTACTCCCATTACGGGATCAATGATTTCATTATCTGCCTTGGTTACAAGGGCTATGTCGTGAAGGAATATTTCGCGAACTATTTCCTGCATATGTCGAACGTCACATTCGACATTCAATACAACACGATGGAAGTGCATCACCGCCAAGCGGAGCCTTGGAAAGTTACCCTCGTCGATACCGGCGAAGACACGATGACTGGCGGACGTATCAAGCGCATACGCTCCTATCTCGGCGAAAAAGAGGATTTCTGCTGCACTTATGGCGATGGCGTCAGCAACATAGATATCAAAGCCACTATCGATTTTCACAAAAAACACGGCAAGCTCGCGACGGTTACCGCCATCCAGCCGCCGGGACGTTACGGCGCCTTGGACATACAAAATGGGTCCGTGCAAAGCTTTCAAGAAAAGCCTGCTGGAGATGGCATCTGGGTGAATGGTGGATTTTTCGTTCTGAATTCCGCGCTCATCGACAGATACATCCCCGGTGATAGCACCACGTTCGAGCAAGAACCTTTGAAGGGCCTTGCCGCCGATGGGCAATTGCAAGCCTATCAACATGAAGGTTTCTGGCAACCTATGGATACGCTGCGTGACAAGAATATGCTCGAAGATCTATGGGCCAAGGGTGCGCCTTGGAAATTGTGGAAGTAAGAAATGTTCGCGGATATCTATCGCAACCGCCGCGTTCTTCTCACCGGTCATACGGGCTTTAAAGGCTCATGGCTTGCGCTTTGGTTGCAAAATATGGGTGCGAATATCACCGGCCTTGCGCTTGCCCCGAACACGCAACCGAACCACTGGGATTTACTCGATCTTGGAATAGAAGAATATCGCACGGACATAGGGGATCAAGACGCTGTTGCGGATGCGGTACAAAAAACCAATCCCGAAATCGTCTTCCATCTCGCCGCTCAGCCCTTGGTGCGCTATTCCTATGCAACACCTGTTGAAACATGGAAATCGAATGTCATGGGCAGCGTGCATTTGCTCGAAGCCTGCCGCAATGCGCCTGATTTAAAAGCCATTGTTTTTATCACCACCGATAAATGCTACGAAAACAAGGAATCTTCCAAAGGCTACACCGAAGACGACAAACTCGGCGGGCATGATCCTTACAGTGCCTCAAAGGCCGCGACGGAATTCGTTGCATCCAGCTATCGCGATGCTTTTTTCAAAGGAAAACCGCTTATTGCCACAGCACGTGCAGGAAATGTTATCGGCGGTGGCGATTGGGCGTTGGATCGTATCATTCCCGACCTTGCCCGTGCGCAAGCAAATGGCGAAAAACTCATCGTACGCTCGCCAAACGCGGTGCGGCCATGGCAGCACGTGTTGGAGCCGCTGGCGGGTTATCTGCAACTCGGCCAAAAATTGCTCGAAGGCAAAAAAGAATTTGAAGGCGCATGGAATTTCGGACCTGAAGAAAAAGACATTATGAGCGTAGGTGCCTTACTAGATCATATGAAGGCAGAGTATGTCGTACAGTCCAACAACGATCTGCATGAAACCAAAATCCTAATGCTTGATAGCACTAAAGCCCATCAGAAATTGCAATGGAATCCCGTGATGTCGATCAACGATCAAATCTCGATGACCGGCGAATGGTATAGCGCATTCAGCAAACAAAAGACGGTTCTTACACGCGAACAACTTTCTGCCTATCTGAATGCGGCTAAAAAATCGAAAGCGGTGTGGGCATGATGAAAATCAATGAAACACCGATTAAAGGCGTTTTCCAGATCGAAACACCATCGGTGACCGATCACCGCGGCAGCTTCACACGCTGGTTCTGCATGAAACAGTTGGCACCGGTTTTGGGCAATCGTTCCCTCGCCCAGATTAATAATTCCAAAAGCCTTCAGGCAGGAACGGTGCGCGGGCTTCATTTTCAGCCGCCGCCGAATGCCGAAATGAAAATCGTGCGCTGCATCCGTGGCCGCGTGTTTGATGTAGCGGTTGATTTACGTGCAGGCTCGCCGACATTCCTGAAATGGTTCGGGGCGGAACTGACGCCGGAAAACAATCTTGCGTTGGCAGTGCCAGAAGGCTTTGCCCATGGCTATCAAGCGTTGGAAGATGACAGTGAACTTCTTTACTTCAACACAGCGTTTTACGAGCCCTCCAACGAAGGCGGGCTTAACCCGAATGATCCCACTATTGCAATCAAATGGCCCCTGCCGCCCAGCAATCTCTCCCCGCGAGATGCGGGTGCGGCCTTGCTAACGCCAGATTTCAAAGGAATATCCCTATGAAATTTACGGCTCTAGGCAGCTCGGGATTTATCGGCAAGACACTTACCGCTTACCTGCGTGACAAAGGCCATGAAGTTGTAACGCCTGACCGCACTGTAAAAACGCTTGCCGGACAAAATCTAGGGCACGTCATTTACGCCATCGGCATGACGGGAAACTTTCGTGAAAATCCTGACGCCGCCATCGAAGCGCACGTCAATGTCCTGCAACGATTGATCAAAGATGCCACGTTCGATTCATGGCTCTACCTATCCAGCACGCGCGTTTATGGCTCCAGCAACAACACATCTGAAACGACACCCATCACCGTCACGCCGAATGCCGATACGCTCTATGATTTAAGCAAGCTTTTGGGGGAATCCATTTGCCTCTCTCATAAAAATCCAGCCGTGCGCGTTGCAAGGCTCTCGAATGTTTATGGCATAGGCCAGAGCGAGCACACGTTTTTGGGAAGCGTTCTGCGTGATGTTAAAAATAAAGGCAATGTTACGATTGGTGAAAATCCCGCCTCTTCCAAAGACTATGTGTCCGTACAGGACGTTGTGGAATTGCTCGAACTGATCGCCCTGAACGGCAAGGAGCGGCTCTATAATATCGCGAGCGGCAAGGCCACAACTCATCAGGCTTTGGCGGATTCCCTAGGCTCTGCGGTCAGCTTCGCCCCAAACGGTGCCACACGCGCCCTGCCCGGCATAAATATTGCAAGAATAAGCGGGGAATTCGGCAAAACGCCGCGGCAACTTCTTAACGATCTTTCAACCCTTTTAAAACAGTAGGTAAAGCATGGACCCGATCGCAGAATTCAAGAAAGAAAGACTGGATGCCGCCGCTGGCTATAAAGACGATGCCGCGTTCAAGGATGCCTCCATCCATTGGCTGACCCACGCCTTCCGTCATAAATATATGTACAATTTCGAATGGCTGGGCCGCCCTGTCATTCAACTTCCCACCGACATCGTCACCTTTCAGGAAATCGTCTGGGAAGTAAAACCAGACCTGATCATCGAAACAGGCATAGCACACGGTGGCTCATTGATCCTCAGCGCTTCCATGCTGGCCCTACTCGATTACTGTGAAGCCATCGAACAAGGAAAAACGCTTGACCCCGCAAAACCATCACGCCGTGTTCTGGCCGTCGATATCGATATCCGCGCGCACAACCGCGCCGCGATCGAAAAACATCCACTTTCCAACCGCATCGACATGATCCAAGGATCATCCATTGCCGATGATGTGATCAAGCAAGTGCGTGATGCCGCCAAAGGTTATAAAAAAGTTCTTGTCGCTTTGGATTCTATGCACACGCACGATCACGTTCTAAAAGAACTCGAACTTTACGCGCCACTGGTCACCAAGGGCAGCTACTGCCTTGCCTTTGATACGATCATCGAAGATCTACCGAACGATACATTTCCTGATCGTCCGTGGGAACATGGCGACAATTCTAAAACCGCCGTCTTTGCATTCCTTGAGAACATCAAAGGTAATAAAGATTTGCAATTCGAAGTTGATCATTCCATCGAAAACAAAATGCTGATCAGTGCCATTCCAAATGGCGTTCTAAAGAGAGTTTAAGAGGACATCATGGCATCCAAAGTCAAAGTACAAGACAATCTCGTTGCTCTTTCCCTGCAAGGCAAGGCGCAGCACAAAATGCTGTCCGCGTTGACGGACATCGGTAAAGATGAAAGCTCGCGCAACAAGATTGTAAAAATCCTAAAGAACATTGAAAAGACCATAAAACTGCCACGTGGCCGCACCATTCGCGAAGAACTTACCGGCCCCATGGCCGATGCTCTTTATAAAGAAGCTGGCGTTTTACAGAAAAAACTTAAAGATGGCACGACCTTCAATTTTCTCTACCGTTCTAAAATCGCGCGTGACTTTATTCTATCGTCCGATGAAAAACCAGACCATGTGTTCGAGCCACAAACGACAAAGCTGTTCGTTCATCTGGCTAAAAAAACCAAAAATGTTCTTATCGCGGGCGTTTATTCCGGTGATCACGCCGTGCTCGTTGCCAAAGTCATGGATAAGAAAGGCGTTATATATGGCTTCGAAGCCGACAAAGAGCAAATATCTCTTTTAAAGAAAAACGCCGCTGCGAATAAAGTGGCAAACAAGATCAAAGCCATTCCCGTCGGCGTTTGGAGTTATGATACGGACTTAAAACTCGTCGGTGAGGATGCTTTCGCACATGCCGTTCCACTCAAGGGTAAAGCCAAAAAAGGCGATATTGTCTTTCCGGCCGTTTCTATCGAAAACTACACAAAGAAACACAAGATTGATGAGATTGATCTGATCCAGATGGATATCGAAGGATCAGAACTACCAGCCTTGAAAGGCGCCAAGCGATTCCTTTCCCAACCAAAAGGTCAAGCTCCCAACATCATCTTCGAAGTGCACCGTTATTACGTTGACTGGTCAAAAGGTCTGGGCAAAACGGACATCGTCAAATTTTTGCGTGACTATGGCTATCATGTTTACGCTATTCGTGATTTCCAATCCAATGTGCCGATGGAAAAATGTAAGATCGAATTGATCGAACCGGAACACACATATCTGAAAGGCCCACCACACGGTTTCAATATGTTGGCTGTAAAAGATAAATCCATCTTGAAACATTCTATCTTCCGTATTGTGAAGAATGTCAGCCCGAAATTACTTTTGCACAAAGACCCCGCCCTTCACTGGCCGACGGAGTGGCGGTAAAATATATGCAGGATAACAAAAAACTATACATTAAAGGCGTAAAGAGCTTTCAAGCGCATGATCTTGCAGGGGCGGAAAAACACTTTCGTCAGGTGCTGGACAATGACCCACGCCATGCAGACAGTATGCACATGATGGCTGCCATCGGTTACGAAGTAGAACGATATGATATGGCCGAAGGGTTGATGCAAATCGCTTTGCAGGAAAATCCGAATAACGCCGATTTCTATTTTACACTTGGAAATATCTACGCAAAAACAGGTAGATTTGAAGAAGCCTTACAAACTTATCAAAAGGCAACGCAGCTCAAGCCAAAACATCTCGGTGCTCTTTCTAATATTGCAAAGATATGCCGGGACCAAGGCGCGCACTTTAGAAACCGCAATATGTTTCAAGCTGCCATACACCATTACAAGCGCATTCTTGAAATAAACCCGAACGAAGTCGACTTTCAGAATTTGGGCTACATCTATTTTCAATTAGGGCAATATAAAGAGGCTATTGAATCGGCCAAAAGCCACGCCAAAAAATTTCCACGCGCTTCCAAGGCATACGATAACATCGCCGCCTGTTACGATATTCTGGGTGAATATGAAGAAGCCTATCACTACAATCAAAAGGCCCTTGCGCTCGATCCGAAAGATCCGATCATTTATGCCAATATGGCGTCCACGCTTAAAGGCCTCGGTAAGCTAGACGAGGCGATTAATACCATCAAAAAATCCATAAAACTCTCACCGGAAAAAGCTTTCGTTTACAGCAATCTTATCCTGACGATGCTTTATGCCTCCTTCGTAAGCGCTGAAGAACTGGCTGAAACATCACGTCAGTTCGGTAGAGATATTGCAGATCCGCATATACGCAACAGACCTTTTACAAATGATCGCAATCCAGATCGCAAGCTACGGATTGGATATGTATCGCCGGATTTTCGTTACCATGCCGTTAATTTCTTTTTATCGCCGATATATAAGCATGATCCACAAAACTTCGAGTTGTTCGCCTATTCCAAAGTTGAACTCGAAGACCCTGTAACAGAAAATCTTAAAAGACACTTCGATCATTGGCGCGATATCAAGCATATCAACGATGATGCAGCGGCGGATCTTATAGAGCATGACAAGATCGATATCCTTGTCGATCTTGCCGGTCACACGGCGAATAATGGCCTAATGGTTTTTGCGAGGAAACCTGCCCCCATTCAGGTCACATGGCTGGGCTATACCGCCACAACCGGTATGAAAGCGATGGATTACAGATTTACCGATCCTTATGCTGAGCCGGAAGGTTTGACCGAACATCTCAACACAGAAAAACTTTGGAGACTGCCAGATATTTTCGCGGCTTATACACCACGCCCCAACAGTCCCGATGTCATCGATCACCCACCGTTCGAAGACAATGGTTACATTACTTTTGGATGTTTCAACAACTTTACGAAGGTCACTGATCCGGTTCTTGAAGCATGGTCAAAAATTTTATCACAAGTGCCCAATTCCAAATTGATGCTTGAAATCACGGGTCTTCAAGGTCCCAAGGTTCGAAAAAATGTCGAAGAGCGTTTGGTCCAGCATGGCATTTCTCTTGATCGCGCTATTCTTGAAGTGCGCAAACCGGAAAACCAATTCGTTCTGTACAACAAAATCGATATTGCGCTCGATCCGTTCCCTGCTGTCGGAGGTACGACCAGTATGGATACTGTCTGGATGGGTGTTCCGTTCGTTTCATTGGCCGGAAAGCATTTCGGATCACGCATGGGTGTATCGATCCTGACCAATGCCGGTATGCCGGAGCTGGTCGCCCAAAACATGGATGACTATGTTTCTATTGCTACGGATTTAGCCAAAGACCACGAACGATTGAAAAAAATTCGTCACAATTTGCGTGATCGCGTGGCCAAAAGTCCGCTGATGGACGAAAATAGATTCGTTCGCAATATGGAAGCCGCCTATCGTCAGATGTGGCAAAAATGGCTGTCTGAGACAAAATAACAAATGCAAAACTCACAAGAACTATACAAACAGGCCGTTCAATCATACCAAATGGGCAACATCGCCGCGGCCGAAGGAACGCTGCGGCAGATCCTTAAAGAAAATGTGGAATATGCTCCTGCTCTGCATTTGTTGGGCATTATCGGTCTTGATGTCGAACGCTATGAACTCGCCGAAGAATTCGTCTCTGCGGCGATTGTATACCAAGACAATAACCCAGCTTATCATTTTACCTTGGGCAGGATTCAAAACCGTCAGAATAAAAAAGAAGAAGCCATCGCCAGCTACAAAACCGCGATTGCATTAAGCCCAGACCATACGGATGCGCTTAACAATCTGGGAACCATCCTGCTTTCGATGGAGAAGATAGATGAAGCGTCTGCGATTTTTTCTCAAATCTTGAAAAAAGAGCCGAACAATTTTAATGCGCTGTCCAACAGCGCCTCTATTTTGTACAAATTGGCAAAATACGATGATTCGATTGAACTTTATAACAAAGCCCTAGCGCTTAACCCTTCTAGCCCGAACTTGTATCACGATATCGGACTAGCATTGGAGGCGCAGAGCAAGGTAGATGAAGCACTCCCCTACTTTTTGAAAGCGATTGAGATAAAGCCCGACTATGTCGATGCGTTGATAAATCTTGGCAACATATATCGCCACAAAGGAAAGTTGCCAGAAGCTCTTCATTATTACGCGAAGATAAAATCCATTGAAAAAAATGAATATGCTTTCGTGGGCACGGCATCGATATACATCGAACAAGGTCGCAATGAAGAAGCCTTGATGGAGGCGGAATATGCCGATAAAAACCTGCCTGAATCCCTGCGCTTAAAAAACTTTCTCGGCACACTTTATAATAAAGTATCTAAGTTCGAAGAAGCTCTCAAATGTTATAATCGCGCAATCGAAATAGACGCAGCTCAGCCCGATGTATATGCGAATAAGGCAACTACGCTTAAAAATCTTGGGCGTTTAGATGAAGCCATTCAAAACACAAAAAAGGCGTTGGAGCTTTCGCCGAATGAGCAATGGATTCACAGCAATCTTTTATTGACTATGCTTTACGCATCATCTGTTACACCAGAAGGTCTGGCCGAAGCTTCTAGAAATTTTGGAGAAGTTGTTGCTGATCCACTCATACGGAACAGGCCTTTTACCAATGATCGAAATCCAGCGCGAAAATTGCGCATAGGATATGTTTCTCCAGATTTTCGTAGTCATGCGGTAAGTTACTTTCTATCACCGATATATCATGCGGATCGTGATAATTTTGAGCTTTTCGCCTATTCCAAGGTAGAGGTAGAAGATGAAGTTACGCAAAGAACAAAAAAATATTTCGATCATTGGCGCGATATCAAATTTTTAAACAACGATGATGCTGCTGATCTCATTGAAAAAGATAAAATTGATATACTAATTGATCTGGCGGGCCACACGGCCAATAACGGCTTAATGATCCTTGCAAGGAAGCCGGCGCCGATACAGGCAACATGGCTCGGCTATACCGCCACAACCGGCATGAAGGCAATGGATTACCGCATCACAGATATTCATGCCGAACCGGAAGGTTTAACCGAACACCTCGGTACAGAAACACTCTGGCGATTGCCAGATATTTTCGCGGCTTATTCTCCGCATGAAAACAGCCCGGATGTTATCGATCATGCACCATTCGAAGATAACGGTTATATTACTTTTGGATGTTTCAACAACTTTACCAAAGTAACCGATCCGGTGGTTAAGACATGGACGGAAATATTGAAACAGGTTCCGAGTTCGAAACTGATGTTGGAAATTTCCGGCATTGACGAAGAAAAGGTAAGATCGGAAGCGGAAGCGCATCTTACAAAATACGGAATTTCAAAAGACAGGCTGTCCCTATTCCCGTTCAGGCGCGCAAATCAATACGTGCTTTATAACAAGATCGATATTGCGCTTGATCCGTTCCCTGCCGTAGGCGGTACCACCAGCATGGACACGCTCTGGATGGGCGTCCCGTTCGTCACGCTCGCCGGCGGTCATTTCGGATCGCGCATGGGTGTGCCCATCCTGACCAATGTAGAGTTACAAGAATTGATTGCGCAAAATACGGATGAGTATATCTCAATTGCTACCAAGCTCGCGAATGATCATGAGAGGCTAAAAAAAATACGCAGCGGTCTTCGTCAAAAATTTGCTGACAGTCCCGCCATGGATCAAAAACGTTTTGCAAAAAACATGGAGTCCGCATATCGCGAAATGTGGAAAATATGGGTTTCTAAAAATTAGAAGTGCAATATTTTTGCCACATATTTTTATAGGCTTCTTCCATATCCCGCGCGAAAGATTTCTGATCCATAGCGGGGCTTGATGCGAATTTCTTGCGTAAATCGTGACGGATTCCTTTCAAGCGCTTCTTGTCCATTGCCAGACCAACGACGATTGAAACATACTCTTCCACATTATTGGCAATCAATTCCGGTAATCCCACATTGCTCAGGATGGATACGCCCATACGAGACCCAAAATGGCCACCAGCCAACGTGACGAACGGGACCCCCATCCAAAGCGTATCCATGCTGGTAGTGCCGCCCGTGGCAGGGAATGGGTCGAGCGCGATGTCGATTTTGTTGTACAAGACAAACTGATTTGATCTCTTCCTTGGCTCCAGAATGACCCTATCCCTATCTATACCGAGCCGCTTTAAACGCTCCTCAAGAGCCTGTAATGCTCGTGGTTCCTCGATCCCTTCTATTTCAAGAAGGAGTTTTGAATTGGGAACTTTCTCGAGAATTTTCGCCCAAGCCGATAGAACCGGATCTCGCACTTTTACAAAATTGTTGAAGCATCCAAACGTGATATGGCCATTATCTTCGAATGGGGGATGGTCGATAACATCGGGGCTATTTTCATGCGGCTGATAGCAGCAGAAAATATGCGGCAAACGCCATAATATTTCTGTGTTTAAATGCTCGCTCTTTCCAGCCGGCTCTACATAAGCGTCGGTTATCTTGTAGTCCATGGTTTTTACGCCCGTTGTGGCCGGATATCCAAGCCATGTCACCTGAATAGGCGCTGCCCTTTGGGCAAAAACCTTTAAATTGTTATAGGCCGTGTGGCCGGATGTATCGATAAGGATATCAATTTTGTCTTCCACTATCACTTTACGAATAGCTTTATGATCCAAATTCCGCGCATCACGCCATACATCAACGCATTTTTTCAAGCGGTCCATAACCGGATTATCGGCCAGTGTTGTGGAATATGCATAGACTTCAAAGTTTTTTCGATTGTGATTTTTTAGTAACGGTTCCAGAAAATATGGTACCGGATGATCCCTGAAATCCGGCGAAAGATAACCGATGCGAATTTTTCGATTCTCATCTTTTTCGATTGCCGGCCGTGCTTCTTCAGGAACAAGCCGCCCAATATTTTCTCCGAATTTTCTTGCCTCTTCCGTTACATCCTCTGGCGATACATTTTCGGAGTACAGCATGGCCAGCAATAGATTGCTGTGTGTACTGATCATATCGGGAGAAACGGCCAACGCGCGCTTGAAAGTTTCAATGGATTCTTTTAAATCTCCGCGACGGAAAAGCGTTTCTGCAAGGATCGATAAAACGAAATCCTTATCCGGCCTCAACTCCAAGGCTCTATTGTAATAGAAAACAGCATCATCATATTTCCTGAGCTTGTAATAAGCGGTAGCTATATTGTTTATGTTCTCGAAAAAATCCGGCAACTTTCTATGAACGATAAAATATTGCTCTAGTGCCTTTTCATGCTCGCCTTTGCTGGCGTGAAGTCCACCACGTTGAAAAGGAATATTCAAATCGTGTGGAGCGTGCTTTTCCAGCTCATTTAGGAAATACTCCGCCTCATCGCTCTTGCCGAGTCTGATCAGCTCCTCGGTACGGTCGAGCAGCTTTGAAATGGCTTCGTCGGTTTCGGAGATTTTATTTGTTTGCACAATATGACCTTGTAGGCAGGGAAACGTGTATTTTTGAAAGATACACGGCTATATCGCTGTTACCAACGGCCAATATTGCTTATGCGTTTCATGAAAATGGCTGGGGCGGCTGGATTCGAACCAACGAATGGCGGTACCAAAAACCGCTGCCTTACCGCTTGGCGACGCCCCAATAAGCCTTGAGAACGCCGAAAACTATAGCAGAATTCGCCCCCTTGCAAGCCCCAAATTCCGGCTGAAATCCGCCCCTTAGAGCCCCTGTGGACAGGTTCCATAATTTCCTTGGTTCGATTATACAAAATCGGTATATTTCCCTTAATTCAGGTTCACATTTTGCTTAGGGGAAACGCGTTATGAAACAAGGACGCACGCCAGACAGAGTCCATGTGGTCGCAAGACCGGCGCAGGACGATTACCGTGCCGAAAACGGAGGCACATCGCAGCTACCGACAACGACCGGAACGGCCAATCCCCGCGCGATGGAAATCATCCGCACACTGGCTGCGATCAGCGATAAGCTGAAACGCTCCGAAGCCGAAAGATATGAATTGCTGGCAGAGCTTCGCGAGTATCGCAAATCCCTCAACGAGATTGAAGAAAAATTCAAAGCACGCGAGGCGGCGGACACTGAAGTCTCCCAGCGCCAAGCCCGCTTTGAGCGCGCACTGAAAGAAACCGAAAATAAATTGGTGCAGGCATCAGCCGGACAAAATCTTTTGGTGACCCGCATCAAGGAAACCGAAGACAAACAGGTTGGCCTTGTCCAACGCATCGATGAATCCGTCGTGCAACAAGCTCGCATCGATCGTCAAGTTGAAAAAATGTCGCAGGATAAAACCCGTGTGCTCCGCAAAGTAGAGCGCATGGAGGAAATCCTGACCGAAACACAAGACACATTGAAGGCTCGTGCGCTCGTACTTCTTACCGACCACAGTGCGGCCGCCGTTCCCGCCCTTACCGATCAGAGCAATCTTGATGGCTCACCTTGGTGGCGTCGTTCGGTGCGTATGCAGGGCGTTGGCATGGTATCGATGGTCGTGGCCGCCCTTCTCTTCGGCTGGTCCGTCAATCAATGGCAACAGCCTGATGTTCCAAAAATCGCCGTTCTTGAAAATGGTGGTGGCTTGGCTCAACTCAATAAAAATAATGAGTGGGAACCGATTGCGACAAACAATACAGCCTCTCAACAACAGCAACCGATCACTGTTTCAGAAACGCAAGCGGAACCAACTCTGACTCCGGTCGATCCTTCGACATTTGAGAAGCCATCCGAACAAACACCGGCAGCACAAAATGTTTTGAATTCGTCCGACGATCAATTGATGGCCGCTTTGGAAGAAAATCCGGAACAGCTCGCCGCGCAATTGAATGAAATCGCGCCGGAAGCACAAGCACCGGAAGCAGCCAATGATCTAGGCGTTCCACCGGAAGCTCAAGTCGTGCAAGTCAAAACCGGTTTCAATCCTTTGAAGGCTTACGAGAACAAAGCCTTTATTCAAGACCCAAAACTGGCGAATGATATCGCCAAGGAAAAAGGTACGAAAGCTCTGGCACAACGGATGCAGCCCGATGCCTCTCTACCCGCCAACATCAAAGCTTTGGAAGAACAGGCTTTCGCGGGTGTTCCCGAAGCACAACATGATCTTGCCGCCATCTATACGGCGGGTCGTGGCGGCGTGACACAGAATTTCGAAAAAGCCGGTTTCTGGTTCCGTGAAGCCGCCGATCAGAAAATTGCCAACGCCGATTACAATCTGGGCGTTCTTTACCACCAAGGTCTGGGCGTCGAGCGTGACCTCGACCGCGCGCTCTTCTGGTATCGCGAAGCCGCCAAACTCGGCCACCCCGAAGCACAATATAATCTGGGTATTGCTCATATCGAAGGCATCGGCACAGACTATGATGCGCCGCTTGCTGCCGCTTTCTTTGAAAGCGCTGCGAACCAAGGCATCGTCGAAGCAGCCTACAACCTCGGTCTGATCTATGAGAACGGCCTGATCAGCGGTGCAAAACCACAAGAAGCCATGCTCTGGTACAAGATCGCGGCCGATGGCGGCAGCACGGATGCAAAAGCCGCGCTGGCGCAACTCGCCTCTTCGCTAAAGATCAGCGATGGCGATATCAATCGTCTGGTTGATAAGATGCAAGGCGATTACGCTTCGGAAAAAGGCCGCCGCGCAGGTCCGGATAAAGCAAAACCAGCCGCTTAAGCTTTCTCTTCGCTTTCGCTAAGTTCTTTTTCAAGGCGTCTTGTGACGTCTCGCGGTGATCCGGTTCTTCTTGAAATCATCTGATATGCAACCGGAACCACGAATAATGTGAAGACCGTTGCCGCCGCTACTCCAAAGAAGATCACGATACCGATGGCGGATCTTGTTTCCGAACCCGCACCGCCGGTGATGATGAGCGGCACTGCTCCTGCCATTGCTGTGATGCTCGTCATCAAGATCGGGCGAAGACGTAAAGCTGAGGCCTCTATCAATGCATTTTTAAATTCAATGCCTTCGTCACGAAGCTGGTTCGCAAATTCCACGATCAGAATTCCGTTCTTGGCGGCAAGACCAACAAGCATAATAAGCCCGATCTGTGTGAAGATGTTCAAGCTCTGACCCGTAATGTAAAGCCCCGCGAGCGCGCCCGCCATGGCCAGAGGAATAGTCATCAGGATCACGAACGGGTGAATGAAGCTCTCGAACTGCGCCGCCATCACCAGATAGACGATTAGAATTCCGAGCAAGAACACGAAGTAAATCGAACCACCCGAATGTTTGTAATCTTGAGACTGGCCTTTGTAATCGATCACCGCGCTGTCGGGAAGGTTATCACGCGCAAGCTTCTCCAAATAAGTCAAAGCCTCACCCAGCGTGTATCCATCGGCCAGATCGGCTTCTAATGTAATGGCCCGAATACGATTATAACGAGAAAGTGTCGCCGCATCGGCAAACTCCTTGATCGTCACAAGGTTGGACAATGGAATTAGGGCTCCTGTCGTGCTCGATCTTACATAGATATTTTCCATGTTGGTGGATGTGCGCTGCGCATCGCGTTCCCCTTCCATGATCACATCATATTCCTGACCTGCATCGATGTAGGTGGTAACACGGCGCGACCCTAGCATGGTCTCCAGCGTGCCGCCGATATTGGCTACAGTAACACCAAGAGATGCCGCGCGATCATAATCGATCACGACTTCCAATTGCGGTTTTGTTTCCTTGTAATTTGAATCAATACTCAGAAGGCCGGGATTGTTCTCATTGATCTTGGATATCAAAAGATCACGCCATTCGCGCAACTCTTCATAGGTACCGCCGCCAATCACGAATTGCACAGGCTTTCCAAAACCGCCTACGAAACCTTGGCGCATACTCGCGGAAACCCGTACGCCCGTAAGATCGGCCAGCTTTCCACGCACTTCGTTCATAATGTCAAATGCGGAACGACGCTGACCCCAATCGCTCAGAACCACGATTGCCATACCGTTGTTAAAACTTGAGACCGCACCAAAACCACGCGGCGCACGGATCATCAAGCTTTCGAACTCGCCGCTTTCGACATAAGGCTGCAAACGGCGCTCTACCTCATCCATATAGTCTTTCATGTAGCTATAGGTCGCACCTTCCGGCCCGTTGACCATCACCATGAATGCGCCGCGGTCTTCACGTGGCGTGTATTCTGCAGGCGTTAGGTTATAGAACAACACCATACAGGCAAGAATTGCAAAAAATCCGATCACTGTAAGAATGGGCTTTGACAATACACGAACCAAAAGTCGCCCGTAACGCTCCCGTATATTCAAAAAGAAATGCTCGATCTTTTGCGTGACTCGGTTTTCTTCCACATCGCTTTTGAGGAATTTTGAACAAAGCATGGGCGAAAGCGTCAGCGCGACTACGCCGGAAAATGCTACAGCGGCCGCCATCGTCACGGCGAATTCAGAAAACAACCGGCCTATATCGCCTTCAAGAAACGTGATCGGCAAGAACACGGCGATCAATGTAAGTGTGGTAGCGATAACCGCAAAACCAACCTGCCGCGTGCCTTTGTATGAGGCCACTAGGGGCGTCTCACCTTTTTCTTTCATACGGCGGACGATGTTCTCTACCACGATAATCGCGTCATCCACCACCAAGCCGATAGCAAGGATCAAGGCAAGCAGCGTCAGGATATTGATGGAAAACCCCATCCCGAGCAGAACCATAAAGGATGAAATCAATGATACAGGTGCGGCGATAGCCGGAATAACGGTTGCACCGAGACTTCCTAAAAATAGATAAATAACCAAAACCACAAGAAACACCGCAATGCCGAGTGTGACATAAACCTCATGCACTGCTTTTTCGACGAAGACGGATGTATCGTATCTCTCCTCAATTTTCATGCCTTCCGGCAATGTCTTATTGATTTCTTCGGCCTTAGCCTGCGCACCGCGCGCGACATCAATCGTGTTGGCTGTCGATTGTTTGATCACACCCAGCCCGACCTGAGGTATGCCATTGCCGCGGAACATCGTGCGGTCCTCTTCGGAACCCCTCTCCACACGGGCGACATCACCAAGGCGCACCAAATATCCACCCGTTCCGCGCCCTATCACCAGATTGCGGAATTTTTCCTCATCGCGGAACACACGGGACAGACGTGCGGTAAATTGCCGGTCGCTTGATTCAATGCTACCGGCGGGCAGTTCTACGTTTTCGGATCTCAATGCGTTCTCGACATCATTCACCGTCAAACCGCGCGCGGCTAGTTGTGTTCTATCCAGCCAGACCCGCATGGCATAGGTCTGCGCGCCACTGATCCTGATTTGTGACACACCATCGATGATAGAAAATTGATCAACCAGATAACGATCGGCATAGTCGGTCAATTCGGCAATCGTCATCCGATCGCTGGTCAGGCTGAGCCATATGATAACGTCATCGGATGAATCCACCTTTTGCACTTCAGGTGGATCGGCTTCTTCCGGCAAGTTATCGAGAACGCCGGAAATCTTATCGCGCACATCGTTCGCCGCGGCATCAATATCCACGCCGACATTGAATTCAAGCGTAATGCGCGACCGCCCATCCTCACTGGATGATTCAATAAAGCTAATTCCGCTAATGCCAGAAATGCGATCTTCTAAAACCTCGGTGACGCGACTTTCGACGATAGAAGCTGACGCACCCGGATAGTTGACGCTGATGGAAACAACCGGCGGATCGATGTCCGGATATTCGCGGAGCGAAAGGCGCGTGTAGGAAACTATCCCAAAAGCGATGAGGAGCAGCGATACGACGGCGGCA
The DNA here is from genome assembly GCA_964473655.1 of uncultured Micavibrio sp. Classification (GTDB taxonomy): domain Bacteria; phylum Pseudomonadota; class Alphaproteobacteria; order Micavibrionales; family Micavibrionaceae; genus Micavibrio_A. The sequence continues at coordinate 31,107 of CAYYPX010000005.1, forward strand.
AAAACAGGCTTTTTAACAAAGACGTCGGAAACAAACATCGGTTATTTCCCCTTTGGTTGTTCGGCCTGCTTTGCCTTTTCGGTCTTTATGCGTTTGAGCAAATCCGCAAGGCTCTCGCCCTTCTTTTGCTCGGCCGTAATCTGTACAGGCTTGCCATCCGCTACCATCATCGTACCTTGTGCCACAACTTTTTCACCGGCTTTTAAATTCTTGGTCACCTCAACATCACCTTGACGACGCGTTCCAATTTCAATCTCACGTTTTTCAACTGTTGCCGGCATTTGTTTATCATTGACCACGAAGACAAACTGCTTGCGCCCCTCAGGCACGATCGCATTTTCGGGAATGCCCACCGCATCGCGCGGATTTTTAAGCAATTCCACCGTCATCAATAGGCCGGGTTTAAGCTTCGCTTCCGGATTTGGAATGATCGCCCGCACGATAACGGAGCGCGTGACTTCATCGACTTGGGAATCGATGGCAGATACTTCGCCTTTGAATTCCTCATCAAAGCCTGTAGCTTTTGCAATCACGGCTACACCGGGTTTCAAGGTCGTGAGAAATACCGACGGCACAGCGAAATCCAACTTCATCACGCTATCGTCATCCAATGTAGTAATTTTCGTGGCAGGCTGCAAAAGCGCACCCACAGAAATATTGCGAAGGCCTACCACGCCATCAAATGGTGCCGTGATGATATGATCTTCCATACGTGCCGCCAATGCAGAAAGTCCCGCACGGGTGGACGACGCTTCACGTTGACGCTGTTCTAAAATTTCTTTGGAAAGAGCCCCTGTCTTCGCCAACTCTTTCGCTCGTTCTAATTGTTTGGCAGCTTCGTTTACAAGCGCGCGCTGCTGATCAAGCAATGCTTTTTCCTCGCCATCCGTCATTTCAACCAGAACATCGCCTTTCACCACGCGCTGCCCATCTGTGAAATTGATCGCTGTGACGGTTTCGGTGACGGTGGAGGCCAATGTGATGGTTTCATTCGCCTTCAACGTCCCTATCGCTTCGACGCGGTCCACGAAATTATCGGTATAGGCGGATGCCACAATCACCGGTGTGGGCCCCTGATTTCCCGGTGGCTTTTGTGCCTGAGATGGTTGTATCAGCGTCAGTAAGCCGAGAGCGAAAAGCGGGAGATGAGAAAATTTCATATTTTTTCCAATTATTTCAATGAATTATATGATACGCCGCGATACCGCCTTAGTGTATACGAAACAGCGGCAAAAAACATTCGCTTTGATATGGTGAAAATCTGATTTTTCTCAAGGGATTGAGGGAACTAAATCGCCTCGCGCATGGCTTCGAGTTCGAGCCAACGTTCCTCAGCGCGCTCCAGTGACTTCTTCGCTTTCTCTAAATCTTTCGAAACGCCCAAAAACGCATCTGGGTCGCGCTTGTAGAAATCCGCATCCTGCAATGTGCGCGTCAAACCTTCGATGGATAATTCCAGCTCTTCGATCTTTGCCGGAAGTGTATCGAGCTCATGCTGCAATTTATAAGTGAGCTTTTTGGCCGGCACCTGAACAACGGCCACAGGCTCAGGTTTGGCTGTTTTTTTCTCCAGAGCTTTTTCTTCTTTCTTGTCACGGCCTTTGATCTTCTCCAGATAATCGCTGTAACCACCGATGACCCCTTCGACTTTTCCATCGCCTTCAAACGCTAGAATTTTGGTAACAGTCTGATCGAGGAAATCACGGTCGTGCGATACGATGATCAATGTGCCTTTATAGCCTGTCAGCATATCTTCGAGCATATCGAGCGTATCCATGTCGAGATCGTTCGTCGGCTCGTCGAGGATCAGACAGGTTTTTGGATTCGCCAGTATTTTCGCCAGCATTAAACGGTTCTTTTGCCCGCCGGATAAGGTTCCGACCGCATGGTGTGCTTTGGATGGATCGAACAAGAAGTCCTTTAAATACCCGCACACATGACGGGCCTTGCCCATCACATCGACATGGTCGCCACCTTCGGGACAGAGCGTTTTCCAAAGGGTGAGATCGTCTTTTAAATCTTTTCTCTTTTGGTCGAAGTAAGAAAATTCCAGTTCTTTCTTGCGCTTGACTGATCCGGTGTCAGGTTCCAACTCGCCGATAAGCATTTTAAGGAAGCTGGTCTTACCTGATCCGTTTTTACCCAGAATACCGATCCGGTCGCCCTTTTGAACACGAAGATGAAAATTATCGAGGATTATTTTTTCACGACCGTCTTCAACGAATTTTTTGCTGACGTTGTAAAATTCGCAGACGATGCGGGATGTCATTTCAACTTCACCGACTTCGAATTGAACCTTGCCCATCATCTTGCGGAAAGCCGACAAATCCGCTTTTAATGTATCCCGCGCCTCTTTCATCATTTCGACGCGGCGGACATTGCGTTTGCGGCGTGCCTTGACTCCGCGTGAAGCCCATTCGACTTCCTGATCGACAAACTTCTGGCGGTTGGCTAATTCGCGCTCTTCTTGCTCGATGATCATCGTCGACCATTCTTCGAAATAGCCAAAACCTTTCGGGCAAACTTTCAATTTGCCGCGGTCCAGCCAGAAAATAGTGTTGGAAATATTGGCAAGGAACGTGCGGTCGTGAGAAATACAGACCAGCGCACCGTGGTAATTGCGTAAATAATTTTCCAACCATTCGATGATGGTCAAATCCAGATGGTTTGTCGGCTCATCCAGCAGCAATAAATCGGGATCTTCGACCAAAGCCCGCGCGAGTGCTGCACGGCGAAGCTGCCCGCCCGACAACACTTCCATACGATCATTCACATCAAGGTCGAGAGGCGTTACCACCATCTCGATCTTATAATCCTTCATCCATGATTCCTGATCGGAACCAAAGCTTTCGAATACGAAATCGTAAACCGTCTGACCGGGCTTGAAATGGACTTCTTGCTGAAGATAACCAATCTTGAGGCCTTCAATCATCCATCGCTCGCCGCCATCCAAATCACGCGCACCGGTGATGATATTCATGAGCGTGGATTTGCCCGCGCCGTTCTTACCGACCAGCGAAATGCGGCTACCGTCTTGGATGTTGAAAGTCAGATCCTGAAACAGCGGAATATCGCCGAAGGAAACCATTGCGTCGCGTACGCTTAATATTAACTGCCCGTTGCTCATCGGGGCAGAAAATGCCCGTTTTCGGCGGTAAACTCAACCTTATTCGAGCGGTTCCCGCCCCGCAGAGGCCGCAATTCCCACCTGTTCTGGGGAAAGCATCCCAAGGGCGGCGGCCAAACGGTACGCCGTGACGACTTTTTCCCGTTTAGCGATAACCAGAGCCGTTTCGGAATCCAGCACATCCTGCTCTGCATCCAGCGTATCCAGAACGGTCCGCTCGCCCAGACGCGCCTCTTCATGGACACCGTCTCTGGAATATTTACTGGCGGCCACGGCTAACTCTCGTGCGGAGATTTCAGAATCTGCCGATTGTAATTTCCGCCATGACGTCACCAGATCACTCTTGATCGCCATTTCGGTTTCACGAATTTCGATCAAACGCTGGTTCGCGCGGCTTTTTGCTTCTCGAGTACGGGAAATAGTGTTTCCGCCTTCATAAAGATTGATACGCGCACGAACGCCTATCGCGCTTGTCTCACTATCCGATACGATTCCGGGCTGCGGGTCATATTCTTTGACGTGCGATGCAAACGCTGTGACATAGGGATAATAATCGCTCTTCGCTGTGCGTATGTCACTCTGCGCGGCCAAATGCGCCTGACGAATTCCCATCAGTTGGGGGTTTTGTACATCGGCCGCCTTCACCAGCTCATCAAGCGTCGACGGGAATTTGAAATCAACCACGGGGACTTCCATCGTTCCCGATGGAAAAAGACCTGTGACTTTTTCGAATATCGCTTCCGATTCACGCAAATCGCTCTGGGCGATGGCTTCGCTGGCAACAGATATGGCATATTTGGCTTCGGTTTGTTTTACATCCGTTTGCGTCACATCACCCGCGTCGAAGCGTGCATTGACAGATTCCTGTTCTTTTTCTAGCAATTCTCTGTTTTTCTGACGGAGCATTAAGATAAGACGATCACGCACCACGTTCATGTATGATTCTGCGGTTTGCAGGAATATCCTCTGCTCGCCGCTCTTGACGTCTGCTAAGCCCGCATCGATTCTACGCTCCGCGCTTTCGGTTTCTGCAACAGTGCGAAATCCGCGAAACAAGGGTTGGTCTACTTGAATGGACGCGCTCTTGGTTGTTGCCCCATCACCGGCGGCAAAATTTCCCGTCTCTACATCCGTCGATGTAATACTGGTTTCCGCGTTGACGTTGGGTTTCCAGCCTGATGTCGCTTGCGGATATAATTCGCGTGTGGCCTCTAAACCGTATCGCGAAGCCTGCAGGGTCGGATTTTTTTGATAAACATGGTTCAGCGTTTTCTTCAACGTCATGACATCGCCGCTTGGTTTTGGCGGAACATTTGTCTGCGCAAGAGCTGGATTGCACAGCCCTATCCCCATAAGAATGACTAACGTCCATCGAACCATTTTTGCCCCCCATCAGAGATAAAAAGGATATATCCCTGCATAGCATTTTGAGAATGAATCAACACAATCATAGGTTTTATTTATAAATCAAATAACAATGCAGCTCAAACAATCATATCTTTAGAATACAAAGGTATTACTGTATTTATAGGCCTCCGCATTTAATCCATTATTAAATCAATGGTTGTAATTTTCATGGAGAACAAACGCCCATGGAATCACGGAGAGACCTTATGAGTAAAGATACGCCAGACCTTCACAACCTTCCCCTGACAGAGAGCGCGCAGGCTCAGCAGGATTCGTTTCACAGCTTTTTGAACGCGCCGGTGAGCAAGAAACTGGATGCGGATGAATACACCGCGAACGATCTTGATGGCGGAACGGAAACGCTGCTTGGTTCGGGCAACATGAACTTCCTGATGATGCAGGCGGGGCAGACGAATGAGTCCATGGCAAACTCAAATCCGTTCGATGCGAACTACAATGCGGATGCGATGCTGCCTTCCAGCGTATTCTCCGAAGCGAACAACGCACCGTTTGCAACCTCTCCCTATAATGATCTCTCCAGCGACCGTTCCTATGGAATGCCTTCCTCCGATGGCGGGCCGTTCGATGGCGCCGGTTTTGGTGGTGGATTCAATAATATGACGGGCAGCCTCGGCGCGTCCGGTCTTGCGGCCAATACTTTTTCTGCCAAACCTTTATCCGGAACCGATGGTCTTTCCGGTATTTCCGGAACGTCTGGTACTTCGGGTACCGACGGGACGAATGGTTTTACCCCTCCTTCTCCGATCAACGGAACCAATGGTAACAACGGTCTAAACGGTGTTGATGGGAATGATGGTACAGGCACGACCATCATCAACAATGAATATAACGAATATAAATTCATTGAGATCAACGAATTTCCGTTTGATCTAGGACCGGTGGGTATCAGCCTTGATCTGGTTTTGAGCAACATCAGCAACCTGACGCTCGATGTCATCAGAGGCGATCAAATCATCAACGTGATTAACGAAGTTTTGCCGTTGGAGCCTATTCTAGCACCGATCATCGATTTGACGGGCGAGCTTTTGTCCAGCGTTTCACTCGATGTGATCCTTGATCCATTCCAGTATGACAGCAGCCCGAATGATTTTGATCTTCATGTCGGAACCGGCATCGAGCTTCTCGGCATTAAAGTTCCAGACCTTGCCCTTGATGTTCCGCTCGACCCAATCGAAGGATTGCTGGGTGATCTTGATATCAGCCTTGATCTGAACAACATCCTGCTCGGCGGCCTCTTACCTCCATTGAGCGGCAGCAACGCCGATACTGATCTCGCCCTTGGCGGATTGGATCAAATCATCCCTGTTTCACCAATTTTGGAAGAGCTGGAGCCTCTCACGAATCTTGTCGAAGACCTCACAGGCGATCTTGATATCGTTGGCCAGCTTGGCCTTGGCCTGCTCGGCACGAACAACAATCCTGTTGGCGCGATGGATACGGATATCGTTATTCCGGTTGATCTTAGTCTTGTAGGCAACGGATTGCTCGGCGATACGATCAACATCTCGCTCGATCCAGTCGAAAGCCTACTTGGCGATATCGATCTTGATCTGGCGGCGGCAGGAAATCTTCTGGGTGATCTGGCACCGAACCTGATCGATAGCGAACTCGGCGGTTCGGGTACAGCCAATCTCGTTGATGATCTAGGCGACATCGCATCCGGCCTTGTCGGTGACATCCTCCCCTTCAGCAACGATGCGGGCGATACCGACATCGCACTCGATACAACCCTCGATGTAATCGGTGGTGATCTCTTGAACGATGGTATGGATATCGTTCTTGATCCGGTCGAAAATATTCTTGGTGATGTCGATCTTGGCATCACGGGCAGAGGTGACGTGCTTGAAAATATCCTCACTGGCGGTCTTGCCGGCGGTGATTACGCCTCGCCAACCGATACGGATCTGACTATCCAGATTGATCTGGTTGATGCAGGTCTTCCACCGATCGATCTTCCGGTCAATCTCGACCTCGTTGAATCCATCACAGGCGATATCGATCTTGGGGTTGATCTCAACACCGAAATCGTCAGCAATGTTCTGGATACGATCGCAAATCCGCTTGATCTCAGCACTGATACAATTCTCGGCAGCACTCTTGAAACAATCGGCAATGCCGTCGATAGCGCGCTGGGCCTCATCTCTTCTCTACCTGAAAACACAGGCGGGCTTGATCTAGGTGCACTGATCCCGTCCGATCTTGGCGGTGGCGGCGATCCTGTTTCATCATGGACTGAAAATATTCTGCCCGATCCGGGCAACCTGCTGGGCGGCGGTCTTCTGGGTGGATTGGATTCCATCGTCTCCGCCCTGCCTGATCCGATTTCTTCTGGCCCGACATTGCCGGTACCGGTTGTTCCGATGCTGCCAGTCGTTCCAGTTATTCACGTGCCGCATTTCGGGGGATTATTCGGATGACATTAAACGCCACTGCTAAAAATGATTCCCTTCGTCCTGAAGGGTACAGCATCAGTCTGGGCGATATCATTCTTGGCAGTTTTACGATCAACATCCTCTCGCTGGCCTTGCCGACGATGACGTTACAGGTTTATGACCGCATCCTGCCCAATCCGGGTTCTGGAACGCTGCCCGTGCTTGTCACCGGCGTTTGCGTGGCCGTGCTTTTGGAAACGATCTTGCGCCTTGGCCGCGCTTATACAATGGGCTGGGCGGGTGCGGCGTTTGAGCATCGGCTATCCTGTCAGGCTGTCGGCCATATGCTGCGTTCCGATTTATCGGTGCCAGCTTCGTTCGGCATCGGGGAGCATATGAACCGGCTTGCCGCCATCGGCCGCTTGCGTGATTTTTACAATGGCTATTCGGTTGTCACGATC
>CAYYPX010000006.1:0-35401 GCA_964473655.1 uncultured Micavibrio sp.
GGATTTCAATCGCGTGGCCGCGCAGTTTGATGTTTTCTTTATTGAGCGAGAGCGGCAGTCCTGCTGCAACTTTGATTTGCTCGGCGATCAGATCGATGCCGGTGATTTGTTCTGTCACCGGGTGTTCGACCTGAATACGCGTGTTCATTTCCATGAAGTAGAATTTACCATCTTCATAGAGGAATTCGATCGTACCTGCACCGACATAACCCATCTTGCGGATAACATCTGCTGCCAGCGTACCGATATAGTCGCGCTCTTTTGCAGTCAGCACAGGCGAGGGCGCTTCTTCTACCAGCTTCTGGTGGCGACGCTGGATGGAACAATCGCGCTCACCAAGGTGAATGCCGTTACCGTGTTTGTCGCCGAAGATTTGAATTTCAATGTGGCGTGGTTTTTCCAAATATTTTTCGATGTAGACCGTATCGTCACCGAAGTTGGCTTTTGCCTCGCTCCGCGCGGTCGAATACATTTCCTTGAATTGCTCGTCGCTACGGACGACTTTCATCCCTTTACCGCCGCCGCCAGAAGCTGCCTTGATGATGACCGGATAACCGGCCTTGCGACAGAAAGCGAGACCGTCTTCAACGGATGTTACCGCACCATCGGAGCCCGGCACGACAGGAAGTCCCAAAGCCATAACGGTTTGTTTGGCGCGAACCTTGTCGCCCATTTTTTCGATGTGTTCTGGTTTAGGGCCGATAAAGGTAAAACCATGCTCTTCCACCATGCGGGCGAACATTTCGTTCTCGGATAAAAATCCATAGCCCGGGTGAATGGCCTCCGCACCAGTTACTGTAGCAGCGCTTAAGATCGCCGGAATATTCAGATAGGAATCCTTTGCGCTTGGCGGGCCGATACAAACGCTCTCATCGGCCAAACGCACGGCCATGGAATTTGCATCCGCAGTCGAATGGATGGCAACGGATTGAATGCCCATCTCACGGCAGGCACGGATCACGCGCAGCGCGATTTCACCACGGTTGGCAATGAGGATTTTCTTGAACATATCTTATTCGATAACCATCAAGACATCGCCGTATTCGACAGGTTTGCCGGATTCGACGAGAATTTGTGTAACGGTTCCGCTCTTCGATGCTTTGATCGGGTTCATCACCTTCATGGCTTCGATGATCAGCAGCGTATCGCCGACATTGACGGTATCGCCTTTTTTCACGAAGGCAGGAGCGGAGGGTTCCGGCGTCAAATAAGCGGTGCCTACCATCGGTGACGTTACTGCGCCCGGGTGATCGCCTGTGACGGTCGCAGGTTTGGCCGTGTTGGCCTGCTGCGGTGCTGCCGGATCGGATGGCATATTGAAGTTTGCCGGAAGGAACTGGCCTTGAGGCGCGCCTACAAAGCTGCCGCCCTTGTTGACTCTGATCATCTGATCGCCCTCGGCGACCTCGATTTCGGTCAGGCCTGTTTCATCCAGAAGTTCCGCCAACTGGCGGATCGCTTTAGCGTCGATTTTCATGAAGCTCGCTACTTTAATTGTTAACTTTCAAGCGTTCCTGAATAGAGAAAAAAGCCTGAAAAGTCAAAGGAATCGGGCGGGTTAGACTTTTACCAATGTGGACAAGGCGTTGATAGCCTCCACGTAACCCGCGGCTCCCTTGCCTTTTATAACCTTGGCGGCAATAGAGGATATATATGAAAAATGACGGAATTCTTCACGGGTCTCAGGATCGGAGATATGCACCTCTATAATCGGCACTTCCAAAAGCTTCAGCGCGTCATGAATGGCGATTGATGTGTGGGTGTATGCAGCGGCATTGATAATAAGGCCGCAGATGTTAGAGCGTTCTTCTTGAATCCAAGTAACCAGTTCGCCTTCATGGTTCGATTGGCGGAAGTCAATTGTATAGGTAAGTTCGCCCGCCCGTTCGACGCACATGACTTGAATATCTTCCAAAGTCTGATGGCCGTAAACAGACGGTTCCCGAACCCCAAGCATATTGAGGTTCGGGCCGTTCAAGATCAGTATCTTCTTATTAGTGGCCAGAATGACCATCCGCAGCAGGTGCTTCGGCAGGTGTTTCGCTCGGAGCGGGCGGCACTTCGTCAACGACTGGATCTGTTGTCGTTGTTGTTGTGTCCGTTGCTGTTGTGTCGGATGGAACGCTCGTATCTGTCGTTGCGGACGGTGCTTCCGTTGTTGTTTCTGTCGTTGTAGCAGCCGCTGGAGCTGTGATCGTTACAGGAACAGTGACATCCGCTGCTGTTTCGAAATCAAGCGTGACATCGAACGTCTCACCCGCAACCAATGGTTTTGCCAAAGACAAAAGCATGATGTGGTAGCCATCGGATTTCAGTTCGACCATGCCGCCGGCTGGAACTTCGACGCTTTCAACTTTACGCATGGAAGCAGTGCCTGTTGCAGGATCAACATATGTTTCGTGGATTTCAGCAGTTCCTGCCGCGCTTGTAACGCCGACAAGTTTATCGGCCGTTGCACCCGGATTGTGCAGTGTCAAAAACACTGCGCCCGTTGTGGCATCAGCAGCCGTTGCATAGGCTGTTGCGCCTTCTGCTGTGACGGCAGCAACTGGAGCGACAACTGCAGCTGTTTCCTCAACCGGTGTTGTCACGGTTTCCATCGCGGCTTGATCTTGTTCTGCGTCTTTTTTGTCGTCGCAAGCAGCAAGCGTCAATGTTGCCGCAGTGAAGGCCATCAAAGGGAATAAATAAAGGTAGCGTTTCATAATCTTAAGTTCCTTTCAGTGAGTAAATTCCAAGTTTAATAAATTCGGTTATCTCTCTTTTTCCACCTGTACCATGCGGATCAGATCGGGAAGCGTCAAGGCCTTATCAAGCTGGTAGACGGTTCTGCCGATCATAAGGGCAGGGGTTGTATCAATACGGGCAAGGATGCTCGCGGTTGCATTCTCCCCCGCCATTTTTTGCACCGTCTCTTCTTCTGCCTCGCGCACCATCCGGTCGTAGTCGATATCGTAAAGGGCGGCGGATTCCCTCCAAAATTTCTCATCGAGCTTACCTCTATATTCCACAAGTGCTCTATCTATCTCATCGAACTTTCCTTGCAATCCCGCCGCCAAAGCGCGTTCGGCCGCCGTTTCGGCATCCATATATTCGTAAGGCATGGGCCTTGTCACAATCCTGATATCAGGATTGTTTTTGGCAAAATCCATCATGACGAGATGCGATTTTTTACAACCCTCGCAGGAATAATTCAGGAACTCAACGATTGTGAGGCTCGGATGGTTCCCTCCACCGCGCACGGTAAATTCCGCGGAAGTCTTTTGGATAGCCCCATAGTAGCTGTTTATACGAACGATTTCATAGGTGGCGTAGCCGCAGGCTAGAACCAACAAAAAAAGAAGGATGCGGAAAAACATATCTTTCCGTCCACTCACTTATTGTTTCTTTGCCTCGCCGCCGCGCGCTTCTTTAATAGCTGCCTGCATGGCATCATAAGGAATATAACCACGGAAGATTTTCTCATTAATCAGGAAGCCGGGTGTTCCTTGAATACCAAGTTCCTGCGCTGTCTTCAGATGTGTTTTGATTTCTTCCTCGATGGCAGGATCAGTCTTGTCTTTTTCAAGCTTGTCCGCATCAAGCCCTGCTTTTTCAGCTAGTTTCTTCAAGGTGGCAGTATCTTTAGCACCTTGGAAAGTCATCAGCTCTTTGTGGTATTCGAAATATTTTCCTTGTTTCTTTGAAGCCAACGCCCATTTGGAAACTTCGAGAGAATCTGGTCCCAAGATCGGCATATCGTAAAGAACGATGCGGACATTTTTGTCGTCTTTCAACAGGCTTGCAATTTCCTCATATGCTTTTTTGCAGTAACCGCAATTATAATCAAAGAATTCGACGACCAGAACATCGCCTTCCGGATTTCCAGCGCTTGCGACATCTTTATCCGTTTTCAATTTCGCAACCAGTTCTTTGGCTTTGCCCTCGGATTGCTTGTTCGCTTCTTCTTGCTGCTTGGTCTGATAATTATTCACGCTCTGGATCAAAACATCGCCGTTCTTCAGAATATATTCTTTGACCAAAGCTTCGACTTCCGCTTTTTGTGCGGCACTCATTTCGGCTTTTGCAACGGTCGGCAGCGCGATGGCGGCGATCAACAAAGGAATGGCAAAAAATCTCACGGGATAGTTCTCCTTGGAAAATAAAATCATAATTCGGGTTGTATACTATCTTACCTTATTGGCCTTGGGCAGATCAAAAGAAGGGCTTATCAACCATCCTCGTATCAGTCTTTTGGCGGTTTTTTCGTCTGTACATAATTTAGGATGTCGTTGGCGCGTATCCAGTCGGCCGAACCGGTTTTTAATGCCGGCAATGCTGCCGACGCCTGACTTTTGGCGTAATCAAACTTGCCTTGCAAAAGTGCCTCTTCGGCCAGATGAAGCTTGGCACGAGGCTCATCGCCCAACCGGCCATAGGCCGTTGCCATCAAACGGTGGATACGGCTGGAGCGTGGCTCTGCCTTTAGCGCAATTTTTAAATTCTCGATCGCCTTGCTCAATTTGGCAGAGTCATTTCCGGCAGTTTCGATTTGCACGTGGGCGAGAGAGATGCGGATCAATCCCGCATCCGGTTTTTGGGCCAATGCTTTTTCGTAGTAGGGCATGGCTTCTTTCAAACGCCCGAAATCAACCAGCATCTGTCCTTTAAGCTCGAGAAAGTAAGGATTGGAAGGCTCAAGTGCTAAAAGCTGATCGGAAAGCTTCAAGGCTTTGGCAACATCATTCTGGCGATAGGCGGCAATCGCGCGGGCGGTAAGTGCTTCGCGCGAATTATCGCGATCATCGTAATCCCATGCCACGCGTTGTGGCGTGATAAATCCATCGAGCTTCGCCAGCATCATCTTGTGCTGTGCATTCCATTCGGCCGGATAAGGCTTATCTTTATAGGCACTTTGCGACACACGACTTTCGATCGTTTCAATACGATCACGCGTGAGCGGGTGGCTTTGTACATATTCGGATTGTTGCGATGTTGGGCGGAACTCTTCGCTTTCAAGTTTGTGCATAAAACTGCCGAGGCCGGACGGATTTATTTTTGCGCCTTCCATAAACTTTAACGCTGCCTGATCCGCGCTGGCCTCGAATGTTCTGGTGTATTTTAAGAAACTTCGCTGCGCCATCGAGTTTGCGCCCGTGCTCACCGCGCCAATCGCGCCGCCATCTCCCGTGGCGATTGCTGCGCCGACGCCGACGATCATGCCTAGAATGCTTTCATAGGATGCCTGCTCCATCAACTCACGCCCGCGTATCAAATGCCCGCCGGTAATGTGGCCAAGCTCGTGCGCGACAACGCCGATCACTTCGCCGGGATTTTCGGTTTTTTGCAAAAGACCGGTGTAGAGAAAGATATTCGCGCCGCCTGCAACAAAGGCGTTGGTTTGGGAGTCCTGCACGATGATGATGTGTACTTGATCGGGATCCATGCCTGCCGCCGCAAATACGGGCGCGAGCCATTCCGACATATAGCTTTCGATTTCAAGATCGCGGATAACGACTTGCGCGTTGGCGGGTGTCGAAAAGACAGAGCCGACGAAAAGCACTATCAGGAAGGCGAAAAAACAGGCCGTTTTACGAATGATCATGGCAATATATATGGAACCGGATTATGGTGAAATAAGGGCTTTATGCCTTGCCAATTTAACCTGAATACCCCGATGAGCCTAGCCCCAACCCTTTATCAATGGATCGATTTGTTCTGGCTGCCCGTGGCCCTGATAACCATGGAACGCGGCAAGAGGCTTTTTACTGCCCTTTACGTGCTGGGCTGCGTGCTTTTGCTGCGCCTTCAGATTGAATTGCTGGAAGAAATCGGTATGAGCCACGGGTTTTTCGGATTGATGAAAAGCCCGATCTATCCCCGCGGCCTGATCGTTTACAGCCTGTTCATCCTGCTGTTCCTTCTTCTGTCTTGCGCCTCCAAGGGCACGGAAAAACACATCCACATCGCGGCCTCGATCACCATCCTAATCGCTTCCTTTTGCGTTTCCACGCTGGTTATGGTTTTGTAAGGCTATGAAGAAGATCAGAACAGCCAAAGGCCGGAAAATATCGTCCATCAAATGGTTGGAACGCCAATTGACCGACCCTTACGTCACCAAGGCGAAGGCGGAGGGTTATCGCTCGCGCGCGGCTTACAAGTTGATCGAGATCGACGAGAAGGCAAAAATCCTAAAAAAAGGAATGAGCGTTATCGATCTGGGCGCGGCGCCGGGCGGATGGTGTCAGGTTGCCATCAACAAGGGCTGCAGCGTTGTCGGCATCGATTTGTTGGAGATGGACGAAGTACCGGGTGTAACGTTTTTCCAGATGGATTTCATGGAAGACGATGCGCCGCAAGTTTTGACTGATGCACTGGGCGGCGCGGGTGCGGATGTCGTGTTGTCCGACATGGCGCACAACACGGTGGGTCACCGCAACACGGACCACACCAAGATCATGTTGTTGGTGGAAGCAGCCTACGAATTCGCGATCGAGATTTTGAATCCAAATGGAGCTTTTATTGCCAAAGTATTTCAAGGTGGCACCGAAGGCGATTTGCTGGCCCGCATGAAAAAGGATTTCAAGACGGTGAAACACATCAAGCCACCATCAAGTCGAAAAGAATCTCCGGAGACTTACGTAGTCGCGACAGGCTTCCGTCGTACGGCTTAATTAGCTTCGCACACGTTTCACAAACTCATCGACCTTTTGTCTCAAGAGTTCTGATTGTTGACCCAAGACATCTGTGGCGTGCAGCATTTCTTCGGCAAAGCTGCTGGTTTGTTGGGCGCCGCTTTCGACATCCGTGATGTTCTCTGAGATGTTACGCATATCATCAGCCGTACGCACGATGTTGTTGGCGATCTCGTTTGTAACCACGGCTTGCTCTTCGACGGCGGCAGCAACACTTTGCGTGCTATGTGTCATTTCCTCGATGATCTGCAAGATTTCCATCACGGATTTAACAGACAAATCCGTCGCGCTCTGCATTTCGTTTATCTGGGTACTGATCTCGTTCGTAGCGATGGATACCTGATTGGAAAGATTTTTGACTTCTCCTGCAACAACGGCAAATCCTTTGCCAGCTTCGCCCGCCCTGGCGGCTTCTATGGTCGCATTCAAGGAAAGAAGATTGATCTGATTGGCGACGCCGGTGATCATGCCGAGGATATCATTCACCTTGGCGGATTTTTCGGCCATCGTCAGGATAACGGTCCTGGCGGTTTCGGCTTTTTGTGTGGCTTCCGTTGCAATGATACTCGATTTTTGCGTCTGGCTGCTGATTTCCTGAATAGAAGCGGATAGTTCTTCTGCGGCAGCAGATACTTGCGATGATGTTTGTGTGGCTTTTTCCGAAGACAATGAGACCATTGTGCTGGCTTGTAGCGTTTCCCCGGAAATATTTTTGACCTTCTTAGAATCAAACGTGATTTGCTGCGCGGATGTGGAAAGATTTTCAACTACGCCGCGGACCGATTGTTCGAAAGAATCTGCCATCTGATGCATGGCGATGCGATTGTCTTCTTCGGACTGGCGTTTTTGCGCTTCACGTTCTGCGATTTGTTTGTCTTCCAGTGCCTTCATCGCGTCTTGTTGTTCGCGGGATTTTTGCTCTGCAAGCAAGCTGGATTTACGGGAAGCATAAACGGAATAGCCCGCAATGATCGATGCAATGAGCGCAATGGCTATACCAATGAAGAGCGCTTGTTTGACGCGAGCGAGCCGGTCAAGATAATCCGTAATACGAATATCCGCTCCTGCAATACCCACAAAATTATGGGCAGAATCGTAAATCGGCGCGTAGCCACTCAGGAAAGTGCCCCATTCATCGGTGTATGCTTCATCCTCTACCATGGCCGTTTTGGTTTGAAGGGCCAGTTTCATCATGTCGGTTGCGTCCGTATATTCTTCCATCACATCGGATGTATCGTCCTTGTCGCCTTCCGCGATGATTTTGGAATCAAGAATGAAGTAAATTTTTTCATCCTTTGGAATGACCGTGTAGATAAAGGCGATATTCGGATTGCTCTTCAGCAGCGAATAAAACGGTTTGCGCACCTGCTCGTACACAGGGGAATATTTCTGATCGGCTTGCGTGATTTCCTTATGCAGATCCCCATCCACGAGATTGGCCGCAGTGCCGGCTAGGGACATAAGGCTGGCCTGAACCTCTTTTTTCAAAGCACCCGCCGCCGTGTAATAAACCGCCCCGCCCGTCGCAATGGCGATGGAGAAGATAATGAGCGCCGACAGAATACCATCGCGCACGGGTTGGAAAGACGGGTTTGACCGACGTGTAAGAGTCATGAGTTTTTACATATGAGGAGTTAAAGAATATATGTCAGGAATCTAACATAAGTTTGCTTGAAATCAAAAACCATTGTAGTGACGCGGTTTTGCGCAGAGTTAAAAAAAGCGGGGATCATCCCCGCTTTTTTATTAAACCATTTCACTAACGGGCTTGGCTGTTTGTTTGGCCTTAGCTTCGAGTTTGGCTTTTTCTTCAGGGCTTAGACGTTTCCCCATCAAATTTTCAATCGAAACATTGCGATTGTCGGCAAAATAAGCGTTGAAGCCCGTGTAAGCTACAAGATCACGCGTGTATTCTTTTTCTGTCGCAACGGCGGCGGGTATCAAGCCTGCGTTGGCATCTTGACGCCAATAAATGGTCAGATTTCCATTCGATTTTGCTGCAATAACGGCCATATTTTCAGTCATCGCTTCGTGCTCCGCACGTAGAGCTTTTTCTGGGATCGCGATATCATGATCTTTATTCACGCGGGCATAGAAAGCAGTTTGTTTGATTGCCCATGGGGCCTGACAAATGTGTGTTTCTAGAACTGCGTGTGTTTTGATGTTGTCAATGAAACTGCCGATATTTTTTGTTTTTGCATTCGTCTCGACAATGACGTTAATTCCTTCGCGAACACATTCGCTCATCAAGCGGTCGCTGATATACTTTGCAGCCGGAAGGTAACGCGATGTTTGCTCTTCGATCTTTTTGTGAAAGCCCGCAGTGTCATAAAAGTCATGTTGCAACATTGAAGGAATACTTTTGATTGCAGTTTGAAAACAAGGGAAAAAACCAAGAATGGAATCAACATCACATTCTACGTATTGTTCAGTTCTTTGCGTTTTCAAACTCTTCACAAGAGAGGATTTTCCAACGCCGTGAGTTCCGGCAACCAACATAACAACAGAAGATCCCGGCGTTCTGGCATCTGAAATCGTATCCAATTGGCTTTTCTTTACGCGCTGGTAAACTTCTTCAATCATGCCAAGAATTTTTTCATCGCAGGCCTTCAAATAGCCTTCGGTGATGTGATGCGGAACGATTAGATCATCAATAAAAAGGTCGGTTTTCATGCAGTGCCTATTTGAAATAGTGGGTTACTTGGCGCATCCCTTACGCCTGTCATAATGCGCTGTCAAAGTAAAAAGCTGGAAATTTTGGGTTATTTTCTTGCGAATTAACTAAGTTAGAGTTTCCTCAATTTAACTACCTGCTGACTTTTATATTTACTTTTAGAGATAAACCCGTATATATGGCCTGCAAACGACGCCACCTCAGAAAGCGGGTTTGCATGGCCAAAACGATCTCCTCCCCTCAGATTTTAATCCCTGAAGCCTACACGTTCGACGACGTGTTGCTTTTGCCCGGCGCATCCGATGTTTTGCCTGATGCGGTCAACACGCAAACCCAGCTGACCAAGACCATCAAGCTGAATATCCCGCTGCTTTCCTCGGCTATGGATACAGTGACCGAAACCGAAATGGCGATCGCGATGGCGCAAAATGGCGGCCTTGGCATTCTCCACCGCAATATGAGCATCGAACAACAGGCCGAAATGGTCCGCCGCGTCAAACGTTACGAAAGTGGCACCGTGGTCAACCCGATCACGATCGATCCAGACGCGACATTGGGCGAGGCGATGGAAGTCATGCGCCGCTATAATATCACTGGCCTTCCGGTCACGGAAAAAACCGGCAAGCTGGTCGGCATCCTGACCAACCGCGATGTGCGTTTTGCCGAAGATATGAAACAACCGATCAAGGAATTGATGACGTCCGAAAATCTGGTGAAAGTATACGACAAGGTCACGAAGGAAGACGCACGCAAATTGCTGCATAAACACCGCATCGAAAAATTGTTGGTGGTCGATAAGAGTGAGCGTTGTATCGGTCTTGTCACGGTTAAGGATATCGAAAAAGCACAGAAATACCCGAATGCCTGTAAAGACGAAAAAGACCGCTTGCG
The DNA here is from genome assembly GCA_964473655.1 of uncultured Micavibrio sp. Classification (GTDB taxonomy): domain Bacteria; phylum Pseudomonadota; class Alphaproteobacteria; order Micavibrionales; family Micavibrionaceae; genus Micavibrio_A. Next base: position 10,240 of record CAYYPX010000006.1, read on the forward strand.
CGTGGGCGCGGCGATTGGAACGGGTGAAAGCAATATCGAACGTGCCGAAGCTTTGGCTGACGCTGAACTTGATGTTCTCGTCGTCGATACGGCGCACGGACATTCAAAGGGTGTTCTGGAGATGGTGACGAAGATTAGAAAACTCCGCACCAACGGCCTTCAAATCATCGCTGGTAACATCGCAACGGGTGAGGCCGCGAAGGCCTTGATCGATGCAGGTGCAGATGCGGTAAAGGTCGGGATTGGTCCGGGCTCTATTTGTACAACGCGTGTTGTGGCGGGTGTCGGCGTTCCGCAATTGACCGCCATTATGAATGTGGCGCAAGAAGCCTCCAAGCAAGGTATTCCAGTCATCGCCGACGGCGGAATCAAATATTCAGGCGACTACGCCAAAGCAATTGCCGCAGGCGCGGACGTTGCCATGATGGGCGGCGCGTTTGCCGGAACGGACGAAGCACCGGGCGAAATCATTCTCTATCAAGGACGATCATACAAATCCTATCGTGGAATGGGCTCCGTTGGTGCAATGGTGCAAGGCTCTGCTGATCGTTATTTCCAAGGCGGCGTGAAACAAACGAACAAGCTGGTACCAGAAGGCATCGAAGGCCGCGTGCCGTATAAAGGTCCTGTTGGAAATGTGATCCACCAGATGGTGGGCGGTTTGCGCGCGGCGATGGGCTACACAGGATGTGCCACTATTGCCGAAATGAAAGAAAAAGCGGAATTCGTCCGTATGACCGGCGCAGGTTACAAAGAAAGCCACGTCCATGATGTTACCATCACGGCCGAGGCGCCGAATTACAGAACCGAAAGCTAATTAGTTTTTGGTCTCGTCTGCAACGGCGTTGCCGATATCTTCAACCGTTTCAGAAACGCTGTCCGCGATTTTTTCTTCCGGTGTTTTCTTGGTCGCGTTTAGAACGACGAAGCCGAGAATGGCGATCAGAAGCAGAGCAATAATGGTCAAAAGCGCGTTGTTGTTGTCTTTGCTGAAAAATGCCATGGTGAATTTCCCCTTTAATGATGACAGGCCCAGTTTAATCCCTTGATCCAAATCCGCCAAGCTACCCAAGACGATATCCCCATAATTGCAGCCCTTCATGTAGAAGGGTGGAAAGGGGCGTATGGCGGCATCGTCGATCAGGCTCATCTGGACAGTTTGACTGTAGAGCAGCGTGCCAAAGACTGGACCCAGTGGATGGCTACCGGCGAAAGCGATATTTTTATCGGTGATGTCGAAGGCAAACCCGCCGGATTTGTGGTCACAGGGCGCACCAAAACCCCGCCGCCGGGATCATCCCCCATTCGCCCCAGCCATTCGGGGGAGATTTATGCGCTCTATCTTCACCCTGACCACTGGCGTAAAGGGCTGGGGACCGCCTTGATCAAACACGCCGCCCGCCATTTGAAGGAAAATAAACATTCTGCCGTGTGCCTTTGGGTACTGGATGCCAATACTCGCGCCAAAGCTTTTTACGAAAAAATGGGCGGGCAAAAGCTGGGCGGCAAGATGATCGAGATCGGACCATCAAGCCTGAAGGAAGTTTGTTACGGCTGGAAAGACACGTCTGCTTTACGCGGCTGATTCTGGCAATCATACTTGGCGTCTGACACATTTTTGACATGATTAGGCGCACCCATGGCGATGGCGTGAAATATATTTGTGATTCCGCCCGCAGCCCCCCTTGATATTTAAAAGGCTTCGGACATACTCATTCCCGCACGGAGCAATAGTGCCACCGGCTACTTACCTCGAGGACTTACACCTATGAACAAATACATGATGATGCTGGCTGCTGCTGGCCTTTTGGTTGCCGCTCCAACGCTCGTAAAAGCAAACGAAGAGCACGCTGCTCCTGCAGCTGCCGAAGCTACGACAGAAGCAGCAGCTGCTGTTGAGCACGAACTAGCCGATGGTACAAAAGTATCCGTTGAAGGCGATGTAGTTTCCGTTGTTGCTGCTGATGGCACAAAAACGACAGCTCCAGATGGCGAACACAAACTGAAAGACGGCACAACCGTTACAGTTAAAGACGGCAAACTGGTTAAGTAATTGATCAGCCGTTTAGGCAATTTGAAAGGGCCCTTCATGAAAATGTTGGGCTCTTTCTTTTTATAGAAACTGCCTTCAATGGCCGTTTCAATTTTTTAATCAACTTTTTTCTAGAGAGACACAAATGAACAAGTACGTCCTGATGCTGGTAGCCGCCGGTTTGATCGCAACCGCCCCAGCCTACTATGCATTCCAAGCACAAGCCGAAGAAGCAGTGCCAAGCACCGAAGCTTCCACACCAGCAGCTCCTACGGCTGCTGATGAATCTGCTGCCGACGAAGTAGTTACACCAGAAGCCAAAGAAGCCGCCGCCTCTGAATCCGCCGCAGGTAACAAGCCAGCAACACCTGCACAAGGCACGAACGAATAGTTTTGTAAGATGAATTAAAAAGCCCGCCAGAAATGGCGGGCTTTTTTTATGCGGCTTTGTTGATCGCCGGATAATCGATATAACCTTCGGCTCCGCCACCATAGAAACTTTCCATGTGGGGTTCATTCAAAGGTGCGCCTGATTTTAAACGCTGCACTAGATCAGGATTAGCAAGGAAGGGAACCCCAAAAGCAATAGCCTGTGCTAGACCGGAATTGATGTCCTTGTTGCCCTGTTCCAGACCATATCCACCGTTCAAAATCATATTACCTTTATAGGCTTTGCGAATTTCCGGAGTGACGTAAGGTGTGCCTTCAAAAAACTTTCCTGATTCAGGATAAGGTTCCATCACATGAACATACGCTAGGTTGAAATCGTTCAACGCCTTGGCATAGGTGGTGAAGGTTGCAACCGGATCGCTGTCTTTCGTACCGCCATTGGGATTTGTAGGGGATATGCGAATTCCTGTTTTGTTAGCTCCCGCTTCGGCAACAACGGCCTCTATGACCCGCAAAGGGAAACGCATGCGGTTTTCGATGGATCCACCATATTCATCGTTGCGCTGGTTAGCCCCGTCACGAATGAATTGATCAAGTAGATATCCATTCGCGCCATGGATTTCAACGCCATCAAAACCCGCCCGCAGCGCACGGCGCGTGGCAGTTACATAGTCTTCTATGATGGCTGGTAGCTCGGAAACTTCCAATCCGCGTGGCACTGTATATTCTTTTTTACCGCTGGCATCCCGTGTGAAGCCTTCCGGTTTGAGTGCGGACGGAGCAACTGTTGGCTGACCGTTCTGAAAGACAGGATGGGAGAGGCGGCCCATGTGCCAGAGCTGGAGAACCATTTTACCGCCGCGTTTGTGAACCGCATCTGTTACGCGCTTCCAGCCTGCCTCCATCTCATCCGTGTAGATACCCGGTGCACCGGCCCAGCCGAAGCCCTGTTCAGAAATGGCGGTAGCCTCGCTGATGATCAAGCCGGCACTGGCCCGCTGGCTGTAATATTCGACCATAAGATCGTTCGGAATACGGGAATCGCCCGCCCGCCCGCGGGTTAAGGGGGCCATCAGGATACGGTTTTTAAGGGTAATCCCGCCCAAAGTAACGGGGTCAAATAATGTTTTGGTCATGATAATGCCTTCTCTGTCTATAGGATTAAGAATTGTGCGCTGATCCCTCAAATCAATAGGGCGGTTTTAAATTCCCTTATGCGTTGAAAAAGGCTACATCTCTGGCCCATGAGAGAACCCGCCCGTATCAGTAGCGCCATAGACTTGCTTGCCCGCATCAATGCGGCCCGCATACCCATGGACAATACGATCAGGGATTTTATGGCCGCCCGCCGTTTTATCGGATCGAAGGACCGGACATCGATCGTCGAGCGCGTTTACCGTATCATGCGATCCCACGCACGGCTTGGATGGTGGATCGAGCAAGGCAAGATGCAAGACACATCCCGCGCGCGCGTTCTTGCCGACCTGATGTTGCATGATAGCCCCGATGAGGCTGTGCTAGAGGCACTCTTCACAGGTGAAAGACATGATCCTGATCCTTTAGATAAAGCGGAATTGCTTTTTGCCGAATTTTTGCACGGCAAGGAATTGAACGATCCAGCAATGCCAGACGCCGTTCGTTGCGAATGTCCGGACTGGGCTGAAAGTAAATTACGCGATCTGTTCGGCGATGCTTTCGAAGCACAACTATCCGCGATGATTGATCCCGCACCACTAGATTTACGCGTCAACACGGTAAAAGGAACCGTGGATGAGGCTTTGGAGTCTTTGAAGAAAGATAAAATCCGCGTTGCAAAAACGCCGTACTCACCGTTTGCTTTGCGCGCGGAAGGGAAACCCTTCATGAGTGATTCAAAAGCGTTCCGGAACGGCCTTGTCGAAATTCAGGACGAGGGCTCTCAATTGATCGGTCTCGTTAGCGGCGTAAAGCCCGGAATGCGTGTGCTGGATTTTTGTGCCGGCGGCGGTGGTAAAACGCTTATTCTGGCGGCTATGATGAACAACAAGGGTAACATTGTCGCGATGGATAATGATTCCCGCCGCCTTGAAAAAGGCAAGCCGCGTTACCGAAAAGCAGGTATTCACAATGTCGAAACTCGCAGCTTAGAAGAAGAGCAAAACCGCAAATGGCTGCGCCGCCAAAAGGATGCAATGGATGTAGTTTTGGTCGATGCCCCATGCTCATCATCCGGTACATGGCGACGTAATCCGGACCTGCGTTGGAAATGGTATGGGCCCAAGCTTGAAGAAATCATCCAGATGCAATCCGATATTTTGGACAAGGTAGCCGATAAGGTGAAATCCGGCGGGCGTTTGATTTATGCAACCTGTTCGCTCTTCCCCGAAGAAAATGAAAAGCAGGTAGAGGCGTTTTTGAGCCGCCATCCAGACTATAAAATCCTTCCCTTGGAAAAAGCATGGGAAGGCAGAACTGATTCGCTGCCGAATTCGGGTGATTTCTTGCGCCTGTTCCCGAAAGACCACGCCACAGACGGTTTTTTTGCCGCTATCTTTTTGAAATCCTGATTTTTTAATAATCTTGACAAAGCTGTTCAATGCCAACTATTGATATATTAGTTGGTATTAAACATCTATGTGGGGATATTATGTTGCTAAAATCACTATCAGGAAAGACTCTAGTCGAAACATCACACAAAACTGTACGCTCAACGTTGGAAGATGCCGTAGCACGCGGTATTGATCTATCCTTCATTGATTTAAGGCAGGCACGGCTTTCTAATGCATCACTCGATACAATCAAGGCGCGTGGAGCTTCGTTCTGGGGGGCTGATTTGCAAGGGGCCGACATGGGATTGGCCGATCTGCGTGGTTGCGATATGCGATGCTCAGATCTAAAGGATACGTGCCTCGCCGAAAGCGATTTAAGCGGCACAAATCTACAAGGTGCGTATTTTCAAGGCACGATTTTAGAAGGAGCTATGCTTGATAATGTGGAGGTGTCCTGCCCCAGTTTCTGGTCTTGCTATTTAAAAGATTCACGCAGTTTCAAGAACCTCGTTTTTCATCATAAGGGTGAAGAACGCATTGTGATTGAGGCTGTACCTATCGTAATCGACGGGCTGGAGCGACGGATCATCATGTTAAAGGATGATTTGATTGTGGGAGAAATGCTTTACCGTGGTGCGGCGCGTCATTTCAAGCTGGATCAATTATTGTTTTCTTTCAAAACAATAGTCGATCAAAGATTTAAAGCCACATATTTGCAAAATGAAAAACAGCCTATGCCTAAGAGAGTGAATGGATAAGCTTCTTTTTAAACTTTCCTTAAATCTTTTCGGTCAAAAAAAGACAACCCAAAATTGTGGTTTAATTTTAAACAAGGAGTTTTGATATGTTGATTATTCATCCCAAACAATTTTTCTTACGCCCTGATAAATTTCCATCTGACCCGCAGCTCTATGACCTTTTGCAACTATCCAGAAAGGAAAGGGAGTGTCGTACGAAGTTCCTCCAAGCAGTACGAAAATTGCATGACTGGAAGAATAATATGGCCAAAGCCAAGGACCGGCCATATTACCTGCAGCAAAAAGTGGAAGAGATTACGATCCGGGGGCAGATAAATGATGCGTTGATACGGTATAAAACGGTTCGAAAGTATCGGGTGCGGCTTTTCAAGAACTACATCGAAAAGTTGCAAAAACACGGCGAATATTTCAAAAAAGCTTCTTAATATTTCAATCTTTGTGGGGACAAGACAATGATATTACATTTGAAAATGGGCAAGGTGCGTTCTATATCCATTGAGTGGAACAAGGAATTCGGTATTTGGCCGCTCTATAATAAAACAAGTTACCGTTGCGAAACGATTGTGGATGTGCCATATACACAAATCTTATTTACATCCGGCAAATGGACGCCACTAAGAAGGGCTGCAAACGATCATGAAAAAACTAAAAAAGCTTCAAAACATTCTAAGCGAGCTGATCGCGATCGATCCTGAATTTCCGATTCAGTGGGTGACCGTTTTCGCCGAAATCGCCGCTGAAGAAGGTATTTCTTTAAAAGATATTTCAGACCGCACGGGCATTTCAATGTCGGTGATGTCCCGCACGATTGGCGCTCTCTCTAATGCTCGTCGTATGGGTAAGCCTTATGGTCTGGTTGTGGTCAAACACGCAAAAGACGATCGTCGTCGCAAAGAACTTTTCTTGTCGCTCAAAGGCAAGAAGCTGGTTGAAAAACTCGAAAAAGCGATCTGATAATTTTGAAATTAAAAAAAGGCCGGATATCTTCCGGCCTTTTTTGTTGTCATGCAACGGCACTATCTTTATATCGCGCCCGCAATTGTTTGGCCGCTTCGACCATATTATGCAAGGCGGGTTTGACTTCGGCCCAACTACGGGTTTTAAGGCCGCAATCAGGATTGACCCAAATCAAATCAGCCGGCAGAACTTTTGCCGCTTTCTCGATCAGATTGACCATTTCCTCGACCGATGGTGTACGCGGTGAGTGAATGTCATAGACGCCGGGGCCGATTTCATTCGGGTATTTGTAGGTGCCGAACGCACCGAGCAATTCCATCTGTGAACGTGAGGTTTCGATCGAGATCACGTCGGCATCAAGTGCACCAATTGAATCGATGATGTCGTTGAAATCTGCGTAACACATATGTGTGTGGATCTGTGTTGAATCAGCAACAGAAGCCGCGGAGAGGCGGAACGCTTCGACAGACCATTTGAGGTAGGCTTCACGGTCTGCATCACGCAACGGCAATCCTTCGCGTAAAGCAGGCTCGTCAATCTGGATAACTCTAATGCCTGCTTTTTCCAGATCGGTGACCTCATCGCGAATGGCTAGCGCAATCTGCTTTGCTGTTTTTTCGCGGGACTGATCGTCGCGCACGAAAGACCAGCACAAAATCGTGATCGGGCCGGTGAGCATCCCCTTCATCGGACGTTTGGTCAGGCTTTGCGCGTATTTGCTCCATTCTACCGTCATTGGCTTGGGACGTGAAATATCACCATAAATGATCGGCGGCTTAACATAGCGGGAACCATAGGATTGTACCCAGCCATTTTGCGAAAAAGCATAACCGTCCAGCTGCTCACCAAAATATTCGACCATGTCGTTGCGCTCTGGCTCTCCATGGACAAGGACATCGATATCGGCATCTTCCTGATAATGGACAACCAGTTCGATTTCCTTCTTCATGGCCTCGTTATAGGACGCGGCATCAAGCTCACGTTTTTTGAACGCGGCGCGGGCATTACGGATGTCGGCTGTCTGCGGGAAGGATCCGATCGTCGTAGTCGGAAAAGCAGGGAGTTTTAAATCCGCCTGTTGCACCTTGCGGCGCGCGGCGAAAGGATTCTTACGGTTGGCCATATCCGGTGTGATGGACGCCATACGTTTCTGAACGGCATCATTATGAATGCGTTTGGACGTTTTGCGGGATTGAACAATCTGATCAGAGGCGATGAGTTGCGCGGCAATCGCATGACGACCTTCTTTGACGCCTTTCGCCAGAGTAGCAATCTCGTCTAGTTTCTGTGTGGCATAAGCCATCCAGCTTTTGACTTCCGGATCGAGCTTGGTTTCCGCATCAAGATCGATCGGTGTGTGGAGTAGAGAACTGCTGCCTGATACACCAAATCCATCGCCGAGTATCGCTTTAGCTTTCGCGAGTTTTTCAAGAGAAGCGGATAAATTATTTTTCCAGATATTGCGGCCATCAACAACGCCAAGCACTAGGAACTTACCTGTTTCCTTGGCTTTCTTAATTGACACATCCAATTGATCCGGAGCACGGACAAGGTCAACGCCGATGGAAGCCACAGGCAGAGAGAAGGCAAGATCAAGATTATCGCGAAGTCCCTCGAAGTAAGTGGGGACAAAGATATTCATCTCCGGCACCTCTTTGGCGAGCGTGGCGTAAGCTTCCTTGTAAGCCTGCTTGTAGCGATCTTCGAGATCGAGCGCGAGGCATGGCTCATCAAGCTGAATCCAGTTAAAGCCATCAGCCAAAAGTTTCTGACAGATTTCAACATAAACGGAAACCAAAGATGGTATCAGCCTACAACGGCAATCGGTGAAGTCTTCGTTTTTCTTAGCCAGCATTAGATAAGACACTGGACCGATCAGCACGGGCAGGGGGGAAAAGCCCGCCTCTTTCGCCTCTTTCGTTTCGACAAAAATCTTATCGGTCGAAAGTTTAAACGTCTGGCCTTTTTTCAATTCAGGCACGATGTAGTGGTAATTACTGTCGAACCATTTGGTCATTTCCATCGCCGTAACATCACGGCCATTTTTTTGGTTTCCACGCGCCATGGAAAAATAAAGATCGGGATCATTCAGATCATAGCGTTCTGGCACACAGCCAAACAGGCACGACGCATCCAGAATATGATCGTAAAAAGAGAAATCGTTGGTGGGAACGAAATCGATACCCGCAGCCTTTTGTAGTTTCCAGTGACGCAGGCGAAGTTCTTTTCCTGTCGCGATTAATTCTTCGCGGCTGATCTCCCCCTTCCAATAGCTTTCGAGCGATTTTTTTAATTCGCGTTTCAGACCGATGCGTGGAAAACCTAGATTGAGGGCGAGGACCATAATTCATTCTCCTAACGGTTATAAACAAAAAGCCGGATCGCTGTGGCGAACCGGCTGGATGATACTACAGCATTTAATGGCTGTCTCGTTCATCTTCCGGCATTCCGCCGCAGGATTTAGCACCTTGTCTAAGTTGTAAAAACTCTACAGGTTGCTTCAGCGTCAACGGGCCTGCCCCTCGGCTGATCTTGATGATATGTCCATGAAACCAGAGAACGCCGTGTAAGTCAATTATTTCAAGGCCGCCATGACGGCATCGGACCTATTCAACGTGTAGAAATGCAAATGCTCGACGCCCATGTTGGTAAGATCGTCAATTTGCCACCGCAATATTTCGGCGGACAATGCAGGATGATTGGCTTCATCGGTGCCCTCGAATTTTTCACGGATAGTTTTTGGAATGACAGCCCCGCAACGCTCTGCGAAGCTTAGCAACCCCTGATAATTTCCGATCGGTAGAATGCCGGGAACCATGGGCGTTTTAATGTCCGCTTGCGCCACCTGTTTTAAGAACTCCGCATAATTGTTGTGATCGAAGAAAAACTGCGTCAAGGCACGGTCTGCACCGGCATCGCATTTCTTTTTAAGCGCGATAAGATCGGATGCCATATCCGGCGCATCGGGATGTTTTTCTGGATAGGCACCGACAGAAATTTCGAATGGTTTATGTGCCTTGATCCCTTCGATGAAATCCGATGTGTATTGAAAGTAATCAAGATCTGGATCGAGCGGCCAGCTCAGGTCTTTTGGCAGATCACCGCGAAGTGCAACGATGTGGCGCACATTCATATCCCAGAGCTGATCCAAATAGGATTTCAATTCGGTCTTGGTAATTTCGATAAAGGTAAGATGGCAGGCCAGCGGTACATTAGTCACTTTGCTCAAAGCTTTTAAAGTCTGGAATGTCCCTTCGCGCTTGGAAGCCAGCGCACCAAACGTTACCGTCATGAATTTTGGGTTCAACGTCGTTAAGACTCTCGCCGTTTCCAGCAAGGCTTCTTCGCCTTGCGGCGTTTTCGGCGGAAAGAATTCAAAGGAAATGCTTGGCTTTGTCATAGGTTTTCAGTGTTAGGCATTGCTCTCGAAATGTCGAGAGGTTTTTAAAGGGAACCTGTTATAGAGCCATGCGTTTGTGCGTCATGTCATCATCTATCACAGCCAGCGAGTTTGCAATGTGGAGGGCGGTCTTCGCCTTCACCTTTGTTGATAGTACGCTTTCTTTGGAAGAGCAGGAATTGCTGCAAAGCTACCTCTCCAAAGTGCCGTTTACCACGGATCAGCTTGCAACATTGCGCCAAGATTTAATTCATCCGCAAAAGGTAGAGGATCTTTACGGACGCGTCACGGATGCAAAAGACAAGGAGCGTTTTTGCGTTCTCTGTCGCGCCATCGTGTGGTGCGAGGGCGACATGATCCATCAAGAGAAAATGATCTTACAAAAGCTAGGTTGCCTGAAAGCAGATTTGCAGAGCCAGTTCGAGCAAGAACTAGAGGCAACGCGCGATCATCCTTCGTTACATGAATATTACAAGCATTATGCCCGCTCCGGCATGGTCGGGCTTTTGAAATCCAGACCAACCGTTGAGCTACGAGTTTAGGCCGGAGCGGCTTGCATTTCTTCCAGTCGCATAACGCGTCGATCTACATTCGGATGGGTTCTTGTGATGTCACGAACACGATCGAACGCATATCCAAGCCATGTCCTATTATCCGGGTCCTTTGCTTTGTTAAAATTAAAGCCGGGCTCCATTCTAATGCGTTGACGGCGCAATTCCTTTAAAGCACTACCTAATGCTTCCGGATCTCCGGTCACTTCTGCCGCCACACGATCTGCTTGGAATTCGTTGCAGCGTGAGTTGCGTTGGAAGATCAGATGGTTTGCTTTTTGATTTATGAAATGAATGCCTTGTGCGATCAAAAGCTCTGGCGCGGCAAATATGGTGGCTAGTCCCGCCAAAGCCCCGTTGAACACATAGTTATGAAAGTTCATGATCTTCGGAAGATGTTCAATATTCATCATGCTCAAATTTTTGTGATATCTGTAGAATGCCGTGGCCGCAGTCGCAACAATACCGGCACCGAGATAAAGACCAGCATTCTTAAAAGAAACGACGGCATTGAGCAAAACGTTTAGTTTGGTCAATGTCTTTCCGGTATTGGATACCAGCATCATTTTCTCGCGGCCTTTGACGTGTTCTGCGGCAATGTGCGCTACTTCGTGCGCTGCCACGCCTTTCAATTCGCGTGGGGATAGCCCTTCGACAATCGGGCTGGTGAGCACAACATTGTCCTTGTCGCTGGAAAAGGCGAAGGCGTTTGCTTTCTTGTTGAATTGGCGGAGCAATATTTTACGAATCGCCCCGCGGTCCGTTGTCATATCGATTCTGGCATCATCGTCCGGTTTACTTTCCGGCATGATGGTCACTTGAGGCGTGCGGGCCAATCCGAATTTTTGTGCGAATTTTGCAACCCAAGATTCTACTTTTTTATGAATGGCGTATCCGGGATAAGGCTCTAATCCCATATCACCGTCTTTGTGGAGATATGTATTGGGAACATCCTTTATCTTTTCACTTTCGGATTTTTCCTCATCGATCGCATCTTGCATATCCTTTTTGATACCGGGTAATCTGCGTTGGTTCAGCAAGGTTATCCCAATCGCTGCCGCGCCCAGTAAAGCAGGGCTCCCCAGCGTGACGAACGCGGTTGTCGCCGTCGCCGTAATCAATCCAAAATGTAGGAAAAAATTGCAATAGTCCTTAAGGCCGTTGGCCTTTAAGTGATTCATTTCTAACTCCCTGTTGTCGTCTTTTTATTTTTTTGACTGTTTCCCAGTCTTAGTACGCAGACTACAACGAAACGATAGAAAATTCAATGAAATTGCTGGGCGTGCTGTGGGCGCCGCATTGTTAGAGCTTGAAATTCCAATGCTTTTTGGCTAAAAATGGCCATGACACAGACAGCCGCAAAAACCGCCCCATCCTCCACATCCAATCATGACCGTATCCTGATCCTCGACTTCGGATCGCAGGTAACGCAATTGATCGCAAGACGCCTTCGCGAAAGTGGTGTTTATTGCGAAATCTGGCCGTTCAGCAGCGCGGACGAAACAAAGGTCAAAGACTACGCGCCCAAAGGCATCATCTTCTCCGGCTCCCCTTGCAGCGTGAACGACAAAGACTCTCCACGTGCACCCACATATATATACGATCTCGGCCTGCCTATTTTCGGCATATGCTATGGCCAGCAAACGATGGTCGCACAATTAGGCGGCGTCGTCGAAAGCGGTCATGACCGGGAATTCGGCCGTGCCTATATCGACGTTGTGGAAGACAGCGCCATTTCCGAAGAGGTCTGGAAAAAGGGTGCGCATGAACAAGTATGGATGAGCCATGGCGACCGCGTCACCAAACTGCCTGCCGGCTTCAAAGTAATCGCGAAATCCGAAGGGGCACCGTTTGCCATCATCGCGAATGAAGAGCGCCGACTCTACGCAACGCAATTCCACCCTGAAGTGATGCACACCCCGCACGGCAAGGATTTGCTCAAAAACTTCACGCACAAGATTTGCGATTGCAAGGGCGATTGGACGATGGCGGCATTCCGCGAGGAGTCTATCGCCAAAATCCGCGCACAGGTCGGCAAGGGAAAAGTCATTTGCGGCCTATCGGGCGGCGTTGATTCATCTGTGACGGCTGTGCTGCTGCATGAAGCAATTGGTGATCAGCTAACCTGTATCTATGTTGATACCGGCTTGATGCGCAGCGGTGAGAGCGAGCAGGTGGTCAAGATGTTCCGCGATAGCTATAACATTCCGCTGATCCACGAGGACGCATCGGAAATTTTCTTGAAAGCTCTGGATGGCGTGTCTGACCCCGAAACCAAGCGTAAAACGATCGGCAAATTATTTATTGATGTGTTCGATGCAAGGTCCAAAGAAATTGGCGGCGCGGAATTTTTGGCGCAAGGTACGCTCTATCCCGATGTGATCGAGTCCGTTTCAGTCACCGGTGGCCCGTCACAAACGATCAAATCGCACCATAATGTCGGCGGCCTACCCGATTACATGAAGCTCAAACTGGTCGAGCCAATGCGGGAGTTATTCAAGGATGAGGTTCGCGCTCTGGGGCGCGAGCTTGGAATGCCCGAAGATTTCATCCGTCGCCATCCGTTTCCGGGACCGGGCCTTGCCATCCGCGTTCCGGGCGAGATTACGAAGGAAAAACTGGAAATTCTTCGCAAAGCCGACACGATCTATCTGGAAGAAATCCGCAACGCCGGTTTGTACGATGCGATCTGGCAGGCATTCGCTGTTCTGCTCCCCGTTAAAACGGTGGGTGTGATGGGCGATGAACGCACGTACGAATTCGTCTGCGCTATCCGCGCTGTCACTTCGACAGATGGCATGACGGCGGATTACTACCATTTCGATCACGAATTCTTGGGCCGCGTTTCCACCCGCATCATCAACGAAGTTCGCGGCATCAACCGCGTCGTCTATGACATCACCAGCAAACCACCCGGGACGATTGAGTGGGAGTGAGTAAATACAATCTGCGCGTATTAGGCGTAGTGTATAACTACAAAACGTTTATCCACTAAATGAATCCTGTTTATAGAAAAACATTCGGTCCAAAGCATGGCCGCACGTGAAGAGTGCATCGTGCCATGTTTACGTCCCTTTAATATATGCCTACGTAAAGCTCATCATAAGTAATCACAGCATCGCATTCGTATTTTTGTCTGGCACCACGCAACCATCCACTGTTGCATTTGAGTCACAGGTTAACTTTTTGAGGATGGGTTTGCAGAAATCGTTTTTTTTATATTGAAAATGAGGTACACTGATTCGCGTGTAAGTACTTTCTTAACCTTTTCTTGAAATCATCAAGAAATCTTATTCATTAAATCATCGAAGGAGATGGACTACTATGGCTACGAAAAAAAGACCTGCTAAAGCAGCAGCAAAACGCAAACCAGCGAAGAAAATGGCTACTTCTGTTGTAAAGAAGACAGCTAAGAAAAAAGTTGCTAAGAAGAAGCCAGCAGCTAAGAAAAAAACAACAAAGAAAACAGTGAAAAAAGCTGTTAAGAAAGTTGTTAAAAAAGCAGCTCCAAAGAAAAAAGTTGCCAAAAAGAAAAAGAGATAAGCTCGGCTATTAGCCAGCTTTTTGCTATTCAACACCCGCGCCGGCTTCCGGTGCGGGTGTTGCTTTAGAACCAACTGTATTTTACGTTCCGCCTGTCATATTATGACCATAGTTGTCCTTCAAAACTGACCTCAGACTTTACCGCCGCCTATAATAAGGAACATCCCATGAGTAAGAATTATTGGAATCGCGTCAAGCAATGGGCCGTCGGGCTGCCGCTGGTGGGTGGATCCTTGAAAAAGGCGAAGGCTGCGGCTGGTGAGCTGCTGCGTTTGCCACCGCCAAGAAAGCCCGATGATGTTCCGGGCACCAAACAATATGAAGAACACCCATCCACCGCCTATATGGATTTGAAAATGTCGTTCCGCGACCTTGGCCGTATGAACGCCATCGTCGAAACGCTGGGCCGAGACTTCCTCACCGCGATGCCCGAAGGGGCCTATGTCTCACGCCTCGGCCAGATAGCGTTTCTTTATCGCCGTATGCATGAAGAGCTTGCCAACGAAAATATCTCGAAAAATATCGAAGAAGCGCAAGTGCACCAAAGAAAATCCCCCGACAGCTGGGATGAATGGGATTCCGCGAATCTTCGTGAAATGGAAACATCCTATCGTCATGTGGCGCAAGTGCCGCCCGATTTAATGGAGAGAAAAGCGCGTCTGGCTTACGAGGGACGTCGTAAACACCGCGATGTCTTACGCTGTGATGATTGGGACGAAGCACGCCCGTTTTTGGAAGATATGATCGATCTACAAAAACGAATCGCCGATGCTAAGGTGCTTAAAGATAACGATCATGCAACCGACCCCGCCTATCAGGCATTGATGCGTGAATATATGCCGGGTGCGCGGCTGAACGATATCGATGCCGTGTTCAAGCGAATGGAAGACAAGCTCAAAGAATTACTGCCATGGATTCTGGATGAGCAGGCAAAAAGAAAAGAGCCGATTCCATTAACCGGTCCGTTTCCGGCCGCGCAGCAAATGTGGCTCAACAAATCATTGCTTAAAGTGATGGGGTTCGATTTCCAACGCGGCGGTCTGTATGAAACGGGGCACAATCCTGTTGAGGGCGGAACGCCCGACGACACGCGCCTTGTGATCAAAACATCGGACGCCGGAAACTTCCTTGATTCCATGAAGAGCGCGCTGCACGAAGGTGGCCATGGGATTTATATTCAAGGCCTGCCACGCGATGTGTGGCGTTACCAGCCTGTGGGGCAGGATTTAGGCGCCGCGATGCAGGAATCTCAAGCGCTACTGATTGAAATGATCTTGGGCCGCACGAAAGAATTCTATCGATATCTGGCCCCGCGCGTTGAAGGCCTGTTCCAGAAATTCGGCGATCCTGCCATGACGGCGGATAATCTTTACCGCATCAAGACATGGGTGAAGCCCGGCGTTGATCGCAAGAGCGCGGACGAGGTGACATACTTCTTCCATATCCTTCTTCGTATGCGTCTAGAGCGCGATATGATCGCAGGCCGTTTAAAGGTGAAGGAGCTTCCCGACGCTTGGAATGCCGGCATGAAAGAATTGCTCGGTGTCGAGCCGCAAACCTACGCGCAAGGATGCTTACAAGACGTTCACTGGTTCGTGGGTAAATTTGGATATTTCCCTTCCTACACGATCGGGCATATGGCCGCCGCGCAAATTCATGACAAGATGAAGCGCGAGATACAGAACATTCCAGAGCTTATGGCCGCCGGTGATTTCATGCCGATCCAGCAATGGCTCGCGGGCCGGATTTACAGCCAAGGCCGCTTGAAACGCACGGATGAGCTGTTGGAAGAGGTCACAGGCGCGAAATTAACGCCGGGACCGCTGATAAATCACTTGCAGGACAGATACTTAGAAGCAGTTTGATTTATTGACATAATACAATAACAATGATAAAAAGTCCTTATGAAACAGGGCTTGCAAATATTGGTTGTGACCGACAGTGCAACGCACAAGGCAGGGGATACAATATTTCCTCTTATCCGTTCTTTGTTTGCGCAGGACGATGTCGCCAATATTTTGATTGCAGATCGCAATCTTGTATCCAACCACGGATTTTTTAACGCAAACGCATCAAAAAAAAGTCTGACTTTCGTTCAACCCAATCCTGACTACTCACATAACAACCATAGATTTTTGGATATGGTGAATATTGATACCAAAAAAATTGATGCCGTATTGTTGCGCATCGATCATCCTATAACTCCAGAATTTTTGGAGCATTTGAAAAAATCATTTTCCGGCATTCCAATCTTAAATAATCCGGATGGTCTTCAAATCGCCGGTGCAAAAGATTTCCTATATAATATATCTGACGAAATGGACGATCTTTTGCCGCCGGTCAGGCTTTGCAGCAATGCAAAGCAAGTGAGTGATTTCACAGGGATTGTAGGCGGCGTAGTTCTTAAACAATTGCGCAGTTATGGAGGAAAAGGCGTCATGCGTTATCGCCCGGGCGCAGAAACCGATCTGAATAGCCTCGATGATGTCGAAAAATACCTTGCTGAAAACGGGCATTGCCTGGCTATGCAGTATCAGGATAATCCGGCGCAATCGGACAATCGTTTGATCGTGTTAGATGGAAAATTCATCGGTGGGTTCCAGCGTGTAGCGGCGGATGGAGGATGGCTTTGTAATTTGAATTCTGCAGGGTCGATCGGTGGCGTGGTGGAAACCCTTACAGAACGCGAACAACAGATCATAGATCGTATTTCCCCTATGATGAAACAAATGGGCGTGCTGCTATACGGCGTTGACGTTTTAATGAATGCCAATAATGAAAGAGTGCTATCAGAAATCAATACATTGAATGTCGGCGGTATTGCAAGACTTGAAGGAATTACGGGTCAGCCGTTGGTGGCTCAAGTAGCCACAAAAATCGTAGAAAAGATACAAGAAGCGCGATCACTAGCTCTACAACCCCGTATGGGAATTGACCCTAATCCGTCAATGGCTTAAACATAAGCATGATCCGCTTTGTTTCCACGCGGGGCGATAACACCCCCAGGACTTTCACCGATGTTCTTCTTGCCGGCATGGCCCCCGATGGTGGGCTCTATGTGCCCACAAGCTGGCCTAAGCTGGACATTGAAGGGCTGCACGGTCTTTCCTACACCGATATCGCGCTCAAAGTTCTGACACCGTTCATAGGCGATGATATCCCCGAAGATGATCTGCATGACATGATCGTTGAAACCTATAAGGGCTTCACTCATGCGGCCGTGGCGCCGCTGGTACAGCTTGAGAGCAATCTCTGGATCATGGAATTGTTTCATGGGCCTACATTGGCGTTCAAAGACTATCCGCTGCAATTGTTGGGGCGCTTGTTCGACTACACACTCCAAAAGAAAAAGCAGCACGTGACAATTGTTGGTGCGACCTCCGGAGATACAGGATCGGCTGCCATCGAAGGCTGCTACCGCTCAAAACATATCGATATATTTATCTTGCATCCACATGGCAGAACGTCCGAAGTGCAACGCCGCCAGATGACATCGATCGATGCGCCGAACGTACATAATATCGCGCTCGAAGGCACGTTCGATGATTGCCAGAAAGCCTTAAAGGACATGTTCGCCGATGATATATTTCGCAATGAACTGAATTTATCGGCGGTGAATTCGATCAACTGGGCGCGTATCGCAGCGCAAATCGTTTATTATTATGCTGCCGCCGTTGCGCTCGGCGCATCAAAATCAAAATCGATTTCTTTTGCTGTGCCAACGGGGAATTTCGGCAATGTCTATGCGGCGTATTGCGCAAAGCAAATGGGACTTCCTATCGATAAACTAGTGGTTGGTTCCAACCGCAACGATATCCTCACACGCTTTTTTGAAACGGGCACGATGAGTGCGGTCAAGGTAGAGCCATCCTTGTCACCGAGCATGGATATTCAGGTTTCCAGCAATTTCGAACGCTTCCTCTTCGATCTATGCGGACGCAACGCGGATGACGTTCGCGCGAAAATGGATTCCTTCAAACAAAGCGGCGAATTCTCTGTAACGCCCGAACAATTAAAAAAGGCGCAAAGCATTTTCACGGCTCGCCGCTGTTCCGATGCGCAGACATCCGTAACGATTGCCGAATGCCAGAGCGAAAATGGCTATCTGATTGATCCGCATACAGCCGTGGGTCTGCACGCGGCGCAAGTTTCTGGCGTGAAAACGCCTATGGTTGCACTGGCTTGCGCCCATCCGGCCAAGTTTCCGGATGCTGTCGAGACTGCCACCGGCATATATCCGGCCTTGCCCGAGGCCCTCTCGGACTTATATGATCGAAAAGAGATTTTTACCGTAATGCCAGACGAACTGGCGCAAATAAAAGCTTTTGTCAGAAAGAATGTAAAAAAATGAGCATCAAAGTAACCACACTGGATTCCGGCCTGCG
Source organism: uncultured Micavibrio sp. (assembly GCA_964473655.1). Classification (GTDB taxonomy): domain Bacteria; phylum Pseudomonadota; class Alphaproteobacteria; order Micavibrionales; family Micavibrionaceae; genus Micavibrio_A. Next base: position 28,784 of record CAYYPX010000006.1, read on the forward strand.
CGTCATTACGGACTCCGTTCCCGAAATGGAAACGGTCGCGCTGGGCGTTTGGGCTGATGTTGGGACGCGCCACGAAGACCTCAAGCATAACGGTGTTGCCCATATGGTCGAGCACATGATGTTCAACGGAACGCCAACACGCACATCGCGACAGATTGCCGAAGCCATCGAAGATGTTGGCGGCCAGATCAACGCCTACACATCCCGCGAGATCACGGCCTATTACATTCACTTGCTTAAAAACGATATGCCGATGGCGATGGATATTTTATCCGATATTTTGCAACGCCCGACTTTTCCGGATAATGAGCTGGAAAAAGAACGCGGCGTGATCTTGCAGGAAATTGGTATGACGAACGACACGCCGGACGATGTCGTATTCGATCATTATCAGGAAACGGCCTATCCGGACCAAGCTCTTGGTGCGCCCATTCTTGGCCGTGAAAAAATCATCGAAGAGATGAAAAAAGAAACCTTGTACGATTACGTGCACCGTTTCTATACACCAGAAAAACTCGTGATTTCCGCCGCCGGTAATATCGATCATGATGCTTTCGTGCATACCGCGCAGACAATGTTCTCCGACCTACCAAAAGACACCCATCAAACCTATCAACCGGCAAAATATGTCGGCGGCGACACGCGGGTGGAAAAAGATCTGGAACAAAGCCACGTTGTTTTAGGCTTTCAGGGTATAAACCGAGAAGACCCCGATTATTATTCGGCTGTTATCCTCGGCACGGTGCTCGGTGGCGGTATGTCGTCACGTCTGTTCCAAGAAGTGCGCGAAAAACATGGATTGGTATATTCCATCTTCGCATCACACTCTTCTTATCATGATGATGGTCAGTTCGAAATTTATGCCGGTACAGGCCCTGAAAATCTCGGCAAACTCGTGCCCGTAACATGCACCGAAATCGTCAAGATTATGCAGGACCCGATCAGCGAAGCAGAGCTTCATCGTGCCAAGGCACAAATCAAAGCCGGCATCCTGATGAGCCGTGAGTCCATGCTGTCCCGCTCCAACCGTCAGGCGAAATACCTAATCAATTTCAACCGAGCGCCGGATGTTGCCCGTTTGATTGCGCAGGTTGATGCGGTTACGGTCTATAGTGTCCAGAAAATCGCGCAAAAGATATTCGCAGGGAAACCAACTTTGGCGGCATTGGGGCCGGTCAAGGGGCTGGAATCTTACGATAAAATCCGCGAGCGTCTGGCGGCTTAAATCATATGTGGCCGATTAGATCAAAATCCCAAGGCCACTCTCTTGATATCAAACTGCTTACGCGCGATTTGTTTTTGCGCCCCGCCGATATACGCGATCACGAGCAATGGGCAAAAGTGCGCCGAAAAAACCGCGATTTTTTGAAGCCGTTTGAACCCACTTGGCCTGCCTCCTGTCTTTCTGAAGAATTCTTCAAACGCCGCGTAGAACGCTTATCACAGGATTGGATCAATGATCGCGGCTATGCCTTCCTGATTTTTGAAAACCGCAATCTAGATCTGATAGGCGGGATCAATATCAACAATGTCCATCGCGGGGCCGCGCAACACGCATCTTTGGGCTATTGGATCGATGAGGGCTGGCAAGGGCAGGGCATGATGACGCAAGCTGCCTATGGCGTGCTCACCTACGCCTTTTCAACTCTGCATTTGGCACGCATGAATGCGGCTACCCTACCCGAAAATAGAAAAAGCCGCAGTATGCTGGAACGGCTAGGCTTTGTGGAAGAAGGTTTTGCGACTGGTTACATCCAGATAGACGGGCGCAGGCAGGATCACGTTTTATACGGCCTGAACGCCGATGCGTTCATCACGCACGACCCGATAGACCGGATAGCATGACGGGATTGATCCCAAGAATGGCGAAAGAATTTTCCCACATCTGATCGGATGGCGTGTTGAACACGATCTCGTAATTGGCTGGTGCCGTCATCCAGACATTGTCCTGCAATTCTTTTTCCAATTGTCCTGCGCTCCAACCGGCATAACCAAGCGTGAATAGCATCTTTTCCGGTTTATAGCCGTTGACGATGGCGCGCAGTGAATCCACGGTGCCTGAAATGGCAAAAAGATCATCGATATTCACGGTGTCTTTCTGGCGGAAATCACCGGAATGCAGCAAAAATCCATGTATGCCCTGCACAGGACCACCTGCGTGAACCGGCATTTTTTTGATATTTTCATCGATCGGCTTTTCGGATGTGACACCAACTTGCGCGAGAACATCGCCAAAGTTTGGAGAAGGCAGAGGCTGGTTAATTACCATTCCCATTGCTCCTTTTTCATCATGAACACACATGAAAATCACGCCACGATGGAAACGCGGATCGTTCATCTGCGGCATGGCCAGTAGAAGCTGGCCTTTAAGGGAATGGAAATTTTGGGAATCATCGTGAATCGTCATGCCATCATAATTTCAGAATCGCCAACCCCCCGCAATAAAGGGAGAATCTTTAAACTGTGGAAATGTGCAAATGTGGAAAAGATTTGAAAGAAAGGAACCTTAATAGGTGCTTTGTCCAAAGAATATGTGCCGTGGCTTTTTATGGTGCAGATAATATCCTGCCATGGCCGCGCCAATGGCCGATCCGCATTCCGGCTCCACCCAGATATTTTCGAAAAAACCTTCTTGCAATATTTTTGCCTGAACGCGTTTGTTACAGGAAATATTTCCTGCCAGACATAAATTGCGGATATGGCGATACTCACGCGCGAGAGATCTTACCATGGTACAGCAGATATATTCGGTCGCCTGTTGCACCGATGCCGCGATATCGGTGCGGGATGCGTTCTGTTCGCGGAACAACAACATGGGAAGAATCTTGCCGTTTGAATCCATATAATCGGGATGAATACGGAAAGAACCATCTTCCTTGATGTCCAGCAATTTGGTCAGGATTTGCTCGACGTATAGCGGCTTTCCTTGCGCAGCGACGCTCTCTGGGTCCGCACCGATCCATGATGCAAAAGCATTGTAAAGGCTGCCCAATGAATGCGGATAAAGAATTTCCTTTTCAATTTCCAAATGATTGCCACGGCCAATGGAAACCGAAGACGACGCCCATTCACCCATCGTATCAAGCGTTAGAATAACGGCATCCTCGAAAGGAGAAGAAAAGAATGAAGCCGCCGCATGGCTTTTTTGGGAGTCAGAAAAAAGCATCTTATTCCGAATGCTGCGTTTATCACCAAAGGATTGGAATTCATTCAGGATAGTTCGTTTGAGTAAAAAGCTGCGTTTGATCCAGTCTGGAAAAACAGTTTTAAAATGATTGAACCCGCGCGGGGATGACGTCATTTGTTCTTCTAGAAATCGCTCAAATTTAAACAGCGGCTTTTCGAAGAAAACGATGGAATCAATTTTGCCAATATTCGTGTTGGCGGCTTTTAGGCAGGTGGTAATGGCTTGCCTTGGGAAAGGCTCTTTGTCTACTACCGCACTAACGATGCGCCCGTCTTTTAAAAGTGCTGCCGCATTTTCGTGACCATAGGCGGAAAAGCCAAGCACCAGCATGGCTAGAATGTATGTTTCATGGGGTTGGGGAGGATAGAAACCTTGTCATGCTCTTCCCAATAAGTGATGCGATGTGGCTCTAATTTTCGCTTCAGTAGATCGACCCGTAAAACTTTCAGCATGATCGCGGCGGGTACAATACAGATATAATAAAAGGCTGCGATGAAACAATGCAGCGCGGCGGTGCGTGCAAGTGGAAGCGCTTTCGTTGCTGCTGATTGAATTGTTTCGATATAGGCCATTTTGAAACTCTCTTGCTCCTTATCGTAGGGCAAGGAGTCGATCAGTACAAGCCGCCCGTACCCTCGAACCCATTGCCTTGCGGTGTATCTGCTTGCGGAACGGGATAGACTGGCGTCGGAACAGGGCCTTCGCCGTTCGAAGGAGTGCGGCTAAAGCTGGTGAAGGAATCATCGGCCGGTGCGAAAGGCTGCTCTTCCACCGGAACGGGCGGCTGGGCATAAGGGTCCGGATTATCCGCAGGCATAGGCTCGATCGGAATTTGTTGCTCGCCATAGGTACCTTCGGCAGGCTCCGCCGCATAGTCAAGCGATTGGCCGCCGCCGATCACATTGTTATCCAGAACGAAATCATCGACATTAGGCTCGGTGCCGGTGACGAACGCTTCCCAGATAACGGTTTTATCACCCGGTTGCGCAATGCGGCCCGTTGATGCATTGATGCGCACGTTCTTGATACCCGGCGGCACGCGGAATGGTGTAGGCGGTGTGTCCTTCAACGCTTCTTTCATGAACTCGCCAAAGATCGGTGCGGAAGTAGAGCCGCCTGTCTCGCGCTTTCCAAGCGAGCGCGGCTCATCAAACCCTACAAACACACCAACGACGAGGTCGGGAGAAAATCCAACGAACCATGTGTCTTTCGATTTATTGGTCGTGCCTGTTTTTCCGGCAAGTGGCATACCGAGTTCCGCGAGCTTGGCGGCTGTTCCTCGTTGCACCACACCTTCAAGGATGGAGACCATCTGATACGCCGTGCGTTCATCGGCGATTTGTTCGCGGCCATCTGGAACTTCCGGTGTTGTCTGCCCATCCCAACGGATCATATCGCCGCAATTCGGGCAGGGGCGGTTATCATAGGAATAGATTGTCTCGCCGCGGCGATCTTGGATACGGTCGATAATGGTCGGCGTGATTTTTTTGCCACCATTGACCATCATCCCATACGCGGCGGTGAGTTTAAGCAGCGTCGTTTCACCCGCACCAAGTGCATAGGAAAGATAAGGCTTCATATCATCGGCGATACCGAAACGTTTTGCGTATTCGACAACCGTTTTCATACCGACGTGATCGGCAAGTCGTACCGTCATCAGGTTTCTGGATTTTTCAACGCCGACACGGATCGGTGTAGGGCCGTAAAATTCGCCGGAATAATTGGTAGGGCTCCAGAAGCTTCCCGGTGATTGCTCCATCGTGAACGGCGCATCGAGAACGCGTGTTGCCGGCGTAAATCCTTTATCGAGAGCCGCGAGGTAGACGAAGGGTTTGAACGCAGAACCGGGCTGGCGTTTGGCTTGTGTGGCACGATTGAATTGTGATGGGCCGTATTTCCAGCCGCCTTGGATGGCGAGCACACGACCCGTGTGCGGATCAAGCGCGACAAGTGCGCCTTGTACTTTTGGGATTTGGCGAAGCACCCAATTCTTTGCGGCCTTTTCAACAAGGATCACATCACCTGCTTTTAAAACTTGCGAGACTTCGGTGATTTCGGGCCCAAGGGCATAGCACTCCTGCTGGCATTCACGCGCCCATTGCACGGAAGAAAGAGGAAGGCTCGCTGTCTTTTCGTCGGCAAAGCCGATCTTGGCGGAGGCCGCGCCACTTTCAAGAACCATGGCAAGCACCCAGCCATCGGGCATATCGGCAGGCTCGTTCACGGAAATAAGTTGCTTGGTCCAATCGCCCTCGAGCGAATCGAAATGCTGCACGGGGCCGCGCCATCCATGACGCTTATCGTATTCTTGCAATCCATCACGCAAAGCTTTTACGGCGATATATTGCAAACGTGGATCGACGGATGTACGAACCGCAAGGCCGCCTTTGTATAGACTATCGCCGCCATATTGTGCCTTTAATTGGCGGCGGACTTCTTCGGCAAAGAACGGAGCGTTCACAACATCCGATTCATCCTTAAGCGTCATGGCAAGAGAAGAAGCTTCGGCCAATTCGGCTTGTGATTGCGTGATATAACCATCTTCGAGCATACGGCCGATTACCCAGTTACGCCTTGCAAGCGCGGTATTATGATTGCGCACGGGGTGGTAATTGTTCGGGGCTTTGGGAAGGGCGGCAAGATAGGCCACTTCGGCCACATTCAAATCATCGAGTTTTTTATCGAAGTATGTTTGTGCCGCTGCCGCTACGCCATACGATCTTTGGCCCAGATAAATCTCGTTCAGATAAAGCTCGAGAATCTGGTTCTTCGTCATCGCCTTTTCCATACGGGTGGCGAGGATGGCTTCCTTGATCTTGCGCTCGTAAGAACGCTCGTTGGTCAGCAAAAAGTTTTTGGCGACTTGCTGCGTGATGGTGGATGCGCCAACAAGACGGCCACCGCCCGTGAAATTCGTGATGACAGCGCGCGCTATGGCGGTGATGTCAACGCCGGGGTGCGTGTAGAAATTTTGGTCTTCGGCCGCAAGGAACGCGTTCTTCACAAGGTCCGGCATGGAATCTACCGGAACGAAGACGCGTTTTTCTTGCGCGTATTCGGCGAGCAACCTTCCATCACCTGCATAAATACGCGTGACGATCGGCGGCTCATACTTTTTAAGCTGGGAATAATCCGGCAGGTCGCGACCATAATAGTTGAGCAGGATCGCAGCGAAACCGACAGCCGCGATCGCCCCCAAAAATCCTATGGAAATCAAAGCCAGAAACAATTTTCCAAACCAGCGCATGGGTGGATTTATGGCACAAGTTCTGGGCGGATTAAAGGCAGATCCGGAAGATATCCGGATGGGCCGTTATGGGCGCAAAGCCCTAGCAGATCTTAGGCTTTTTTGAAGTTTGCGTGCGTGGTGATTGGGCCTTCGGCACGTCCGTGGATGAACTGCTCCACATATGGGTTTCCGGAATGATCGA
>CAYYPX010000007.1:0-29793 GCA_964473655.1 uncultured Micavibrio sp.
AGTCCGAAGAAGACAAACTCACCGTTGCACGCGCGCGTAAGATTCAGCGTTTCTTGTCGCAGCCGTTCCACGTGGCCGAAGTCTTCACAGGCTCGCCGGGCGTATTCGTTCAGCTGGCCGACACGATCAAGGGCTTCCGCGCGATTGTTGATGGTAAGTATGACCACCTGCCGGAATCTGCTTTCTACATGGTGGGTACGATCGAAGAAGCCGAAGCAAAAGCCAAGAAAATGGCGGCAGAAGCAGCTTAATGAGCAAGAAAGACCGCGATATCGAGAAGGGCTATACGAACGAGCAGATTGTTGAAAAGCTCCGTCGTCTGGCCGATTGCATAGAAAGCGGTAAGAACTTTGAAATATCCGTCGCGGGCGAGCGCATTTACGTTCCCGCCCGTGCCGAATTCACCATCGAGCATGAACGCGAAGGTGGTGATGAAGAACTGGAATTCCAATTTAAGTGGAAAGCATAAAAATGGCCGACGCTAACGCAAAAACCTTTAACTTCGAACTCGTATCGCCAGAAAAAATTCTGGTGTCGGAACCCGCATGGCAAGTGACCATTCCGGGTGAAGAAGGATATTTCGGTGTGCGCGCTGGCCATATGTCGTTGATCGCCGCTGTAAAGGCCGGCGTTGTCGAAGTCATCAAGCAAGAAGGCACGGCGCCAGAACGTATTTTCATCGCTGGTGGTTTTGCCGATGTCACGGCGACCAACTGCACGCTGCTTGCCGAACAGGCCGTCAACGTGAATGAAATTGATCCTGCGAAAGTTCAACAAGATATTGCCAACATCAACGACGAGATCAAACTAGCGACTGGTTCTGCGGAAAAAGCCGTCCTTGAAAAAAAACTCGCGCTCACCACGTTGAAACTTCAGGCAGCCAACGCTGCTTAAATAATCTTTGAAACTTCGCGCATACCGGTAAAGCTGTTGGTCAGGTAGACCTTGCTTGCTGAACGTAAACGTTCTTCCGTAATACTTTCCTCGATCGCGCCTTTGTCACGAATGATGTTTGCCCGTGTAATGCCGGCCAGAACACCATCGCGAAGAGGCGGCGTAATCAAAATTCCATTTTCCTCGATAAAAATATTGCTGGTGGCGGCGCAGGCTATATGGCCTTCGGTGTTCATTAAGATCGCCTCATCTGCCCCTATCTCTTGGGCTATGCGGCGCGCAGCAAAAGATCGCGTGTAATCGACGCGCTTGCAATTCTCCAGAACCGATCCTGCCACGCGCAAATGTTGACGGATAACCGCACAGCTTACGGGGTTGTGGCTGGATGGCGTATCGCATTTTGAAACGCTGATGATGACGCTTGGCACGTTTGATACGGTGAGGGGTTTGAAAGCCAAGCCGCCAGTGACAATTGTTTTTACCCGCGCATAATCCTGTCCCAGCCGATTTTTGGATAGCAAGGGCAACCAAGCATCAGTCATCTGGGAAAACATCGGTAGCCATGATGAAGTAATCCCAAGAACGATTTCGGCATCATGTACAAGGCGATCAAAATGTTCGCGAGCGTCGATCAGTAAGCCACGATCGGCCAACATGGAATCGAATACGGCTAAACCATTGAACAATCCAACATCTTCATGGGAAATATGTGTCTGCGTGCCATCCAAAAATTTTCCGTCCTTCCAGATCACGCTCATGCGGCACTAGTCCGTAATCTGATATTCCATTGATCGGCCAGTAGGATGAAGTTACGAAGGATGTCGATACCGTGTTCGGTCAGACAGCTTTCTGGATGAAACTGGATTCCATACACAGGATGGGTTTTGTGCTGAAACGCCATGACAATGCGGTCGTCTTCCGTTTGCGCTGTAATCTCTAGCGGCGTTTTGGCCGGTAAATGAACGATAAGGGAATGATACCGCCCTACTTTCATAGGGTTTGGAAGACCCATGAAAATTCCGTCGGCATGATGATCGATGAGGGATGCCATGCCGTGCACAGGCTCCGGTGCACGAATAACTTGACCGCCATAAACTTCGCCAATGCATTGGTGGCCAAGGCACACGCCCAGAATGGGAATACGGTTGCCAAATTTACGAACGATGTCGTTGCAAATTCCGGCTTCATGCGGTGTGCAGGGACCGGGGGAGAGGATGATTGCGTCGGGTGGATTTTGAGCTATTTCATTCAGTGTGATGCTATCGTTACGAACAACTCTGCGTTCCCGCCCCAGCATACCAATATGACGAGCAAGGTTGTGAACGAAGGAATCGTAATTATCGATCAGCAGGATCATGCCTTTTTTCTGAGCTCCTGCCGTACGTTAAAGCTTTCGAAAATCTTTTCGGCCTTGGTCAGTGTTTCATCCAATTCCTTTTGCGGATCGGACTTTGCCGTGATGCCGCCGCCGGTTTGAAGATGAACGCTATTTCCTTCATAAACGAGCGTGCGGATGGTAATGGCCGTGTCCATTGTGCCATCAAAACCGATATAGCCGATTGCACCACAGTACGCCCCGCGGCTTTGTGGTTCCAGATCCTCGATAATCTGCATTGCACGGATTTTCGGTGCACCGGTGATCGATCCGCCGGGGAAGCAGGCTTTTAATGCTTCGAGAGGGCCTTGATTTCCACGTAATTTCCCCCGCACGATAGACACCAAATGATGTAACCCTTCGAACGTTTCGACATCGCAAAGCTTTTTAACTTCTATAGAATGATCATCGCAGACTTTGGAGAGATCGTTTCTAAGAAGGTCAACGATCATAATATTTTCTGCCACATCCTTTTCGCTTTCTTTTAATTGCGAAGAAGGAAAAGAAGAAGATAATGTGCCTTTGATCGGTCTTGTTTCGACTGTTTTTCCGCGCACTTCGAGAAATCTTTCTGGAGAGCAACTCGCTAGTTTTACGCCGCCGAAATTCATATAAGCGGCGTAAGGAGCGGGATTGACTGTGCGTAGATATGCGTAATGGGCAAAGCTATCGAAATGCTTGGGCAACTCCGCCATAAACCGTCTGGATAAATTCGCCTGAAAAATATCGCCTGCATAGATATATTCCACAATGCGGGCGATATCTTTTTTATATGCAGTATCGTCCTTTGTGGTCTGCCATGATAATTTTTCACTATAGAAATCTGGAATGGATTTTTTTTGCAGTGAATTTTTAATGGTAAGTGCTCGCGTTTCATCTTCGGCGCGTACCATTAAAACTACTTTGTTCTCTGAATGATCGAAGGCGATTATTTTATCATAGAGACCGATGCACATGTCCGGTTGTGATGTCGTTTCGGCCTTTGTGGGAAGATTTTCAATGCCGCGCGCAAGATCATAACCAAAATATCCGACTGCGCCGCCTTGGAAGGGTGGCAAATCTTTGCGGGTTTTTATGTCGCCTGCATAAAGCGAAAGACGCTCCCGTACCACTTGGAACGGATCGGCAGCATAGGAAAATTGATTGTCTTTGTTCGTGACCGTTACGCGGCCATCAAGGCTCTCGATCGTTTCAAACGGCTCCCAGCAGATATAGGAATGGCTTGAAAGCGGATGCCCAGCGCGGTTGCTATCGAGGAAAATGGAGTAGGGAAGATGTGCCACTGATGCGAAGAGTTCGATTGCTTCGAATCCTTGCAAATCATAGGAAAAAAGGCGTTTTGGCGTTTGCCAGATCATGCCCGCTTATCGCCCGAAACAGCAGTTTAAGCAAGGAATTTCTTGATCTCCGCGGCAGCCTCGGCAAGGCCGATCTTTTGTACTTCGACACCTTCTGGGAATGCCCCGTAAAGCCGTGAAGGGAGCATGGAATCCAGCATGACAAACACCCCGCGGTCACCCGCGCGGCGGATCAGGCGGCCGAAGGCTTGCTTGAGTTTTAAACGCGTGAGGCGTTCGTCATATTGCTTTTTGCCGAATGCTTCACGGCGCGCCCGGTGCATGATGGTAGGGCGCGGCCAAGGCACACGATCAAACACAATCAGGCGTAGCGAGTCGCCGGGCACGTCTACGCCATCACGAACGGCGTCGGTGCCGAGTAGGCAAGCATTGACGTCATCGCGAAAAATATCGACTAGCGTTCCATTGTCCATTGCATCGACATGCTGTGCGTATAAATGAAGGCCACCTTCTTCCAATGGTGCGGCAATCCTGTCTTGCACGGCGCGGAGGCGCGAGATCGCGGTGAACAATCCCAATGCACCGCCGCCGGAGGATTCAAATAGCGTACGGTAAGCACCCGCAACCTGATCGAGATCGTCTTTTCTTACATCGTTTATAACGAAGACTTTCGTTCGTGCGGGATAATCGAATGGCGATTCAAATTTTTCTTCGACGATGTGTGGCGTTAAATGTGATAGGCCGGATAAATCCCGCGCCACGCGCCAGTTTTCATTTTCATCCGCGGTACCGTCGCGCAATGTTGCGCTGGTGACGGCGATCCCGTGCGCGTGCGGACGGATCGATGTTGCGAATGGCACCATCGGATCAACCCAGTGACGATAAAGCCCGACATCATAGGCGCGGCCATCGATGCGTTCGATTTCCATCCAGTCGATGAAGTTTTCGGGAAGGGCCGATTGTTCCAATGTTTCCAGCATCCCCATCCATCCGGTGATGGTCAGGTTACGAAGACTGATGGAAGATATCAGCGCATCGATCCGGCGACGACTGTCTGCATCAAGCGTATCCGCCTGATCATTCAATTTGCGGCGCAGGCCATTGGTGAGCGCCAACATTGGTTGGTATAATTGTTCCAACATCTTTTTGAGTTTTTTTGCGGCTGGTAATACGTCATCCATCAAAGGTTGTGTGTCTGTTTCAAGAGAATAGGGACCGTCGCGGCCATCGGCGCGGGCGAATACTTGGTGATAAACGGCAAGGATAAATTCTTCCGCTTCGCCTTTGGGCGTGCAATCCTTCATACGCTGTGCCCAGCCTTCGCCTGTCAAACACCGGCTGGCCTCAACGATATCGCCCAGCATTTTTTCCAGATCGGGATCGCCGGCGACAATATCATCGGCGCGGCGTTTTAATCCACGGGCGCGGCTTTTGCCCACGCCTTCGTGGCCACGTAGCCAGCGACGCAGTTCATATGTTTCGCGGGCGGTCAGGTGGCCAGCATAGGCGCTATCGGCGGCATCGAATAAATGATGACCTTCATCGAAAATATAATGGCGGGGAAGGTCTGTATCTGCGCCGCTATCGGCTGTTTGAATCATAACGAGCGCGTGGTTGGCGACGACGATTTCGGCATGTCGCGCTTTACGCACTGATCTCTCAACGAAGCAACGATGGTAATGGTCGCACGCGGAATAAATACATTCACCGCGGCGATCAGCAAGGCCAAGCGTATATTGCGGGCCTAACAATCCGGCGAGCCATCCCGGGAAATCACCGCCCGATAAATCACCGTCACGTGTGGCCGCCGCCCAGCGCACCATCAGGCCCGAAGCAATCGCCACGTTCGCGTGTTTGGCAACGGCCGCCCCTGCGCTGACATCTTCCAAATTGAGCAAGCAAAGATAATTCTCTCGACCTTTACGGATAGCGACTTTTGCATCTTTTAAATCCGGATGAGGATAAATCTTATCTAATTCCTGATTAATCTGACGTTGCAAATTTTTGGTGTAGGTCGAAATCCACACCGTTCCTTTGTTCTTTTGCGCCCAGACGGTGGCGGGTGCCAGATAACCGAGTGTTTTTCCTACACCCGTTCCTGCCTCGGCCAGCACGGCATTGGGGTTGCCTTCGGATTCAATCGGGCGGAACGCCGCCGTCATGGTCGAGGAGTATTTCATTTGCGCTTCGCGGGCTTCGGCACCAACGCCAAGAATACCCGCCAAACGCTCGCGCGCTTCTTCACCTGTGACCGGATGATGTGATGGCGGTGGGGGCGGTGCTTCCTCGCTCCATTCGGGAAGGTTTTTCCAGATGTTCAAGTCAGCCCGGGAAACATAAATTTCTTTTTCATCGAATGTCTGGCCGAGTGCGGAGAATATATAGGGTGTCCAAGCCCATCCGCGTCCATTCTGCCCCATCACGCCTGCGATCTTGATAGGGTCTGCGCGGGCCTTCCATTTATCAGCACGAAGATCGGAGAGCAATGCCGATGCGCTTTCCATCAAGGCGTAAGGATAATCTTCTGTTGTTTCGGGAATGGATATGCCGAGGGCTTTGGCAATCCCCACCGGTGTAGGCACAGCGAATGTGGCCGGATGCACGAACGCGAACAGTTCCAGAATGTCGAACGCGTAAATGCTTTCGATGCCGAGGCGTTTGCAGGTGTACGGCGCATGGCAAACCAAAACCGGCTTATCATGGATTATGCGCTTAGCGGCTTCATGCGTTAGTCTGGATACTTCACCATCAGTGGACAGCAGATATGCTTCGCGCGCATTCGCGTAAACCGCCGGAATTTTCGGGATCGGCACGGATGCTGGCGGCGCGGAAGACTGGGGTTGATTCATGCCTTATTGATAGCACGAAAAGAACAAACCATGCACGTTTTTGACTATCTTTTTAACAACCCGTAATAGATGGAATATGTTCCTGCAGGAAGCAAACCTGTATCTTTTCCGATCACGCAGCCAGCTTTTTTACCAGTTAGGCCGGTAACTGCAACGCTTCCAGCTGTTGGGGCGTAAACGCCCGCAAATGGCGGTGCATCATAACCATAGTCAAGCCCCGGAGGCGTTGAGGATACCATGGGCATACCAACCAGTTTGTTGAATGCGATGCAGGTAGATAAAGGAATGTTGGCCAGCGTTACAATGAGATCTGTACTGTATGCTGCCCCAACATTCCATGACATTATGCTCCCCCTGCCGGTAAAGCGTATATCTGTGCCGCCCAATAATCCATTGCTTTTATACGTCACGCCGCCGCCAGCGGGATCGAACACATGACATGATTTATCGGTGGGTGCCAATGCGTGTGCATATTCTGTTCTGTAATAAGCGTTTGGCTCTGCTGCATCATAAAAACTGATCTGGCTTTGCGAACAGCCCTGAAGCATAAGCCGCTGAATCGTGAACTCTATCCCTGTAAAATATTTTAAAATATTTGATGCTTTTATACTGGCTTGCTCCGTACTTCCCGTTTCATCCGTCTGGCTTCCGGTGCGGGTAAGGAGAACGGTTAACCCGCCGAGTAGCACAATCGCGATCAGGATCATGAACAATGCGTTGCCGCGTGTGGAATTTTGTTTTTTCATCGGGCTATTAAAACTTTGTAAAAATGTGTGTTGATTGCCCACGCGTCATTCGTGAAGCAACCTTGCTGCTTGGTGGAAAGGTTGGTGTCATATGTATCCGCAGACGTGTAAGTATTATCATAGTATGTGGTTGCCCATGCGCTGAAGGGGATATTGGATGAGCCATTCGCCAAATCATTTATGGCCTCGCATACTTCTTTCTTTAATTGCGGAATGACCATGACAAGGTCGGCTGCAGAGGTTCCAACACCGGGTACGATGACCCTTTGAAATATGGCGTTACCGGTTCTTGCTCCGCCAACATGGGGTTGCGGGACTTGTGCGCGTTTTATTTCAATTGGCTGAATTCCCGCGCCCTTTATATCAAAAACATGGCAATGCTTATCGGGTGGGGCAGAAGGATAATGGGCGGCGGGGCTGGCCGGTGTGCCATCGTTAATGACGAGCACGGAATTTTGAAAGCTAAGCTCTGTATCTTTACAGCTATGTCCGATCGTCAATAGTTTAACCCCGTCTTTGACCTTTTGACTAAAATCAAGAACATCAGTTGCGGCCAATTTCGCCTGTTCTTTCGTCAGTTGCGAGGTGCCTTGCCGTGTGCCTTGGGAAAGGGCGAAGCTTAGTGCCCCGAATAGGGCGATCATGATCAGAATCCAGACAATCATGCTTCCAGATTGGGGATTTGGTGGTTGCGACACTTGATTTTTCATAGGGTTCTGGGTCATAAATAGATCACTCAATCAATATTTTAGCATAGAAAACCGGCCATGTCGCAAGCAGAAGCAAAAAAAGACGCCCTTTCCACCAATCCGCGCGAAGCCCGCGAGCAAAAGCTGGCGGAAATGCGCAATCGCGGGATAGAGCCGTATCCGCATAAGTTCCATCGCTCCCATCAGGCGCAGGAATTGCAAGATAAATATGCGTCCCTCGAAAATGGCGTGGAGACAACGGATGAAGTCGCCGTTGCGGGCCGTATCATGGCCATCCGTAACAACGGCCTTTTCATCGACCTTCAGGATGCTTCGGGGAAAATTCAGGTGTTCTGCCACAAAGATTCTATGGCGGCGGAAGAGTTGGAAAAACTCTCTCTCTACGATATCGGCGATATTATCGGTGCGCACGGAACGATCCGCCGCACGCCGCGTGGTGAGCTTTCGGTGCGTGCGAAAGATACGTTGATCCTTTGCAAGACTTTGCTGCCGCTGCCGGAAAAATATCATGGCCTGACCGATATCGAACAACGTTACCGTCAACGCTATCTCGACCTCATCATGAATGAGGAAAGCCGCGAGACTTTGAAGAAGCGTTCCAAAATCGTTTCCTACATCCGCCGTCACATGGAAGGACTTGGCG
Source organism: uncultured Micavibrio sp. (assembly GCA_964473655.1). GTDB lineage: Bacteria > Pseudomonadota > Alphaproteobacteria > Micavibrionales > Micavibrionaceae > Micavibrio_A. The sequence goes on from CAYYPX010000007.1 coordinate 8,516, forward strand.
CGATCGAGGTGGAAACGCCTATCTTTAATGCGATCTTGGGCGGGGCGAATGCACGTCCGTTTACAACGCACCATAATGCGCTGGATGCGGATTTCTATTTGCGTATCGCAACGGAACTGCCATTGAAGCGTTTGATCGTGGGCGGGTTGTCGGATTCTGTTTTTGAGATCGGTCGTCTGTTCCGCAACGAAGGAATTTCGATCAAGCACAATCCGGAATTCACGACGATTGAATCCTATCATTCCTATATGGATTATTTCGACATCATGGAATTGACGGAGGATTTGATCCGCAAAACCTGTATGGAGGTAAATGGCACGATGGAAGTGCAGATGGGTGACAATCTCATCGATTTCTCCAAGCCATTCGCGCGCCGTTCGATGATCGATCTGGTAAAAGACGCCACCGGCGTTGATTTCATGCAGTTTAAGGATGCTGCGGGCGCTGCAGAAGCTGCCAAGAAACTTGGTGTGTTCACCGAAAAATTCGCGAACTGGGGTGATGTTGTGGCCGCCGTGTTTGATGAAAAGGTAGAGCATACGCTGATTCAACCGACGCACGTTACAGAAACACCGATGGATATTTCGCCTTTGGCCAAGGTTCACCGCGAAAATCCGCGTTTGGTTGAGCGTTTTGAAACCTACGTCAATGGCTGGGAAATCGTGAATGCGTTTTCCGAATTGAACGATCCGAAAATCCAGCTTGCACGCTTTGAAGAACAAGTTGCCGCGAAAGAAGCGGGGAACGAAGAAACGCAAATGCTGGATGATGATTTTGTCACCGCGCTGGAATATGGTATGCCGCCTACCGGCGGTTGGGGCATGGGGATTGACCGCCTGACTATGCTGCTTACCGGTTCACACAACATCCGCGATGTCATCGCGTTCCCGACATTAAAACCTAAAAAGGACTAAAGATTATGGCTGCCTCCAAACTCGACACCGTAAAAGAAGCGATTTATGAATCCATCCGTAATGACAATGAAGGTCTTGATGACAATATCAAGGCACTCAAAGAAATCATGAAAGAGCAAAAAGAAAAGATCGCCATGTTCGAGCCAGAAAAACTGGTGCAGAACAACCGTCAAGGCCGCCAAATGATGAAGTCTTACTTCAAAAAGCGTGGCGTGATCGTGAAGTTTAGCAAAGACGACGCGGAATAATTTCCGCGCCGCTCTTTATTTTATAGATCGCACTTTGCCCATGCTGGCACAGGCTCGACGGCGTACTTTAGAAAATCATCATTCAAATGATCGCCCCGGTCTAAAGAGGCTATAAAATCTCTATCAACGCCGCTGGTAACTTCATCCGATGGTTTACGTACAAAATGGCGTATGTAAGGTTCTCTCCCCGGCCATTCATGCGTTAAGGTAATTTTTCGTCCGCCTACTTCTTGAAATTCCAATTTAATGTTTACGCCGCCAACGTGCGCGGTAAAAAGATTGTCCCGCACGCGCGATACCGATAAATCATCTCTGTTCCCACCAAGGCCATCCGAGAAATAATAGTCACGCTTGCCTATTTTCTCGGCGAATCCTTCTTCATCGTTCGTGTAGAAGTTTATTTTATCGAGATCGGGTAAAGATTCTTGCGGATTGGTCACGGGGAAGTTCAGCGAAAAACCTAAATCGTCCGGATAGGGTTGTCCCGCGTTATCAGTTTGTTTGTATTCAATATTATACCAGTGTGGATTGGTCATGATGTGCTCCGATAAGTTGTGGGAGCCACGCATAAAAAAACCGCAGACTCCCGAGTTATGGGTCTACGGTTCAACAACCATAGTGCTTTAGCAGGATTAACGCGGTGCAAGCTACCCTTCAAATGCCGCGGCAATCTCGCGATTGCATGGTTATAAGAACATAATGTTCTTGGACTGTCTATAAAAAATTACATGATCTTGTGAATAGTCATGGGAATTTCAAAGACGATTGGCTCTTCCGGTATAATCGGTTCAATCGGCGGTGCGGGCGGCAATCCGTTCGAAGCGTGCAAGAACATAATTTTTTGTCTGTTCAAATGATTGGGCAAAATCGTTGTTTCATCGATATAGGCACTGGCCAAATTTTCTTCGGTTAAGCCTATGACGCCGGTTAAATTAGCACCTTCAAATAGTACGCCGTTAACAGATGTATTTTTCCATGTCGTTTGCCTGAGGTTGCATCCGCGCATATTAGAATTTTCCAAGAATACGCCTTCATCAATGAATTTTGTTCCTTGCATATCCATGCCGATAAAATCCTTTGTCTTATCAAGGCCGGCTAAAGGAAAAAGATCGCAAAACCTACTCGAATCCGAATTCAAAATTTCATGAATGGTTTCTGTGGCGCCATCAGGCAAGTTGATTCTTAGATTGAATTCAATTCCTATTTCACCGACATGATTTTTATCTATCGGGATGATTGCGGTTTGCGCTGGCTTTTTTGACATAGAAAAATCCTTATTAAATAAGGATTAGGTCCTATTGCTGATCATGTCAATTTTTTGAACCCGGCTTTTGGCAATCCCATACCTTGCTTGCCATATTGGTCGCCTTTTTTGGGTACGTAATCCAAAGACCAATGATTAATGATGGTGGAAAGCTCAGGGCGTTCGCGCTCTTCGGATTTTTCGTTTTGCGTACCGATATAAATAAACCCTGCGATGTTGTCACGCTCGTCGAGCTTTAACGCCGCTCGAACATCTTCATTGTAGGCTGTCCATTCGCTAACCCAGTTGGAGCCGAACCCTAGCGCATTCGCGGCCAAGCATAAATTATAACAGGCGGCACCCGCGCTGAGCATTTGTTCCCATTGCGGGGCTTTGCCTTCCTTAATGCGCGATATCACGGCGATTACCAATGGTGCGCGCAGGAAACGTTCTGCTTCTAAAACTAATTTTGCCGGTGCTGCCTCTTTGTCTTCGGATAGATAAGCCTTGCTTAACACTTCACCAAATTTTCTACGGGCATCACCATCGAACAAAATAAACCACCACGGGGACAGTTTATTGTGGTCTGGCACGCGAGTAGCCGCGCTTAATATTTTCTGGATTTGTTCTGGAGAAGGGCCGGGCTCCACCAGATTTTTGATGGCGGTTGAACGGCGGGTGAGAAGTGTTTGCAAGATGTCCATGTGCCCAAACTAACTCTTAGGGGCAGAAAATCAAGAGGACTATTTCATATCAGATGAAGGTGGTTTTAAATTTTTAACGGCTTCGGTAACTTCTGAAATAATGGAATGGTAAATCTTTCCTTTTTTGCCAAGTCCAAAAATTTGGCTCAAGCTTTCGGGATATTTGCTAACGATCTCATAAGCATCCAGCAAGGTTTGTGGTTTTTTGCCTGTTTGCTGCATTTTTGCGTCATTCAAGAATAGGGCTGTGCATTCAGAAATATATCCACCTTCAAACGCTGCTTTTAAAGAAAGATCTCGAACTTTTTCTTCCAGCTTTTTGCCGACAGTCGTGCCACCCAAATTGGCATTGGCGTCTTCCATGGCTTTGAAAACTTCGCGCCGTGCCGCGCTATTATCGATTCTGTCTTGCTTCGTAACGCTCGGTGGAACGATCTTGATTTTTGTATCTGGTGTAGCAGGCTTTCCATCTACATAAAGACGGCCATCCTTGTATAGGCTTTCAACACGCTGGAAGAGTTCTGTCATGAACGGACTGCCGTTGAACGATCCTTTGGCATGAATTTTTCCTTTTTCTTCAACCCCCGTCATTTGCTGGACCATGGCCACGCTTTGAAGGTTGAATAAAACAACGGCTTTTTGTAGGTTGGCATTGCCGCCCACTTCTTCAACTATGCTGCGCACATTCTTTTCTAAAAAATCAAAGCGGGAAGCACTGGTATTGCCTTTGCCGACCGTATTGACTGGCAGAACGCGAAATCCCACGACAGAATTTGTCTGATTATTGACCACGGTCGAATAAACGATTCCGCGTTGAATATCGAATGTTTTCTGGTCGATGAACCAGATGACGTCGCCGCGCTCAATGTTTTGCGCGGGAACTGTCTCCTTATTCAAGAAAGGTATTTTAACAGTCATACTCTAACACACTCTATTTTTTACGTAAAATATATTAAGGATTGATCTTTGTCAAAGTTTATTTAACGTATTGTTAACCAAATGGGAGAATTGCCGAATGAGTGTTCACTTTCTGGAAGTTAAAAAGGCCGATCGTGGTAGTAAATTCGTCCTCGAAACGGATGGAGAAACCCGCTTTCCGGTTATCGAGGGTAAAACGGTAGAAATCGTCATTGAAAAGCTGGGTAAAGCTTTCTCCTCTGCCATTGGTGATGGAAAGTTGGAAGAAACAGACGTTCTTAACGTTAGAACGCCAGACGGCAAGGTTACCGAACTGGGCTGCTCGATTAACTAACCCACCTTTGCCTTTTTCCGCCGATGTTCTATATTTGTCCGCATGCGCGGTGTGGTAGAACTCAATCAGGCGGCGAGCAATCCTTTCGAGGACTCGCCCCCCTTCAAAATCAATTCGGAATTTAAACCGGCGGGGGACCAACCCGCCGCGATCGATAAGCTTGTCGATGGGTTAGAGGCTGGTCTGACCGATCAGGTTCTGCTCGGCGTGACGGGTTCGGGTAAGACCTTCACCATCGCTCATTTGATTGAACGCACGCAGCGACCCGCGCTTATCCTCGCGCCGAACAAAACACTCGCAGCGCAATTGTACGGAGAGATGAAAGCCTTCTTCCCTGACAACGCGGTGGAATATTTCGTTTCCTACTATGATTATTACCAACCCGAAGCTTATGTTCCGCGCACCGACACGTTCATTGAGAAAGATAGCTCCATCAACGAACAGATCGATCGGATGCGCCACGCGGCAACGCGCGCGATTTTCGAACGCAAGGATGTGATCATCGTCGCGTCTGTTTCCTGCATCTACGGTATCGGATCGAAAGAAGATTATCAGGCGATGACCATCGATCTTCGCAAAGGCGATAGGCTCGATCGGCAGCAACTCATCTCTCAGTTCATCACTCTCCAATATAAACGCAACGACATCGCGTTCGAGCGTGGGACGTTCCGCGTGCGGGGGGACACGGTGGAATTGTTCCCGTCCCACATGGAAGATAGCGCATGGCGTTTTTCCCTGTTCGGAGACGAGATTGAAGATATTGTGGAATTCGATGCATTGACCGGTGAGAAGCAAGGCAAGCTTGAGGGTGTGCGTATTTACGCAAACTCGCACTACATCACGCCCGGCCCGACCATGGCGCAGGCGATCAAACAAATTCAGCAGGATTTGAAATTACAGCTCGCAAAATTTGAATCCGAAGGCAAACTTCTTGAAGCGCAGCGCCTTGCCCAACGGACGCAATTCGACATTGAAATGTTGATGGCAACCGGTGTGTGTTCTGGCATTGAAAATTATTCGCGCTATCTTACGGGCCGTGCGCCGGGTGAGCCGCCGCCGACATTACTCGAATATCTGCCCAAGAACGCGATGATTATTCTGGATGAAAGCCATGTGATGGTGCCGCAACTGGGCGCAATGTATAAAGGTGACCGCGCGCGTAAAACCACGCTGGTGGAGTATGGTTTCCGTGTTCCTGCCGCGCTGGATAACCGCCCGCTGAAATTCGAAGAATTCAACGATATGCGCGGGCAGATCGTTTATGTTTCCGCAACGCCCGGCCCGTATGAACTGGAGCAAACCAATGGTGATTTCGCGGAACAAGTCGTACGTCCGACGGGGTTGATCGATCCGCCGGTAGAAATTCGTCCGACGGAACATCAGGTCGATGATCTTATGTCCGAATGCCGTATCGTCGCGGAAAAGGGTGGGCGTGTGCTCGTCACCGTGCTGACGAAAAAGATGGCAGAGGCACTCACCGAATATCTGCAGGAAAATAATGTGCGCGTGCGTTATATGCACTCCGATATCGATACGTTGGAGCGGATCGAAATCATGCGCGATCTGCGCCTTGGTGAATTCGATGTGCTGGTGGGGATTAACCTTCTGCGCGAAGGGCTCGATATCCCCGAATGTATGCTCGTCGCCATTCTGGATGCGGACAAGGAAGGCTATCTTCGTTCTCGTACGTCATTGATCCAGACAATCGGGCGCGCCGCGCGGAATGTCGATGGCCGCGTGATTTTATATGCGGATAGCGTGACAAAATCGATGAAGGCCGCGATCGATGAAACGGACCGTCGCCGCGAAAAACAAAAAATATATAACGCCGCGAACGGAATTACGCCCGCGTCGGTGAAGAAAAATATTTCAGAAGTACTGCATAGCGTGTTTGAACGCGCGGACCATATGGAGGTTGAACGCGGCATTATGGGCATGGCGGAAAATGATCAGGCCGCGTTTGACAATCCCGCCGCGTTCCAAAAACGCATCAAGCAGCTGGAGAGCGATATGCGAAAAGCCGCTACCGATTTAGAATTCGAACAGGCCGCGCGCATCCGCGATCAAATCCGTAAATTAGAGGCGATGGATCTTGGTCTCACGGGCGTGATGACCAACCCGCGCCTCGCGAATGGCTGGAGCGTGAATTCTTCCGCGCCGACACGGCCAACGGGGAAACGTACGGGTAAGAAGCGTTAGAATGGGAAAACCCCGCCAAGTTTTCTACGACTGCTTGGCTGTGGCCAACCGCTGCGTTATACTTGCCAGTCTGGAGGAATAGATATGCGGATTTTGGTAATCTTGGCTTTGTTGATTGTGTTTCCGGCGGTTGCGTATGCGCAAGCCGAGGGGCAGGTCATTGTGATCGACGAGAATGGCGTCGTCTCTATCATAGACAAAGCGGATCGGCCCGCGAAGTCCAAAGAAGAGCCCAAGGCAAAATCCGAAAACAAATCCGTTTCCGCGCCGCCGCCTGTAACCACGAAGTCCGTAAAGAAACCTGAGCAAAAACGTGCCGCGCCAAAACAGGAAGCCAAAAAAGCTCCTACAAAAAAGGCATCGGTAAAAGAAACCAAAAAAGAAACGCCGAAAAAGAAACCCTCCCCAAAAGCTGAAAAGAAAAAATCCGTGCCCGCAAAGCCTGTTGTGCAACCCCCGCCACCATCCGCCGCGCCAGTACAGCAAAGGCTCGGTGAGAAGATGACTCCCGAAGATGCTATCTTGATTGCTGTCGATGCCGCGCCGCCTTCGCGCTCGGTCAATGCCTATCCCGTCAATTACAAAGGGCTTCATGCCTATCAGGTTATATTCAAAAGCGACGAGGGCGATCGCTCTATCTTCATCGATCGCGAGACCGGCAGGATTGTCAAATAGCGGATAAAAACCCGCTATCTACCGTTCCGCGCCCATGCTACGATTCTTAAAAACCAGAGAGAGACCATGCGCCTTCGTTATTTCATTTTTCTGCTTCCGCTTTTGTCCGCTGCTTGTTCCGATCCGAAACCAAAATCGACGGTCGAGGAAAAGGTAATTTCGCAAGCCTTTACCGGTTTTGTTCTGGCGGGCGTTTATGACCGCGTTTGCAATGGCGACAAGCTGGCCAAGTTCGATGCGAAAAATCCGGAGCACGTAAATTTCATGGGCAATCGCCAGATGTTTGGCGCGCGTATGGGACTTTTGTTCAAAGTACGCAATCCTGATGCCCCGTTGAAAATGGCGGTGGATGCTCTTCTCGATGCGGAAAAAAGTATCGCGCGAAAAGCAGAAGAATCCTTGAAGGCAAAAGGTTGTGATTCCGAAGCAGGGCAGGCTGCGCAAAAAATTTATACGCTGTATACCAAGTCTCATCCCGCGCAGATCAATGAATTCATCGATAAAGACATCATCAAAAATGGTGGTACGGTGACGCCGCCCGATGCAATAGATCATCTGGCAACACCTGCGGAAGAGCCTGAAGAAGAAGCCAAAGAGCCCGCAAAGGCCGAATAACGCCGCTTTTTCGCTCTCCGCGACTCCTTGAAATCCCTCGTAAATTCGTTTTTTCGGAACTTTTGCCGCTTGGTATCAGTTGGCATGGGTAACAATAACAACGATGAATTCGAGGGAGATTTTCATGTATCAGAAATCCCACCACACGATTTCCTTGAACAAAATATTTTACGCCATGCTGATTTTTATGGCGGCGTATATGACGACGATCCGTGTGCAAGCGCAGGAGACATATACCAGTGGCGATACCATTCAATTGAAAGAAAATAAAGATACCGTGATCACTGGATCAGTGAGCGAGGTCGATGATAATTTTTTGATTATCGATAGCGCGGGTAAGAAAATGAAGATCGATTTATCCAAGGTTGATATGAAGGCGTCCGCCAAAGATATCTTAAGACCCGGTATGTCCGTCACCGTGCAAGGTGAAATTAAAGGCGATGATTTCGGTATGCCGATTGTGAAGGCAACGGACGTCACGGCTTCGGAAGGCTCATCGATCACAACAGTCTATGATCGATAAATATTAGAGAATTTCATTCCCCAATGAAAAACGGACGAGAGGTTTGACCCTCCCGCCCGTTTTTAAATTCGATCGGTAATTACGCCGCTTGAATGTTTACAGCGGAGTCTTTTCCTTTTTTCGGGTCCTGTTGAACGTCATAGGACACTTTTTGTCCTTCGTTCAGACCACGGAGGCCGGATTTTTCAACTGCGGAGATGTGAACGAAAACGTCCGCGCCGCCATTGTCTGGTTGAATGAAGCCGTAACCTTTTTGGCCGTTAAACCATTTAACTGTACCTGTTGCCATGTTCTTAAATCCTTATGCTGCTGCTTGAATGTTGACGGCGGAGTTTTTACCGCTCTTAGGGTCTTTTTGTGTTTCGAAGGAAATTTTTTGACCTTCGTTCAGGCCGCGCAGGCCAGATTTTTCAACTGCGGAAATGTGAACGAAAACGTCCGCGCCGCCGTTGTCTGGTTGAATAAAGCCATAACCTTTTTGGCCATTAAACCATTTTACAGTACCGGTATTCATAGATGTAGTTCTCCTTGGTAGTTCAAAAATACGGGAAGTCCGCACCATGCGGGTTCACGTTTGTCTGATTTCGGCTTGTGCCTATAGTAACCCCGGTCAAACCGACTTTTACCAACGAGAAGATATAGTACCGTCTGCCGTAAAAAAGGTCGTTGCTTTAGAGTTCGATATCAAACTGTTGAAATACTGCCCATGTTTGAGGGGGTGGGTCAAGGAATTTGTCAGTCGGAGCGGGGGCGGAGATGGTAATTCCGGCGTTCCCAGACGGTAGTCAGGTATGTCGAATGGGGCAAAAACCGGAAGAGCCAGTAGCAAGACGGCATACGGGCCGACAGATCAGGCTTTGAGGGCTGGGACGGGCTGGGTTTCAGGTCGCCATAACCATTTGCGGGCACGTTATCGTTGGCGAGGCCATAGAGCTCCCCCAGACGCATTTCGGAATGCTCTTGCGCCTTAGAGCGTAGGCGAGCGGAGATTTCGAGTGGATCGTCCGATTTTTTAAATTCAGCGATCAAGCCTTTGTAACCCATGGGATATTTTTGAGAAACCAAATCGTCCAGCCAGTACCATGCCGTGCTGGGCATAGAGACAATGGCGTAGGAAGAGGCCAGTGTCGGGCGAAGGCGGAGAATTCTGGTTTCGGTTGGGTTCATGCAGGGCCTTTCGAACTTTGATCGTAAATCCAGTGTCTCATTTTCGGCCTGCTTTTCGCAAATTTGAGAAAGGTTAATATGGGGATGGACATTTATCCACACTGGGGATAATCTGAATTTCACAGCGTTCGCTGTGTCTTGCGTTTCTTTGTTGCTTTCAAATCTAATTTCTCAGGGGAATATATGAAAACCATTCGTCCGGTACTGATTGCTTTGTGCGGTGTTTCCACTCTTGGCTTGGCCGCTTGCGGCGAGGGCTGGGAAGCAGTCCCGTTCCGTGGTTCCGTTCCTTATGTCGAAGAGCGCACTGCCGGTCCCGGTGTTGCTTATGTCCGCGCGCACATGATGCCGGAAAAGACCATCGTGATTGAAGAAAAAGTGGTCACGCCAGCACCTGTCATTAAAGACGCAGAGCCAATTTTTGAAAAGAAGATGCAGAAGAAATAAGTTCTTCTTTACCGCTTTCCCTAAAACTTGATGCAATTTCGAAACGATAGTCGTGGACGTTCGAGTTAAATCTTATTACCATAATAAATAAGGGTCGTCCGTTCGTCCCGTATCCCCAATTCAGACGCCTGCGCCGGTTTTTCGGGAACGCTTCGAATTCATAACAACAAACATGGATAGACCACGGAACAAGGAAGGATGGGAAGCCATGTCTGTGAGTGTAGAAACCTATATCGTCATTTCGTTAATGTTCGCCGTGTTCGCGGCGTTCGCCGCCGTGGGGACCAGTGTGGTGCTCGGGGCGGGGTTTGAACGCCTGCGTGCCGGATTTGATCAAGTGCGCCGTCAGAGCGGATTTTTTGCCGACGCGATTTACAAACTCGATCAGCGCACAAAGAAGCTGGATGAGGAAGCCGCGAAAATGAAATCGAATATTTCTTCGATGGATGATCGCGTCAACCGCGTCGAAAAACAAACCACCTTTATAGCCGATGCGGTCAATTCGATCGAACAGCGCATCTTGCAAGGATCACCCATGCAAGAGCCCGCCCATGATATTGCGCGCCCGGTACAAATGCGTGAGGTCGCGTCATTCTCGCAAACGCCCCGCACGGATATTCATCAGTGGCACAAGCAGCCAGCGAGAGAGCAACAGGTCAGAGAGTTTCAACCACTTGATGATCAGCAGAATCTGACCTCGGGCCTGTATCGTGAGTTTCCTGAAATGCTCACGCAGGACGATGGTCCAGAGGTAGGGGAATCTCATGATTCTTCAGGAGGGTTGACGACGCTTCTCACCCGCTATTTTGCGGGAGAGGGCAGCGGCAAGGGCGTGGTCTACCACTAAGTAGGTCCATGCCGCGCACAAGACGGGGTCCTTCGGGACCCCGTTTTTGTTGGGTCTAAACAAAAGATGACAAGCCTTGCCGGATCACGCTAAACTAATGCTCTGAGGCCGCAGGATTTTTTCGCGGTTTTTAAAGGATTTAGAACGGCCATGTGGATTTTTCTCTGGATTGTCATTTCATCCATCCTGATCGGGGCGACCTTATGGTCGCTACAGATACTCCTGCGTCAGAAAGCGGCTTGGGAAGTTTTCGCAAAGGCACGTAACTTCACGTTTAAGCGCGGTACGTTCATGGGACCTGCCGAAATGAGCGGCGTCATCGGCGATTACAAATTGTTTTTCTTTACAGCAGAGCGTCGCAGCGAAGATTCACGCACCCGCCGTTTCGTGACCGCGATAGAGCTGAGTCTTGTGGAAGGTATCATTGATGGCGGCGCGGCGGGCACGAAGGAAATGCTGCCCTTCATGCAAAGCCTTGATAAGATTAAGCCATACACGATCAAAGATCCTGAGTGGAAAGCCGATCATTTTGTGTTCATGAAGCATGACGCAGTAGGCAACGCCTATTTGACGCCGGAACGTATGGAGACAATCGTCAATCTTTTGAATACGCGCAATGCCGATGTATTGCTGCTCTTTACCGACAAGGAATTGTTCTTGCGTGTGGAAACGACTGATCCTATGCAGGACGCCGATAAGATCGAAAAGATTGTCAAACGCCTGATGGGGCTTTGTGACAAGCTGCGTATCACGCCAGAACAGCGCAAAGCCTATATGGATTTGGCCCCGACCGTTTAATTACGCTTCTTCAAAAAATGCAAACCCATAGCGCGTGAAGGAAGCAGTGTTTCCGTTCGATGTGGCATTCTTCGAGTGATCTGACATCATTTTGTAATTTGCGCCTTCGGGGTAGGTCCAACTGCGTTCGGCATTCGCATCATTGAACACGCAGATGATTTTCTTTTCTTCATAGGTACGGCGGAACGCGATGATATTGTCTGGTGATTCCAGAATGTCGATGTTACCCAAGCGTAAAGCCGGCGTTTCCTTCCGCCATTTCAAAAACGCGCGGTAAGCATGTAGAACGGATTTCTGATCGGTTTCCTGACGATCAACCGCGAGTGCTACATGGCCTTCATAGACAGGCAGCCATGTTTTTGAGGCGGTAGTGCTGCTGAATCCTGCGTGCGGTGCCGTTTTGATCCATGGCATGGGCGTACGGCCACCATCACGGTTCATAGAATCCGGATACATACGGATATCGTAAGGATCTTGCATATCTTCGAAGGAAATTTCAGCAACGGGCAGGCCAAGCTCTTCGCCTTGATAGATACAAACAGAACCGCGCAAGGAGAGAAGAAGCGTCATCCCGAAAATTGCATACTCATGACGAACATCTTCGTGCTGACCGTGATTAGAAGCAAAGCGCGTGTTGTCGTGGTTGCCTAGTGCGTATGTCATCCATCCATCGTTGATATTTTTTTCAACTTCTTGGACGGCTCGAAGAACAGTTTCTTTTGTAATCGTTTTTCCGGTCAGGCCGAAAGAATAGGCGCTATGCAATCTGTTGGCAGTTTGTGTGTATTGAGGAGCGATACGTTCGCTATCGTCGCCGCCGATTTCACCCATTAACAAGATATCCGGATACCTATCTGCTATACCGCGTAGATGATTAAGCCATTTGAAGGTGTCATCGGATAGATAACCATAAGCGTTCGATCTCACCTGACGCGACATCGGGTTTGATGAATTCATATCCGTTGGTGGTGGCATATCCGGCGTGCGCACGGGGTTGTCCAGAAGGTCGGGGTGTGAGAGTGCGCAATTGATGACATCTAGACGGAAGCCATCGACGCCCATATCCAGCCAGTATTCTGCCGTATGGGTGATTGCTTCCCGCACTTTGTCGTTCCAGAGATTGAGTGCAGGCTGTGAGCTCAGGAAGTGGTGAAGATAATATTGTTCGCGGCGTGTATCCCATGTCCATGCGGGGCCACCAAAAATAGAAAGCCAATTGTTCGGTGGCGTGCCGTCCGGTTTCGGATCGGCCCAGATATACCAATCTTGTTTGGAATTGGTTTTGTTGCCGCGGCTTTCCTTGAACCAGTTGTGCTGGTCCGATGTATGGCTCCAAACTTGATCTAGAAGAACCTTAAGGCCGCGTGCGTGTGCTTCTTTTAAAAGTGTGCGGAAATCATCCAGTGTGCCGAAGATCGGATCGACATCACGGTAATCCGAAATATCGTATCCGAAATCTTTCATAGGAGAGCGGAAGAATGGGGATATCCAAATGCAATCAACGCCGAGTGATGAAACGTAATCAAGTTTTCCGATGATACCGCGCAGATCGCCAATCCCATCCGCGTTGGAATCGAAAAAGCTTCGCGGATATATCTGATAGATAACTGCGCCACGCCACCAGTTTTGTTGATCCGACATTACACCCTCTTAAGCTGTTGATTGATTTAACCAGCAGCCAAAGGCTTTTTCAAGAGAGCGCCGGATTTACTTCCCCCAAACTTCATGAAATCATGGAGATCAGGAGTAAATTCATGGAATTCCCGCTCTGGGCCGTTTTTGCGCTTCTTTGTGCCGCTTCATCTGCGCTTGTCCTGATCATTCCCGAACGTATCAAATGCGATGGGTTTGCGCTCGCTTTTTGGAACAAGGCTGCAGCGATGCTGTTTATGATTCCGTTCGTTTTGTATTCCGGTTTGCCGGACCAATGGGAATTCTACGCGCTGGTCGCGGCGCAGGCGATGCTTTGGGTGATCAGTGATGTGATTTTCTTTCGTGCATTGCCAAAAGTTGGGGCAGGGGTCATCTCACGTATTCTTCCCGCATCGGTGATACTGACTTTTGTTTTATGGCTTTTGTTCGACCATCAATTGTTCCTCCAATATCTGGAAACGCCTGAGCGCAGCGCACTGGTGTTTTTAGCATTATGTGGGTCCGTTTATTTCGCCATGCGTTTGAAGAAAGACCGTGTGTCATGGCAAGCGGTGCGGATGATCTGGTTCGTGCTCTTTGCCGCAGTGGTCGGTCCATTAATGTATAAAATGGTGACGCAGCACACGACGATCGAACAAGGGCCATTCGCGTTCGTAATGTTCGAAGCGTTCGTGATGGTTTCGGTGTGGTCTGTTTTCTACACCGTGAAAAAGCCAATACCGGCATCAGTATTGTTTTCAAAAGAATCTTTAAAAGGCGGCGCAATGGTGGGTGCGGCGATGTGCCTTGTTTCCTTAAGCAAATTCGCTGCTATGCATTACGTCGATAATCCCGGCCTTGTTCCGGCGGTGAAATATCTCGATGCGATTATCATCATGGCCTATTACCGCGCGATCGGCAAAACGGAGAAGGCAGATGTGACTGCAGGGCTTGGCATTGTTGGCTGCGCGGCGACAATTGTGCTCTTGAAGTCTATAAATTTTTAAAGTTTAATGAGGATGTAACAATATGTATGAGGTTGTTTTATGAAGTTAAGAGATCATTTCAGATGCCTGTTTAGTAATCATGCCTTTCAAGGACATGGTTTCAACCTTGAAAAGCGTGAAATCCAGTTTTTATTCCGCAGTGATAAATTTGGAATGAATTGTGTAAAAATTGATTTCGATGATTTTTTAGAGAAATTTTATCCTGCGGTAGGAGGACTCGTTATGGGCAAGGGGCCTGATGGAGGGCCGGCTTTGTTTCATAAATTAGTTCTTCCAAAAGGTTATGTTGAAATGGCACCGGACTGCTTCATTCATGCACGTCAGATAGAGGCGGCAAGGCAGGAATATACATCCGCAGGGATTCGAGCGTATGCGGATCGAAAGCCCAGTTTGTGTGAGGCGCAACCAGCATAAAAAAATCCCCGCTTTCGGCGGGGATTTTTCTTTATTCTTTTGCGTCGGCTGCGAGTTGCAGCTTGACGATTTTATCTGGGTTTGATGGCGGTTCGCCGCGTGTGATCTTGTCCACGAATTCCATACCAGAAACGACTTGGCCCCAAACGGTGTATTGTTTGTTCAGGAAGCTGCAGTCATCAAAGCAAATGAACCACTGGCTGTTTGCGGAGTCAGGATTGTTCGTTCTTGCTGCGCCGATCGCACCGCGTCCGAAATTGTAATCGTTGAACTCGGCCTTGAGGTCAGGAAGATCGGAGCCCCCCGATCCTGTGCCCGTCGGGTCGCCTGTTTGCGCCATGAAGCCATCGATCACGCGGTGGAAGACGAGGCCGTTGTAGAAACCTTTTTTTGTCAATTCCTTGATACGCGCAACATGGTTTGGCGCGATATCCGGCATAAGCTTGATCACGACGCGGCCATCTTTGAGGTCAAGATACAGCGTGTTGTTTGGGTCTAGGTCGGCGGCATTGGTAGAGGCGGTCATAAGAAATAAACTCCCAAGTAAAAGGGCTAGCGTCCGGATCATGATCATTCCTTCATTTCGAACTGGGTTGGATTGTCCGTAAGCTCGCATAAGGGGGCGCGAAAGGCAAGGGGGCGTATGGCAGATTATCCGCAGTTTCCGCGGCAGGAAAGAATGCTGCCCGCTTGTTTGCGACGTTCGCAATCGTCGCCATAAGTGCGTTCGGGCAGTCTCTGGCCTTGGAACAGGCCGCGATCCTGAAGGTCTTTGGCAATCGCCTCAAAGCAGCCGGTGCAGGAGTTTGAAGAGGGGTGAGGTGATTCCATACCACGGGCGCAGCGATGTATGCGCGCCACAGCACTTAGCAGATCGTCTTCTTTTACGGCGTCAGAGAAGTGGCGCGATATTGCACGGGCGAATGCGCCGCTTGGAAGGTTGTTGCAGTTGCAATCACGGATGGGCATGGGCGATGAGAATTACTCTGCTGCAATGGTTTCGGATTCGGCGAGTGTGGGAAGCTCTTCCTTGATGCGTTGAACGCCGAGGGTGGATTGATGATCGACGATCATGTCTTTGATCAGGCACATACAAGACCCGCAATTCGGGCCCTTGCCTGCGCAGGCTTTGTACACTTGCGCAGGTGTGTTGCGAATGTCAGGGCTTTCGAGAGCCTTTTTGACGTCCTTGTCCGAAAATGGATTGCACAGGCAGACATACATTTAGTGGGTTTCCTAGAGGGTTGGTACAAGTGGTAGAATACCTGACCAAGCTTAAGCGAAACTGAAAACCATTCGCAAGTAGTTTTTGAGAATGATTGTCATCCACATAACAAGTATCTGATCTCACTAAGATTTTGGCTTTCTAATAGGGAATGGTAATAACAGATATGCGCCGCAAAGAACGATATATCGAACCCGAAATGCCGACTCCGCTCTGGCAGAGGCTGTTCGACATCGACGAAATCGAGGCTCTGCTTCAAGCCAGCGCGCGGGAAGGCAAAGCCATTTCCTATTCTGAAACACTCAACACAATCGGGTTGGAATTTTCGCGACCAAAAATGCGCGCATTATGTGTTGCGCTCGGCGAAGTCGATCGTCGCGCAAAATTAAGAGGGCAGCCTGAGCTTGCCGTGCTTGTTGTGCGCGCATCGGATGGTCTTCCCGGCGCAGGTTGGTGGACGGAAAAGAACGATTCCAAATACAAAGGCGCATGGGAAGGGCCCAAGGCCGAGAAATACATCAAGGCTATTCAGCAAAAAGCGTTCGATTATTGGGGCAAGCGCTAGAAGCGATTAATCCTGCTCGATCATTGGCGCGGAGTTGAGCTGGATATACTTCTCGATACCCATTTGTTCGATCATCTTTAATTGTGTGTTCAGATGGTCTTCATGGCCTTCTTCATCGGTTAGGATTTTGATGAACAGATCGCGTGTTACATAGTCGCCAGCGGCTTCACAATCCTTGATGCCTTCGCGGTAGTTTGCAATGCCTTCGAGTTCCAGTTTCAGATCGCCGCGCAATACTTCTTCGACATTTTCACCGATATAGAGTTTGCAGAGTTCTTGCAGGTTAGGAAGGCCCTCAAGTAGCAGGATACGTTTGATCAAAAGATCGGCATGGCGCATTTCTTCGATTGATTCATCATATTCGTGTTTGCCAAGTTTGGTGACACCCCAGTCATCCAGCATACGGGCATGAAGGAAATATTGATTGATGGCTGTCAGCTCGCCTTTGAGTGCGAGGTTGAGGCGTTTCAAAACTTGGGCGTTGCCTTTCATGGCGATATCTCCTGCAAAAAAATAAATTCTAATTCTGCGAACAAATATAGGCGCGTTTACGTTCCCTGAACAGGGCAAAAATCCTTTATTTATAAGAATGATAGTCGTTCTTAAGCAGCGAAAAGTGCGTCCATGATTGGCGCGACATGTTCGATGTAATCTTCGTACTTAAAGATTTTCTCGAGATCGTTCGCGGCAATCTTGGCGACAACTTCGGCAT
Source organism: uncultured Micavibrio sp. (assembly GCA_964473655.1). GTDB lineage: Bacteria > Pseudomonadota > Alphaproteobacteria > Micavibrionales > Micavibrionaceae > Micavibrio_A. The sequence goes on from CAYYPX010000007.1 coordinate 25,703, forward strand.
CTTCTTTCAAGAGATCGAGCAAAGTTTTTTGCCCGCGCGATTCCCAAACCTTCATGGCGTTGCGCTGAACGATGCGGTAGGCGTCTTCCCGCGAGATACCGGCTTGTGTCAATGCGAGCAAAGTTTTCTGGCTGAACACCAAGCCGCCCATCTTGTTGAGGTTGTCCATCATCGTGTCCGGATAGACGAGAAGCTTGTCGATCACATTCGCCAAGCGCGCTAATGCGAAATCAAGTGCGATGCAGGTATCAGGTGCCATGATGCGCTCCACGGAGGAATGCGAGATATCGCGTTCATGCCACAGCGCGACATTTTCAAGTGCAGGCGTTACGGCGGCGCGAACAACACGAGCAAGACCGGTGAGGTTTTCGGTCAGGATTGGATTGCGCTTATGCGGCATGGCGCTGGAGCCTTTTTGGCCCGGCGAGAAAAATTCTTCGGCTTCGCGCACTTCGGTTCTTTGCAGATGGCGAATTTCTACGGCGAGGTTTTCGATGCTGGAAGCAATAACGCCTAACGTGGCAAAGAACATGGCGTGACGATCACGCGGAATGACTTGGGTGGAAATATCTTCTGCGCGCAGGCCCAGTTTATCGGCAACATATTTCTGTACCTCTGGGGAAACGGTGGCGTATGTGCCAACCGCGCCAGAGATAGAACAGACTGCGATTTCCGCACGTGCGTTGATCAATCGTTCTTTCGCGCGTTTGAAGGCTGCGTAATGACCGGCGAGTTTAAAACCAAATGTTGTTGGCTCTGCGTGAATACCGTGGGAGCGACCGATGCATAGAGTCTTTTTATGCTCAAGACTGCGTTTTTTCAGCGCGGCCAGAACATCATCCAGATCTTTCAATAAAATATCGGCGGCTTGGGTGAGCTGTACTGAAAAAGCCGTGTCGATAATGTCGGACGACGTCATGCCCTGATGGACGTAGCGCGAATCTTCGCCGACGAATTCTGCCACGCTGGTGAGGAAAGCGATAACATCGTGCTTCACTTCGCGTTCGATTTCATCGATGCGGGCAATGTCAAAATTTCCTTTTTCGCGCATGGATTTCGCAACGGATTTCGGAACCGTTCCCATCTCACCCATTTTTTCAGCGGCGAGTGTTTCGATTTCCAGCCATATCTTGAAACGGTTTTCGGCTTCGAAGATGGAGGCCATGTCGGGGCGGGTGTAGCGAGGGATCATTTATTATATAAGTCCTAATGCTTTAAAGCTGGTTATACCGCTTCTGGATACTATTAAATGGTCATGGATGACAATATTAAAAGGTGCGGCGGCGGCGCAAATTTGTTTCGTCATATCTATATCGGCCTTGGAGGGTGTGGAATCGCCGCTCGGGTGATTGTGAACGAGGATGATGGCAGTTGCACCACATTCAAGCGCGCGTTTCATGATTTCGCGCGGATAGGCGGGCGTATGATCGACCGTCCCGCTCTGTTGCACTTCGTCGCAAATCAATTCGTTCTTTTTGTTCAGAAACAATAAACGGAAATGCTCTTTTTTCTCGTGCGCCATGGTGGCGTGCAGGTAGTCTAGCAAACGTTGCCAATTATTGAGCACCGGCTTCGCCGCGATATCGGCTTTCAGCAATCTTAATCCTGCCGCTTGCACCGTTTTGATCGCGATGGCTGTGTTTTCAGAGATTCCTTCTATGCCCTCAAGCTCCGGCAGCCCCGCATTCATCACACCGGCCAGATTGCCGAAGCGCGCGATCAGGATTTTGGCGATCGGTTTTACGTCGCGGCGAGGGATCGCCATGAAGAGCAGTAGTTCGAGAAGTTCGTAATCGGGCAGCGCGTCCGGCGAGACCAAGAACCTCTCCCGCAACCGGTCGCGGTGACCGGTGTAGTGGGGTTTTTCTTCAGGCTTTTTCTGGGCGGCTTCCATGAATGGTATTTACCATTCCTTTTGCTGCCCATAAAGCGGAATAGGGCGTTGACATAATGATCCGCGCTTGTATGGTCAATGTCAGGAGAGTATTTCCATGTCGGATGTTGTGTTGAATGAAGTGAATGACGCCATAAGGGCCGAGGCCGTTTCCCTTCGGAGCCAGTTCGTCAAGAGAATGCCGTCAACGTTGCCACCAGAAGAATTCGTTGCGATTTATAGGGGCATTCTTCCTGATATCAAGCCGGAGATCGATCAAATCATTCATCATAAACGTGCCATCCAGAAAATGGCGAATGTGGCCGGTCTTGCGTTTGTTGCTGCGGCAGCCTTTACAGAACAAGGTTTTATGGCGGGGGCTGCTATTCTTTGCGTCGCGAATGATTTGGGCACTACGTTTCGCGCCGGCCGTAAAATACAACAAATCAAAACCACCGCTGTTTTGAAACCAATATTAAAAGGAGATTTTAATGTCTGATGTTCCTGCCTTAGAAATTTCTGAAAAAGTGCGTGCAGATGCGCTCAAAATCAGGAGTCATTTTGTCAGACACGGGTTCGATGTTGATGAATTTGGTAATGCCGAAGCTTTCGTGGTTATTTATAACGAGAGCTTGCCTGCATTGGAAAAAGAGCTGGGGCACTATAATAAAAGTAATTTTGTAGCGCACACAGTATTAAACGGAGTTACTGGATTAACAGCTGCTTTTAATGCCTATCAGGGCGATTATTTTGCGGCCGGTTTTTATGCAACACTAGGTGCGGCGGTCAGTGTCAGTTTGGAAGCTATGCTTACTTTGGGACGGAATGCCAAGTCGCGTATGTTTATGATGGATGTTCTGTGGGATAGAGAAGAACCGCCCCAAGAAACACTTCCTACGCCTGCGCCGTAAATTTTTCTTGAGAATAATCTATGTCGCATTCTTACCTTCCTCCAATTAATCAAAATATTCCCGATGATGTCAGGCGCGATGCTTTGACACTAAAAAGAAGCATGGAGTATAATTGGGATACACGTCTGAGTAACGATGAGTTCGTTGAAATATATCACGGTGCGCAACCCTTGATCGCTCCACGTGTAGAATCCCTTTATGCCGAGCAGCGTTTCGTTCAGACAGTCGCCAATTTGACGGCGTCTTTCATGATGGCGTCTGTTGCTGTCGGTCAGGATCTTAATACAATTTTTTCTGGTGTGGCTCTTTGTGTAAGTTGTGATTTGTTGTCTGATTTTTTAACGCATAGAAAAATAGACCATGTAAAAAAGATGCAGATGTATGACGCGATAGAATCTCTACAGTGCGGCCCTGATTGAGACAACACGCAAAGGCAGCCATAGGCCGCCTTTTTCGTCGTTTATAGTTAGATGATTAAAGCGCGAGGGCTCTGCGCGGACGCATTTCCAATCGCGGATCGGCCGATACATCGCATCCACCGCCGCCTCCGCCGCCATCACTACTGCTGCTACCACTGTCATAAGAAGAAGAGGAAGAGCCGTAATCGCTGCTGCTGCCACCACCACTGGTATTACAATGATCATTGGAGTGCGATGGTGTTGGATCACTGTGGGTATGGGTTTGCCAGATAGGATGAAGCGGGGAACTCGTATCAAAAGTTGGATATGCACCGTCATCGTTTCTGCGGCGAGAAGAGTCATCATAGCCCCTAGCGGCAGTTGGCCTGCTTTCGGGTCTTCGTCGTTCTGTTGTGTAGGATTGTCGTGAGGATGGTGTGTGCTGAGGTTCAGCTTCGATAGTGTTACGTGCAGTCGCAGTTCCGCCAAAAAGGCGTTTGAAAAAGTTCAACATTTTAACTCCCTGTTTGTAGTTTTTTTATAATTTCTAGCTTTTGCTAGTTGATTGAGAGCATAACGCAGCGCACAAAAATGTCAATGTTTTTGTGATTTTATTGAATTTCAAAGGTTGATCATACGCTTACGCGTAAGGTGGTTTTGTGAAACCTTTGGGCGAGAGTGTGAAAATTTCGAATCCGTCATCGGTGACGGCGAGTGAGTGTTCGAATTGTGCGGACAATGATCGGTCACGTGTGATGGCGGTCCATCCATCGGCCAAAACTTTCGTGGCGTAATGGCCCGCGTTGATCATCGGTTCAATGGTGAAAAACATTCCGGCTTCTAAAACTGGGCCATCGCCCTTGCGACCGAAATGAAGAACGCTTGGTGCGTCATGAAACACGCGGCCCA